>NZ_AP019829.2:1646582-1975899 GCF_007990545.2 Leptotrichia wadei
CAAATTCCATATTCATTTTCATCTTTATCTTTTCTAATAATCGACTTCCCACCTTGTTCCACACAATAAACTGAAGCAGGATTAGCCATTCCAATCATTTTTTGTTCAGGAAAATCTTCATTTAAATCTTTATTTCCATTATTTTTAATAGAAATATTCTGATCTATTCTTACTGGTTTTGTCACCTTTCTACTAGCATCCTTACTATGTGCCTCCAACGACATTGATAATAATCCAACCAATAAAATTCCAAATGCTTTTTTCATTTTTCCTCCTTATTTTACTTTCATATTACTTATAAATATTATATAATATTTTTTAATATTTATATATATATTTACCTTAATTCTATATTTTTATTTCATTATTTATTGGAATTTAAAAAATTTATCAAATGAACTTCGACTATTACTTTTTTATTGATCTATAACTAAAAAACTCTATATCCGAATCTATTTGAAAATAAAAACAAATTTTATTTTTTTCAACTTAACTAAACAATTACTCAATTTCTTCAAAATAGTTTTTTTGCAATCCATAAGTCGATATTTTCCGATTAACCAGATAAGCAAAAATCACAATTATCACAAAAAATGGCAAATTATTAAATCCAAAAACTTCTCCACCAATAAAAATTGGTGCTAATAAAGTATTTGTCGCACTTCCAAATACACTGATATACCCTGCCGCAGCAACAAATTCAATCGGAAGTCCAAAGAAAATCCCTATCACAACACCCAATGAAGCTCCAATTGAAAATAGTGGCGTCACTTCTCCACCTTGAAATCCAGCAGCCAATGTCAATGTTGTCAATAATAATTTTAATATCCAGTCATATCCAAAAATTGGTTTCCCTAAAAAACTGTTTTCAATTAAATTTGTTCCAAGCCCAGTATATCGACCTTCGTGCAATAATAAAAGTATTATGCTAAGAAAAATTCCAATAATAAAAATTCGATAATATGGATTTTTAATTTTTTCTGCAGCAAATTTTTTCAAAAAACTTTGTAAATAAACAAATAAATTTCCAGCAAATCCAAAAATTATTCCTAAAATTGCAAATTTTACAAATGTCGTTGGAGTTATTGATAAAGTTGTATTCACAATGTGAGTAAACTTTTCCAGTCCTAGAAAAGATGAAGTCCAACTAGCAGTAAATGCTGCAACAACAGCTGGAAGCAAAGCATATAACTGCAAATTTCCCAATGCTAAAACTTCTAAACCAAAAAATAACGCTGCAATCGGAGTCTGAAACAATCCACCAAAGCCTGCCGCCATTCCTGTTACCAAAAAAACTTTAGACTTATCAGGAAAATTAAAGTACTTATTAAATCTATGAGAAAGCGTCGCTCCCAGCTGCACAGCAACCCCTTCACGCCCAGCACTTCCCCCAAACAAATGCGTAATCCAAGTCGCAACCGTCAGAATCGGAACAAGTCTTAAAGGAATCTCCTTCTCAGTCCCATGACCAACTTCAAAAATTAGTCCCATCCCCTTACCAGTTTTCCCAGCAAATTTTTGATAAATAAAAACAATTAAAAGTCCTGCCAAAGCCAAGAAAGGCACAAAATAATACAAATATTCCTTCCGAATATCTCCAATCCAAATCAATCCTCTTCCAAAAATCGTATCAATTATTCCAACAATAAAACCAATAATAATACCTGCTATTATCAATTTTAAATACAAAAAATATGAATGCTGATAACTTTCTTTTATATTTTTTAACACTCAACTTCTCCTTTCTAAAATTTATTAACATCAAATTGTTTATACTAGGTTCCGTTTAAAATTATATTATTTGCTGACAAGAGAATCTTGATCCTTGCAAAAAAATTTATAACTAGCTCGCTGTTTAAATAAGAAATAGTATAAACCTTTTATCAAATTTTATCATATTCTTTTCAACTATAATAGTTTTATTTTAATTTTTAAATCAAATATTTTAGAGAAATAAAAAAAGCTATTTGATATAACTATTAAAATTATATAAACAGCTTTTTTATATTAAACTTTTTTACTTTTCAGTATATGATTAAATTTTTCCAACAATTAAAATTTTTTATAATAATATAAAATCCTTTGCTTTAAAATTTTTATTTTCCAAATTTTAAATACAGTTTTCTAAACAAATCTATTATTCTTCAATAGAACCATGACCAGTACTTTTTAATGTACAGCTCTTATCTTTTCCATTTTCTGTGTAAACAGCATCATTTCCTTTCATGTGAATTGAAATATTTCCATCAGAATATTTTTCTCCACTTGCAGCTGATGTAGAATTTAAATTATAGATACTTCCATAACCATCAGCTAATTTTACTTTATCTGTTGAAAGATTTTCAACTGTTATATCTTGGTAACCATCACAGCTAAATTTTCTTAATAAATTTCCACTTGCAGCTTTATTTGAGTTTCCGCTATTTGAATTTGAATCGCTTGTTAAATTACAGCTTTCATCATTTCCACTTGCTGTAAATACAGCATCATTTCCTTTTATTTGAATAGAAACTCCGTTACCTGAATATAATTCTCCACTAGCAGATCTTGTCAATTTTAAATTGTAAACTTTTCCGCTATCATCTGTCAATCTAACTTTATTTGTTGAAAGATTTTCTACTGTTACGTTTCTGCTGCTGCAGCTAAATTTTCTTGTTAAATTTTTAGAAGTTACTGCTGTTTTATTTACAGCTTTTTTTCTAGAAGTTTTTGATACAGCTGAATAACCAATAGAACCGATAGCCAATACTCCAATTAAAGTTGCTAAAATCATTTTTTTTGTAGATTTCATAATAATCACTCTCTCTTTTCTTCAATCTTTTATATTTATTTTTTGAAATTTTTGATCCTTTTAATCTCTCAAATTTCAGTATGAGTATACTACAAATTACTTTGTTTTTAATATTAAATCAATTATAATTTTAATAGTTTTACAATTTATATAAAGATAACTAGATAAGCAATATTTGTTACCTGTGCAATCTTCGCTTAAACTCTTCCTTATACGATTTGTAGGCATATCGCAACATTATGCTTAAAATAAATAATGGAATTGAAGAAAATATGCTCCAAGTCATTTTTTTGCTTATAATTAATTCTAAAACTAAAAGAAATATTCCAACAAAAAAAATAAAAAAATTCAATATTTTCATCCTATCACTTTTATGTTTATCCCATACATACGAGAAAACAAAGCTAATAAGATAAAATACAAAAACAATAGGAATTCCACGTCCTATGCTCCAAGTTAATTTTTTATCTCCAAAATCAAGTATAAGAAAAAAAACTGTAAGACCAGTCAATATCAAAAATAAATTTGTTCTCATTCTATAAGAGTCTAAAAATACAAATAATCCCAAATCAAAGACTAAAATAGATGGAATCGCATAATATCCCCATTCAAGTTTCCCATACATTATCAAATTTTGAAAAAAAACCTCCAATATTGAAATAATTGAAATTGTAAAAAATGATAGAAATATAGCTTTTTTCACTTTTTTCATCTTCATTTCATACAAATTTATATTAATAATCGGATATTCTCTTGCAAATTCTTCTTCCGTTTCCTTTATTTCAGGAACAGCCGTTTCACATAGCGGACATCTTTTCACTCCATCTTCCAGCTCTACTCCACACTTTATACAATACATTTTCATTTCCTTCTTTATTATTTTTTTTATAATATTCTCAATAATTAGTAATTATTTTAGATCTTATGCCTCTTTTTCTCAAATAAACAAAAAAATCCCTTTCAATATCATAATCTGCAGTTAAATTTCCAAAATTTATATAAACTTTTTGACTATCGCTTATAACTCCCATTTTTATTTTACATCTTTTACTTGGTGGTGGTAAAAATCTGAATCCCTTTAAATATTTTTCATATTTCTTATCAATTTTAAAAATTCCCAAATTGGAAAATCCTGTTGTATAGCCACGTTCTCCATAGTAATCAAATATAAATGGAAAAAATATTCGTTTTATCAAATATGGGACAGATTTTATAATTATATTTCTCATTGGATTCATCGCTTTATAAATACTTTTATAAAATTCTTTTTTTGTAATTTTCAAGGCAAAATAATTATCCAAATAAGTGATAATTTCAGATAGGGAATATGCTCCAAGGCTAGCATCTATACTTGGAGTTATATTTATAAAAAAATTCCTATATGTTTTTTCCTCAAAAATTCTTCGTAAATCAACTGGAACTCCAATAACAATCGGATTTTTTGCACTAGAATACCTATCCAGCAAAATTTTAAAATAAACCGCAAGTAAATATTTTCCAATTGTAGTTTTATGCTTTTTGCTTTCCATTTTTAAATCATCAATATAAATCTCACCAGTCGTAATATGATACTGTCCCTTCTCTAATATTTTCATTGGTAAATGAAATGCAGATTTTATCGTAGTTTCCTTACTTACTTTCCTCATATATTTTTCATAAAGATCAACATATTTATTTTCCTTTACATTATTTTCCTCATCATAATTTCCAAATATTTCTTCATTTTTTTTTAAAATCTTTTTTTTATTTTCTAAAAAACTTTTATTTTCAAAATTTTTAATTTTACTGCCTATCATTTTGGGAAAATCAATCATTTTTTTTAAATTTTTATCATTTACTAAATCTTTATTTTTTATTTTAAATTTATTCTTATCCTCACTCTTTCCATTATTTTCAACAATAATCCTCTTATTTTCAAAATTTTCATTCCTAATATTTTTAGAAAAATACTTCTTTTCTGTATATTCTTCAATTAAATCCTGAAAAAACAGCATTGCACCTTTCCCATCTGTTAAAAAATGTGCGATTTCTATTGACAATTTATTATTAAAATAAATTATTCGCAACGGATTATCTTTTTGTATATCCGTACAAGGATAAGTTTTTTCCTCCTCAATCATAAAATGAGTCTTCTTTTGCTGTAAATAATTCCAAAAAATACCTTTTTTCAATTCAGAATTATAAAACGGATACTTCTCTTCAAGTAAAATTACTACTTTTTCCAATATTATCAAATCAACATTTTCAGAAAACAATACTGAAAGTCTAAAACACGTTGTTCTTCCTTCACTAATTATCGAAGAATATGTCTTTGCAAAGGCATCCAGTTCATACCAAATTTTTTCATTTTTCACTTTTCCCTCCCTTCTTATTTTTTTTATTAGTTATTTATAAAAATTTATAATTTCATATTTTTATTAGAGATATTAGTGAACTACTCCCGCTTTTAGAAGCGGGAGCTTCTTGGGAAGTATCTGCTTTTGCTAGCCAAATATATTTACCAAGCTCTTCGGGCAGTTCCTGCCCTGTCTTCTTTTATTTTCCTAATATTCCAACATTGCTTTTCCAATGTTTTTTATATTCAATGCCGCATTATAATCTCTATCAATTTCAATCCCACAACATTCACATTTATAACTTCTTTCTGATAATTTCAGTTCCTCTTTAATATTTCCACATTTACTGCAAGTTTTCGACGATGGAAACCACTTATCTATCTTCAAAAATTGCTTTCCCAAAAACATCAGTTTATACTCAAGCATTCTCAAGAACATTCCCCATCCATTATCTCCTACACTTTTCCCAAAATTTAATGACTGGCTCATCCCTTTCATATTCAAATCCTCAACAACCACAGCATTGTACTCTTCAGATAATTTTTTCGATAATTTATGCAAGAAATCTCTTCGACAATTTTTGATATACTCATGAAGTTTTGATATTTTCGATCTTTGCTTATACCAATTTTTAGAAAATTTTACTTTTCTTGATAATGATTTTTGTAATTTTTTCAATTTTTTCTCCAACATCCTAAAATATCTTGGATAATCAGCCCTTTGGTTTTCAGAACTGATAAATAGTTCAGACATCGAAAAATCAAGTCCAATCACTTTATCATTACTTGGATTTTTTTGAATTTCTTTTTCAAATTCTGTCAAAACAGAAACATAATAATTTCCATTGCTATTTGTCAATGTTACTGACTTTATCTTGTAATCTTCTGTTATTTCTCTATGATATTTCAATTTTACTTTTTTCAATTTTGGCAAAACTAAATATTTATTTTCTTCAATTCGTATCGAATTGTTCACACAATTTGTCGTATAACTTTTAACACTAGTCTTTTTAGATTTGAACTTTGGAAACTTCGCTCTCTTCTGAAAAAAATTTGTAAACGATCGTTTTACATTCAATTGAGCATTTGAAAGTGCCAGACTGTCAACTTCTTTCAAAAATTGGTTTTCATTTTTCAAACTGGCAGGTGTAATTATTTTATTTTTTCCCGTTTCTTCATAAAATTTATTTGCAACATACAAAATCGTATTGTAAACAAAACGAACACATCCAAAAGTCTTATTTATCAATAATTCCTGCTCTTTATTTGGATAAATTCTGTATCTGAATGCTAAATTATATTTCATAAAATTACACCTCCTTTTGATTTTGAATATTATTTTTAATTATTTCTTTAGAAATTTATCATTAGTGATTTCTCTTCGATATTTTATACAAAAATTGTATCATAGACATATCCTTTTTTCAATTTTTTTACAAAAAAGCAATTCATCTCCCACTTGTAGAAAGCCTACGACTTCTTGCTATCTTTTTGTTAAAAATTATATTTCTAAATATTTTTTCAATTTTTCATAATTTTTTTTTGCAGTTTCATATCCAATATTATACACTTCAAAAAGTTTTTTCCGATTTTTCTCAATTCTTCCAAGAGTCAATCCCACTTCTGGGCGAATCACAAAAATTTCACTCTTTGCCTCCAATTCATCAATGTAATCAAGTTCCTTATTATATCTAATGTATCTCGTATTCATAAGTTCAACAAATTTAGGAAATTTTTTATATTTTACTCCTGTAATTCTACCTAAAGCACTTTGTTTTTTTCTATAACTTTTATCACGTGTCAAAATAACTACATTTTTTTTATTCCCATTTTCAATAGATTTTCTTATTGGTATCGAATCAGAAACTCCTCCGTCCAAATAAACATTGCCATTAATTTCAACCATTCTGGCAAGTAATGGCAATGAACTGGAAGCTCTTACATAAATTGTATCTTTATCAAAATCCTTAACTTCAGGATACTCTGCTTCTCCAGTTTCACAATTTGTAATTACCACCTGAAATTTTGTTTTGTTTTTCTTAAATGCTTCATTGTCAATTGGATTTAATTTATTTGGAATTTCATCATAAACAAAATCTACACCAAATAAATCTCCCGTTTTAATTAAGCTATAAAAACTACAATATCTTTTGTCGTCTAAATAATCTACCGACACGTTAAATGCCCTCTTATACTGTTTTGCCAAATAACTGCATGCATGGCAAGCTCCAGCAGATACTCCTATACAGCTATCAAATTCAATATTTTTTTCCAAAAAGAAATCCAAGACTCCAGCTGTAAAAATACCACGAAGTCCTCCACCTTCTAATACTAACCCAGTTTTTTCACCCATTAATTTCATCCCTTTCAACATTAATATATTTTTACAATTTTGTATTTTTCAATATTATACACCTATTAACTATATTTTTCTACTTTTTTTAATGATTTCTTATCTAAAAACAAAAAAAAGACTGAGTAATTTACCCAGCCTCACACAACTTATTTTTCAATAGTTTTATCATTTTTAGCCAATTCTGAAAACGCCGTAACCATTCCAGCTAAATTTTGCAATTCACTTGGAATAATGATTTTTGTTGCTTTTCCATCTGCCACCTTTTCAAAAGTTTCCATTCCCCTCAATGACAATACTTCCTTTGTCGGTGCAGCTTCATTTAACAATCTCAATGCTTCCGCTTTTGCCCTTTGAACTGACAAAATAGCTTCTGCTTCCCCTTCAGCCTCTTTTATCTGTTGCTCCTTCTTGGCTTCAGCTCTCAAAATTGCAGCTTGCTTTTCTCCTTCAGCAACCAATATTGCTGCTTCTCTTTTAGCCTGTGCTTCCAAAATATTAGCTCTTTTTTCACGTTCAGCTTTCATTTCTTTTTCCATTGCAACACGAATATCCGCTGGTGGCAAAATACTCTTTAATTCCACACGATTCACTTTTATCCCCCAAGGATCAGTTGCATCATCCAATTCTTGACGCATTTTTGTATTAATAATATCTCTTGAAGTCAAAGTTTGGTCAACTGTCATATCTCCAATAATATTTCTTAAAGTTGTTGCTGTTAAATTTTCAATTGCTGAAAGCGGTCTTTCTACCCCATAGGTATATAATTTTGGATCAGTTATTTGAAAATAAACGACTGTATCAATTTGCATTGTCGCATTATCTTTTGTAATGACTGGCTGAGGTGGAAAATCCACGACTTGCTCCTTTAATGATACACTTCTTGCAACTCTGTCAAAAAATGGATTCAAAAAACTAAGTCCTGAATTTAAAGATCTATCGTACTTTCCTAATTTTTCCACGATAAGTACACGTGATTCAGGTACAATCTTTATTGATTTTAAAATATAAATTAGTGCAATTACAATAAGAATTACTACTATTGGCAATGCCCACATAATTCTACCTCCTATTTTTTTATTTTTATAATTACTTATTTTTTTCTAAAATTATCTTATTCCCTCTAAATCCTTTAATTTTCGCAATTTCCCCACTTGAAAATATTTCTTCACTTACTCCACTCCAAATAGAACCTTTAAATTTTACTTCATATTCCTTTTCGATTTTTTTAGTGTCAACCACTTTTACAACTTTTATATTTGTTCCCTTCATACTTGAATCAAAATTTGTTTTCCTTTGTATTTCAATATATTTTCTCAAAACTGGACGTGTAAAAATCAAGAAAATTATTGAAAGCACAGCAAATATTAAAAATTGAATCAGTGAATCTCCAATGAAATTTGAAAGAAACATTACAATCAAAGCTGAAAGTGCAAACCAAATTGTCACAAGCCCTGGAATAATTATTTCCAGAATTGCCATTATTCCTGACAAAATTGCCCAAAATAACGCTCCCATAATTTTTTCCTCCCAATTTTATTCTTCACTAAAATCCGATTCCAATTCCTCCATGAACTCCTCCAGTACCTACTCCAATCCCAGCACTTAAACACGATGTTAATGCTAATAACATCAATATCGTGATAATTATTTTTTTCATAATCTATCTTCCTTTCATTTTTTATTAAACTGAGTTACTTCCAACTTTAGAAAAAAACTCCTTGTTAAATTTCGTTAAAATCCAATTCCTCCAGAAAGTCTACCGTCTGTATCAATCCCAATTCCTCCTTTAATTAAACCATCTGTAGACACTCCAATATTTCCCCTAACTTTTCCGTCACTACCAATTCCAATTCCTCCAGTTACGCATGAAGTCAATGAAAATAACATCAACGTTACCAAAATAACTTTTTTCATACCAACTCCTTTAATTTTATTTATTACTTTTTTGTTACTACCTTCCATATTTTATAACTTTATTTTCTTTCTTGCAAGCATTATTTTAAAAAAAGTCATCTTAAACAAGCTCTAAAAATTTATTTTCACTTACAAGATGACCTCCTAATCAATATTTATCATTTTCTTTTCAATATCTGTAACTATTCTTGATAAATTATCCTTGATACAATTTAATAGATTCTCTAAATTTAGCAATTTTGTTTTCTAATTCTTCTTTTATGCCATTTTCTTTATTGATAACTTCTTTTGGTGCTTTAGACAAGAATTTTTCATTTGATAATTTTCCTAAAACTCTGTCTAATTCTTTTTGTGTTTTTTGAATGTCTTTTTCAAGTTTTGCGATTTCTTTTTCTTTGTCAATTAAATCAGCAAGTGGAACGTAAATTTCTGTTGTTTCAACTAATTTGAATCCAACTAATGCAGGAATTTCTGTATTAAATTCATATTTTTCAACATTTGCTAATTTATCTAATATTTTCGCATTATGTTCTAAAATTTCTTTTTCTCCATCATTTACGATTTTGAAGATTACTTCAATTTTCTTCGCTGGTGAAACATTTGCTTCCCCTCTAATATTTCTAATTGCATTAACGATTTCTTTCAAGTAATCAAATTCTTTTTCAGCCGCCAAATCAACATATTTTTTGTTTTCTGTTGGGAATTCTGATAACATAATTGTTTCTTCGTCTAATCCTAATTTTTGCCAAATTTCTTCAGTTATGAATGGCATAAATGGATGAAGCATTCTCAATCCTTTATCAAGAACTGTTTTCAATACATACTGTGCCACAGTTTTATCTGAACCTTCTTGTCCATAAACTCTAGTTTTCGCAATTTCCACATACCAGTCACAGAAATTTCCTCTGAAAAATTCATAAGCAACTTTTGCTGCTGAATCCAATTCATATTTATTCATATATTCGTTAATTTGTCTTGAAGTTGTTTGCAATTTAGATAAAATCCATCTATCTTCTAGCTTAAATTCTTTCTCATCAATAACTGCATTTGCATCAAAGTCTTCCAAATTCGATAAAACGAATCTTGAAGCATTCCAAACTTTGTTTGCAAACGTAGAACCCATTTCTAATAATTTTTCAGAAAAATGAATATCTTGTCCTTGTGAAGTATTATACAAGAAACTGAATCTTATCGCATCTGCTCCATATTTTGCAATTAAATCTAATGGATCAGGTGAATTTCCTAATGATTTCGACATTTTTCTACCTAATTCATCTCTAATAATTCCGTGCAAATATACATAACTAAATGGAATTTCATCATTAATATACAAACTCATCATAACCATTCTTGCTACCCAGAAGAATAAAATATCTGCCCCTGTTACTAACGCATTTGTTGGAAAGAATTTTTCCAAATCTGGAGTTTTGTCAGGCCAACCTAATGTTGAAAATGGCCACAATGCTGATGAAAACCAAGTATCTAGCACATCTGTTTCTTCTCTTAATGAAACTTCTTTTCCAAATTTTTCTTTCGCTTGAGCTTTTGCCTCTTCCATATTTCTAGCGACAAATACTGTTCCATCTTCAGCATAGTACGCAGGAATTCTGTGTCCCCACCAAATTTGTCTAGAAATAGTCCAGTCTCTTATATTTTCAAGCCAGTTGTAATAAACTTTTTCCCATCTTTTTGGAGTAATTTGAATTTGTCCATTTTTTACAACTTCCAATGCTCTTTTTGCAAGTGGTTCCATTTTTACAAACCATTGAGTTGAAACTCTTGGCTCAATAATAGAATCACATCTGTAGCAATGTCCCACAGCATGATTGTGTTCTTTTGTCCCAACTAATAATCCTTCAGCTTCTAAATCAGCCAAAATCGCTTTTCTAGCCGCAAATCTTTCTAATCCTTCGTATTTTCCACCATTTGAATTTACGTGCGCATCTTCAGTAAAAATATTTATAAATTCAAGTCCAGTTCTTTTTGCTACTTCAAAGTCGTTAGGATCGTGTGAAGGTGTCATTTTTACTACCCCTGTACCGAATTCCATATCTACATACTCATCTGCAACAACAGGAATTTCTCTATTCATCAACGGTAAAATAACTTTTTTACCAATTAAATGTTTGTATCTTTCATCATTTGGATTTACTGCAACCCCTGTATCTCCTAACATTGTTTCAGGTCTTGTTGTCGCAATAATTACATAATCATCAGTATCCTTTATTCTATATTTGATTTCCCAAATTTTCCCTTTTTTGTCAATGTGATTAACTTCATCATCAGCCAAAGCTGTTTTGTCGTGAGGACACCAGTTTACAATGTACTCTCCTCTATAAATTAAACCATCATTATACAATTTTATGAAAACTTCTTTTACAGCTTTTGAAAGCCCTTCATCCATCGTAAATCTTTCTCTATCCCAGTCAAGTGAAACTCCCAATTTTCTCAACTGTTTAGTAATTAATCCACCATGTTTTTCTTTCCATTCCCAGGTTCTTCTCAAAAATTCATCGTATCCAATTTCTTCTTTTGAAGTTCCTTCTTCTTTTAACATTCTCTCAACTTTATTTTGAGTCGCAATCCCAGCATGATCCATTCCAGGAATCCAAAGTGTCTCAAACCCGCTCATTCTTTTATATCTAATAATTGCATCTTGAATCGCATTATTCAACATATGTCCCATATGCAAAATCCCAGTTACATTTGGTGGCGGAATAGCAATCGAATATCCTGGTTTTTCGCTATTATGCTGTGCATTAAAATACCCTTTTTCTTCCCAAATTTTGTACCATTTGTCTTCTATTTCTGTTGGTGAATATGCTTTACCTAACTCATTTGACATTTTATTTATATCCTCCTGTTTAAATTTCTAAATTTTAAAATTTTTAGATATTTTTATTTATTTTTTTTTACAAATTATATACATATTTTATCATAAAACTGACTTTTTTTCTACTATTACATTTTTTAAAACTATTCAATAATCTTCATTCCTCTTTCCCGCAATTCTCCAGCATATTTACGGGCAGTTTCATAATCTGTTATAATTACAAGCTGATTTCCACTTTGAATTGGCGTATCTCCACGTGCAATAATATCTTTTCCAGATTTACGCACACTTACGATTAATAAATTTTCCGGTAATTTAAGATCCTTTACTGATTTATTGTCAAATTCAGAATTTGCTCCTACCGGAATTAAAAGTGTTACAATCTTATCCTTTACATCTGGTCTTACACCAATTCCAAATTTTTTATTTTTCCACCATTTTTCCAATATTTCCAATCTTTTGACATGTTTTTGGATTTTTTCATTTTCCTCGTTTTCTTCCAAGATTTGCTTTTGAAACATATTCAAATAAAGCCTTTCATAAATTGGCTCCATTTTTAATAGTTCTGTAAAAATGTAAGTTATCGTACAAACAACTATTAACATATATAAATATGAAAAATTGCCTGTCATTTCCAAAATCAATGTAATTCCAGTAATTGGAGCTCTAACAACTGCCGTAAAATAAGCAGCCATTCCAAGCAGCATAAAATGCACAATTATTTCATTTGGAATTGAAAAATAATGATTTAACACTTCGCCATAAACTTTTCCAGTCAAAGCCCCTATTACAAGCATTGGAAGAAAAATTCCTCCTGGAGCGCTTGTTGCATAGCAAAGCATTGTATAAAAGAATTTTAATATTAAAATTATAATAATCGTTTTTAACATCACATTTTTCCCAAACATTTCCTCAATAAGCTCATGTCCGCCACCTGTAATGTCACTAAAAAACACAGCTACAATATATGCTATTACCATAAATATTGAAATTTTCACATAATTATTCAAATTTATTTTTCTATAATATTTTTGAATAAGCAGTAAAAAATAGCTGAATGCTCTTCCAGTAATTGTAATTACAATACAAAAAATAACTGTTACAAGTGCAATTACGTAATATGGAATATCTTTTGGCAATATGAAATTGTATTGAAAAGACGTATGTGAACCTAAAATCATTCTGGAAACAAAGTTAGAGGTACCGCTTGCTACCATAACGCAAATTAACAGCAGTGGAGAAAAGAATTTATGGATTTCCTCAAGTGAAAATATAACTCCCGCAAGTGGAGCATTAAATGTAGAAGAAATACCAGCACTTGCCCCACAAGTTACAAGATATTTTTCCTCCACTTCTGAACGCCTTGTAAGCTTCTTTATTCCAGAGCCAACTAAAGCTCCCAAATGCACCGAAGGCCCTTCACGTCCCATTGACATTCCAGCCCCAATCGCCAATATTCCCCCCACAAATTTCGTAATTAACTCTCCAAGCCATTTAAACTTTACTTTTTTCGTAAGCAGCCCGCTAACTTGCGGAATCCCACTTCCACTAATTAACGGATATTTAGAAAGCATAAACTGTATAGCCAGTCCCAATAATATAAAAACTGTTATTCCGATAATTATTTTGGGAAATCCCAAATTTGTAGTGAAAAACTCTCTAAAAATTGTCATTTTTTTTAATATTAACGTATAACTTCCAACAATAATTCCAGAAAAAATTCCCACAACAAAACACAGGAATATCAATACTACATTATTTCTTCGTGATTTCAATGAATTTATATCCCTTAATTCATGTAAAATATCCTTTGCCAATCTATTTCTCTCCTTTCCAGCAGACTTTCTGTATTCTATTAAATTACTATTTTATTAATGGCAATTCCCGTAATAATTTTGCTAGTTTAATTGCAGCCCAAGGTAAATGTTCGGTAATTCCAAGCCCAATTAAATTAAAATTATCATTAACATCATTTATCAATTTTGAAACAGTAGATATTTTAGCCCCAACAGGAAATTCATTCTTGTATTTATCAAATATTTCAGGTTCTGCAAAATACTGTGAATTAAATTCATACAAATCCAAAACATCCAAGTCAAAATGGACTATCACATTTTTTATCTCACGACTTTTCAACTCTTTCACAATTTTATCTCCATTTTTCTGAAATTCTTCTGTCGTAAAATTCTTAAAATTGTACTTCTTATAAACAACCCTGTCAAATTCTCGAGAATCATCAATTCCAGCAAATATCACATTTTCAGGTTTCACTTTCGTAGTTACCAAATTGTCAATATCTTTATCAGCTTCTCCAAGTAGACTTGCCAGAACCATTGCATGAAAATTCTTCCAATTATCCGCCGTCGTAGTAACGTCAGGATGTGCATCAATCCACAAAATCGCAGTTTTTTCATTTTTATACTTTTCCAGCAAATATCCAAACGGAGCCAATTCCACACTGCAATCCCCACCAAAAACCACAATTTTATCAGGATTCTTTTCATCCAGAATCTCAAATGTTTTTTTATATTGCTTTAACAAAGTATCCTTTGCTACAATCCCATCTCTCGTTTCATTGTTTGCAGTTTCTTTATCCACAGGAACTTCTACAGTTTCATCTTCCGACTCAGGTGCCAGCCAGTTAAGAAGTTTTGCACCCAAAAAATATTGCTCCCGATTTCCACCTTGCCATTGCGGAATTAATAATCTTAAAGTTTTACTCATTTAACTTCACTCTCTTTTCATATTAAAGTCATTTTTTAAAATTTAAAAAATATTTTTCCATATTAAAATAATATATTTTCCCAGACTTATCAATCAAAAACCCTGAAATTTCCATTTCGCAAGACAACTTTTCCATAATTTCATAAAATCCTTCAGGTGTTTGATTATAAAGCCCCGTTGAAATAATATCACCAAAAAAGGCATTTTCTGTAATTACTCCAACTTGCTTATTTTGAGATGGAAAACCTGTTTTGGGACTTATTATATGCCCGTATTTTTCATTATCTATAATAAGATATGTATTTTTCTGATTGGAAGTCGAATAACTCATATTTTTTATTTTTATTTCAAACAAGTCATTATCTCCATTTCCAGAATATTCATATTTCGTTATTCTAACAGGCATTCCATTTACATTTCTCAATACCTCTTTTTCATCTTCAGGATTTTCAGCGATAATTCCCCATTCATCAATAGCAATAATACTGCTCCCGCCAGCATTTACAATTGCATCCTTTATTCCAATTTTTTTCATTTCCTCAACCATTTTTTCAATTGCATAAGCCTTTATAAATGAACCTGTTATAATTTCTTGATTTTTTCCAATTCTTACACGATTTCTTTTCCTGTCAATAACAATTTTCTTATAATCCACAAGTCTTTTCACTTTTTTTATTTTTTCAAAACATGGCAAAACAGGATTTTGTTTATAAAATCCCCAAAGTCTTATGAGAGGCATTATTGTAATGTCATATTCTCCACCAATAATTTTTGACAAATGAATAATTTTTCTTAAAATCTCAACAGTTTCAATATCAACTTTTACAAAATGTCCGCTATTTTTATTAACTTTATCAATATATGAATTTTCCGAATATGAATTATACCTTTTATTCACATCTTCCAAAATTCCAAACAAATCATCAAAAACTGAATCATCATAAATTTCAGGTATTTTTATTTTTATATCTGAATGAAATAAAAAACGTACTTGGACTTTATACATCATACTTTTTACCTATTTTCCACTTGATGAATCATCATTTTTACTTTCTTTACCTTTATTTGGCGTATTTAATTTAAATTGACTTTCAACATCTTTATTTTTATCAATTTTTAACCGCTCTGATTCTTTTTGCTGTATTTTTTTTGAATCTTGATTTTTAGAATTATCTGTTTTATTTTGATTATTATCAGAATTTCTTTTTTCTTTTTCATTTGAAGGTTTTTGTGGTACATTATTTACTGGCTTATTTGACTGCGGAACAGATTTTACTTCTGCCATTGGTTCATTATTTCCAGTTGATGAAGTGGCTTTCTCGCTAGTTTTTCCTCCTTTAGCTACTCCATCTTTAGATGATGTTGCCTTTTCATTTGTTTTGCCTTCTTTTGAATTTTTACCCACTGATGAGGTAGCCCTTTCGCTAACCTTTCCTTCTATCGTAGTTTTTCCCTTATGATTTTCCACAAATTGTCGATAATTCCCAAAAACTACTAACGAGATTGCTCCTAAAAATAATATTACCTTTTTTTTATTATTCATTTTTATACTCCTTAACACTTCTTTATTTTATTATAAAGTGAACTTGGGAAGTATCTGCTTTTGCTAGCCAAATATATTTACCAAGCTCTTCGGGCAGTTCCTACCCTGTCTTCTTTTATTTTCCTAATATTCCAACATCAATTTTCCAATGTCTTTTATATTCAATGCCGCATTGTAATCTCTATCAATTTCAATCCCACAGCACTCACATTTATAAATTCTTTCTGATAATTTCAATTTCTCTTTAACGTTTCCACATTTACTGCAAGTTTTCGATGACGGAAACCACTTATCTATCTTCAAAAATTGTTTCCCTAAAAACATCAGTTTATACTCAAGCATCCTCAAAAACATTCCCCATCCATTATCTCCTACACTTTTACCAAAATTTAATGCCCGGCTCATCCCCTTCATATTCAAATCCTCAACAGCCACAGCATTATAATCTTCAGACAATTTTTTCGATAATTTATGCAGAAAATCTCTTCGACAATTTTTGATATATTCATGCAATTTTGATATTTTTTCTTTTTGTTTATACCAATTTTTAGAAAATTTTACTTTTCTTGACAATGACTTTTGTAATTCTTTCAATTTTTTCTCCAACATCCTAAAATATCTTGGATAATCAGCCTTTTGGTTTTCAGAACTGACAAATAATTCAGACATTGAAAAATCAAGTCCTATTACTTTATCATTACTAGCTACCTTTTGTATTTCTTTTTCAAATTCTGTCAAAATAGAAACATAGTAATTTCCATTACTGTTTGTCAATGTTACTGACTTTATCTTGTAATCCTCTGGTATTTCTCTATGATATTTTAATTTGATTTTTTTCAATTTTGGCAAAATCAAATATTTATTTTCTTCAATTCGTATCGAATTGTTCACATAATTTGTCGTATAACTTTTAACACTAGTCTTTTTAGATTTGAACTTTGGAAATTTCGCTCTCTTTTGAAAAAAATTCTTAAACGATCGTTTTACATTCAATTGAGCATTTGAAAGTGCCAAGCTGTCTACTTCTTTCAAAAATTGATTTTCACTTTTCAAACTGGCAGGTGTAATTATTTTATTTTTTCCAGTTTCTTCATAAATTTTATTCGCAGTATACAAAATCGTATTGTAAACAAAACGAACACATCCAAAAGTCTTGTTTATCAATAATTCCTACTCTTTATTTGGATAAATTTGGATAAATTCTGTATTTGAATGCTAAATTATATTTCATAAAATTACACCTTCTTTTAATTTTGAATATTATTTTTAATGACTTCTCTTCAATATTTTACACAAAAATTGTATCATAGGTGTATCCTTTTTTCAATTTTTTTTACAAAAAAAGCAATTCATCTCCCACTTATAGAAGTCGGAAACTTCTTGCTATCTTTTTGTTAAAATTACAAAATTTCAGATACATAACACGCTAGACTTAATACTCTATCTGAAACATCTTTTAATTTTAAAGGTTTTACATCCTGTTTTTTCATACTTTGTGAAATATCCTCATAATGAAATGATACATTATCTTTAAAAAACAATATCTTTCTTATTTTTGATATTTTTGAATATTCTCTTGGAAAAAATGAATCTGTCATAATAACAATTTTTGTTTTTGCATTTTCATCATAATAATGAATTCCGTATGCCATTCCATCATTTCCACAGCTAATTTCAAATCCCAATTTTGAACTTTGTTTTCGTAATTCTTTTATGAGAAATTCTTTTTCATTATAATCTAAAACTTCTATACTTTCCTGATTTTTTCCTATTAATTTATAAATTGGCATATTTAATTGACTTATCGGTTGTTTTAATTTATTATCTTTAAAATATTTTTTCCAATATTCTTGATCATTACTAGATATTTCAGGAAGATACAAAAGATTTATATAAGTATCTTCACCTAATTCATATTCTTTTTCATTAATTGTTTTAAAAATTCCATTTCTAGTATATCTAAATGTATTTATTGTTTTATTTTCATTGTCAATTTCTTTCCAAATAAGCAGCATTGCATATTTTTGCATAACAGGATTTTTTATAAAAACTTCCTTCCATTTTTTTACAGTCCATTTTCTTTGGGTAAAAAAAGCCTTTAGTAAATTGTCATTTTGAACTAGCGATATTACTTTTAATTGTTTTTTTATATATTTTAGCTCCTTTTTGCATTTTTCAAGCACATCATCACTTCTTCTTTTTTTATTTATTCTTGGAAAACTTCTCATAGATCTGCCACTTTCATCAAAAAGAATAACTTTTTGAGGTTCTTCTTCAATTTCAAGCACTGCTGTTACTTTCTTTTCCCCATAATTAAAAATTTTTATCCTATCCATTCCAAAGCCAAAATCTGGAACTAAAATATCATTTAATTCATCCCTAGAAATTCCTTCTCTTTCTGTAATCATCCCTAATGCCTCATCAGCAGCAATTCTAATCCTTTTGTCCTTATAATTCAAGCTAAATCCATTTAGAAGTATTCCTATTTCCTTAACTTCCTTTCGCAATGTCAAAACTCTTATTCCATAAGCGGCAACTGCAATTTTATTATATTCGCTCACAAGCATATCAACTATATTTATCATTTCATATATTTGTTTTAAACTTGCAGTTCTTATTAGTGGTATAAAAAGATTTTTATACTTTGGATTGAATTTAGATGCCTTCCATCTTTCAAATATTTTCTTGACAAATTTTCTTAAATCTTCCTTTTGTGCAATTTCCTCTATTTTATTACATACATCAATACTCCTTATGTCCTCTGATAATATATATTCTGAAATATAATATTTTATTAATTTAGATGGTATTCTTTTATTTTCACCCTTCAACCGTATTGAATTATAATCAACTTCTGTACTAAATACTGCATTTTCCTCATGCTTTTCAAGACACAGGTTATCTGCGTAATCAATAATATCATTTAAATCTGTCAGACCTTCTATTTTTTCCTGTGCTTCTATATTTTTCCAATATTTGATAAGATTACTGGCAATAGATTCAACAGAATCATTTTGATTTTTAGAAATTTCTTCTATTTTAAGTCTTACTTGTGCATTATTCATTTGATTTTTCAAGATTTTTTCAATTTTATTTTTTACAGTTATATCTGCTCTTATTAATAATTCAGGCAATTTTACATAATCAAATCCATTATCCTTTGAATATAAAATATTTACATATTTTTCAATGACCTTACTTGATATTATATCATTTTCAAAGCTTTCATACAATTCTTTTTCATGCTCATGTAAAAATTCCATCCAAATTTTATTATTTTCGTTATTATTATCTATTTTTTCAATATATTCAAAATATTTTTTATTAATAAAACTTATTGGTAAATTGTAATTCCATAATTCATCCAACATTTGTCTAAGGTCAGTTATTCCATAGATTATACTATATTTTATAAAAATATCCTCAAATATATTTACTCTTTCCACACATCTTATTAAAAGTTGAAAAATTTTTTGATACATATTTGAATATTTCAAAAGTGAAAATATTATTTTGCTTTTTTCCCATAAAATAATTGCCGCTTTACTCCCTTGACAGCTTACAAAAATATTTTCCCAATTAATATCATTTTCTTGTAAAAAATTTAGATTTCTGAAATTTGCTGGATGCCATTCCCATGCACTCATTTCAAATAGTCTTTTCAGCTGTTCAATCAATATACTTTCAGATTTTTTTAACAATTTATTTTTTTCATTTTCATTAATTAAATTTTCTCTTATTAAAAAATGTAGTAAAAATGAATATTCCAATCTATTTTCATTTAAATTATAACATAGGATTTCTTTTGTGTTTTTTAGATTTTCTTTAATTGTATCTTTGAATAATTTATATATTATTTTAGAATTTTTAAGATTTTCAAAAATAATATTAGATCCGTAATTTACAAGAAGATAAGTTTTCTGTCCATGAGAAAAATCATATTTTTCAAAATTTTCCATTATTTTTTTAAACATTCTATTACGATAATTATAATCATTATTTGTAGGTGAAAATTCTATTCCTGAAAATATAATAAATAATTTAATTCCTTCAGCAATAATATCTGAAATTTGACTATTTTCTATTATAACTTCATAAAATCTTTTTTCAAGGTATTTTCTCACTTCTCCAAATTCAAGCGTCTCCATACTTTGAAAATATTTTCTAAAATTTCCGCTATCCAGATACTTTTCAAACATTTCATCCATGCCGATTTTATTAATTTTACTCGCAATATAGCCTGTAAAGATATTATCTAATTTTTTTATTTCCACTTCGTTTCTTACTTTTCCTTTATTCACAGCCTCAATATTTTTGACAATTATTAACACTCCTAATTTTATTAAAAAGTTATTTGAATATAATTTATAATTTTGAATATATTCATTTGCCAAATCTTCAAAATAATTAATGAAATATTTACAATTATTCCAAAGAATCTCTTTAGTTTTAATTTCTGAATTATTTTCAAAATCTTTTTTTACAAATTCATTAGAAAAGCCTAAAATTTTATAAATTTTATATTTTAATGGAAAATTTGTAAACTGATAACTTAATTCCTCAGAAAAATTATCATACATATATTTAAAATACTTAATTAGTATTTTTCCCGCCTCACTTTCCAAAAACTCATCCTTTTCCATAAATTTATTCATCTCAAGATTATTAATATAGCGCAAATCTCTCTTATGAATATTTACAATTTTTTCTACCGATCCATTCAAAAAATACCGAATCTCATTACGAATATGCTCCGTTTTAGCTGATTCAACAAGATTCTTTATCATTTCTTCAACCATTTTTATGTGCCTCCATTTATAGTGAACTACTTCCGCTTTTAGAAGTGGGAGCTTCTTGGGAAGTATCTGCTTTTGTTAGCCAAATATATTTACCAAGCTCTTCGGACAGTCCCTGCCCTGTTTTCTTTTATTTTCCTAATATTCCAACATTTCTTTTCCAACATCTCTTATATTCAGTGCCGCATTGTAATCTCTATCAATTTCAATTCCACAGCACTCACATTTATAGCTTCTTTCTGACAATTTCAGTTTTTCTTTAATATTTCCACATCTACTACAAGTTTTCGACGATGGAAACCACTTATCTATCTTCAAAAATTGTTTCCCTAAAAACATCAGTTTATATTCAAGCATCCTCAAAAATATTCCCCACCCATTATCTCCTACACTTTTCCCAAAATTTAATGCCTGACTCATCCCTTTCATATTCAAATCCTCAACAACCACAGCATTATACACTTCAGACAATTTTTTCGATAATTTATGCAAAAAATCCCTTCGACAATTTTTGATATATTCATGCAATTTTGATATTTTCACTTTTTGCTTATACCAATTTTTAGAAAATTTCACTTTTCTTGACAATGACTTCTGTAATTTCTTCAATTTTTTCTCCAACATCCTAAAATATTTTGGATAATCAGCCCTTTGGTTTTCAGAACTGAAAAATAATTCAGACATTGAAAAATCAAGTCCAATTACTTTATCATTACTAGCTACTTTTTGAATTTCTTTTTCAAATTCCGCCAAAACAGAAACATAATAATTTCCATTACTGTTTGTCAATGTTACTGACTTTATCTTGTAATCCTTCGGTATTTCTCTATGATATTTTAATTTTACTCTTTTCAATTTTGGCAAAATCAAATATTTGTTTTCCTCTATTCGTATCGAATTATTTACACAATTTGTTGTGTAAGTTTTAATATTATTCTTTTTAGATTTGAACTTTGGAAACTTCGCTCTCTTCTGAAAGAAATTCATAAACGATCGTTTTACATTTAATTGAGCATTTGCAAGTGCCAAGCTGTCCACTTCTTTTAAAAATTGATTTTCACTTTTCAAACTGGCAGGTGTAATTATTTTATTTTTTCCGGTTTCTTCATAAATTTTATTCGCAGTATACAAGATCGTATTGTAGACAAAACGAACACATCCAAAAGTCTTGTTTATCAATAATTCCTGCTCCTTATTTGGATAAATCCTGTATTTGAATGCTAAATTATATTTCACAAAATTACACCTCCTTTTAATTTTGAATATTATTTTTAATGACTTCTCTTCAATATTTTACACAAAAATTGTATCATAGGCATATCCTTTTTTCAATTTTTTTTACAAAAAAAGCAATTCATCTCCCACTTATAGAAGCCGGAGACTTCTTGCTATCTTTTTGTTAAAAAATAAAATAGATTTTATTTATTTATTTTTTGAATTATTATTTTATATTTTTCAATTTAGTATATCATATTACTTTTTAAAAATCAAAAAAAAAAAAAAAAATAATAACTATATTTAAAGACTTTACTTTCATTTTAAACTCTTAATGTTTAAAAAAATAAACAATACTTTTTATTTTATGATCTCTTTATTAGATAAATTTACAACTAAAATTTTTTCATATTATATATTAATTCTTAATTAATTTATTTAAAAAAGTTGACTTTTTACTACTAACAAATAAAATATAATTTACTTATTTCTCAGAAAGGGAAATATCTCCCTTTCTAAAAAAATATAGTTAAAAATCCATAATATTCAAATAATAATTAAAATTAGTAAATTGCCTTGAATCCAATTCCGCCTCTTATATTTTCACCTTTTGTATCATAACCTGCGTTCACTGTTACACCAAATCTTGTATTTTCAATTCCAAGGTTCAAATCAGCTTTTCCATTTCCACGTCTGTCATCCTTTTCACCTCTTATGTTAAACCAATCAGCAGTTGTATAACGAACTCTCGCTTTATTGCTCACATCTCCAACTTTTCCAAGTTCATTTTCATAAGCAAGTCCCAACTTAGCAACAAATGTTGTTTTTACTGCCATTGGCTGTCTATATTTAAATTCTACTCCAACTTCAGGCTTTATGGAATAATAGTCATTTGACTTAACTTCAAGACGCATTTGTCCGCTGTCTTCTTTTATTCCACCAAATCTTCCATATTCCATTTTCAAGCTTCCGTAAGGAGAAATGCTTGTTCTTTCACTTGTTCTAATATTCTTTCTAAGCTCATTTCTAAGTCCAAGTCCGTATGTATGGAATTGTGACTTTGCTTCAAATATATCATCAACAACAAGGAATTTTCTATCCATATCGCCAGTTCCTACAAATCCTTCAGCTGCGACAGTCCAATTTAGACCATTATTATGATCTCTTCCAAGGGGTTTTGATTTATATACTCCAGCTTTTACCATAGTTTGTTCTTCTTTTGAATCTCCTATGTCGCTAAAGTCAAATTTGTTTTTAACTGCTCCTGCATACCATCCTGAAGATTCTCCTAGTTTTATAGTTTCGTTTTCATTTAAATATGCAAACCCATAAGCTTTATTTGTATAATCAATAATTCCAGCAGTATCTGTCTTGTAGTTACCCTTCATTCCAAATACTTTTATTTTGTTTGAATCTTTAGATTTTGTTTCCCATTCATTTCTCAAATATCCAAATTCTTTATTTAATAAATTACCAGTTTCAAAAATTCTTTGCTGAACGTTTGCATACTGATGTCCCATCATTTCATCAATAGCTTGAACTAGCAAAGTTTCTTCACTATTTCCAATGGTATTCAATTTATTGAACAATGTTTTTTCCCTTGAATCAAGGCTATTTATATCGTATCTTTGTTCTAGCCCATCAGTAAAGTTAAACTCATTTGAAGTTGAGGAAACAAAGGCTGTATAAGGAATTTTTGTCATAAGAACTCGTGTAATCTGCTGTGTAGATGGATCAACTTCAGGCGTTGCCATCCAAGTTAATGAAGCAGAATATGGAGTAAAGTTAAATATTCCAGCATTTATCTGATTTAAGAATGGCTGCAATATTTGTTTTCCAATAATTACATTTTTTGCATTTGTAAGCACTGAAAATTCTGTTCCGATTAATAAATCACTGTTAATTCCTAGAGAATTTGCTCCATTTATATTTATTGGACGTGTTCTTCCCAATGTATCCACATATACTCCAAAGTTTGAGAAAGCATAGTTTGTAGAAGGGGTAGTGTAATCAATTGTCTGAACTTGGCTTTCATCTAGTGTTACACCATTTCTCTGAATTGCAAGCCGTCCATTTGGCAATTGAACAATTCCCACTCCTCCAACAGTTTTACTAGGGTCTGTTGGTGCATAATAATCTTTTGCTCCATTTCCAGAGATAATGCTTCCAGCTCCAGAGTTCAATGCTGGTAACACATTTTCAGGAGTTGCATTAGCTGCTATTGGTAAATCTCCAGCTGTTCCTTGAGAATTTGCGTCGTATCTTACTCCGTAAGATTTGGAACCATTTATGTTAATTTCTCCATAATTTTTAATTATAGATTTATTAGTTGCAGTACCTTTTATCAGCACACCATAACTGCTGTCCGCATCAATATTTATCCTTCCGTAATTTTCAAGCGTACTTCCATTTAATACAGCAACTCCCACGAGCCCCTGAACATTGCTATTTCCGTGATAAGAACCTGTTGTAGTAATATTTCCTCTATTTACAAATTTTGCTCCGTTATTTACAAATACTCCCATCATTGTCTGAATTTTATCAGAATCTGTCGCTCTTGAAGCATCCAAATATATATTTCCAGAGTTTCTCAATGTTGTTCCCCTGTCATCTCCATACATTCCAATGCTTAAATGTCCTGAAACATAAATATCCCTTTCATTTGAAATGCTTGCTCCGCCTACAGCTGCCATTCCGATTCCATAAACAATGTTATTTGGATCAGATTTATCAGTTTTTCCAACTTTTATTATTCCTCTATTTACAGCATTAGACGCCCCTGTTACAAAAATTCCCTGATTTCCGATTCCTTGCGACAAGTCAATTGTTCCGTTATTTACAATATTTGCTCCATCTTTTCCATAGATTGCAATAATTTTTCCATTTGTTCCAGATGTAATTGCTGCGTTATTTGTAACTTTTGATGCTCCTTCTGTATAAATGAATGTTGCTTCTTTTCCTAAAGTTACATTTGATGAAGCTGAATTTGAATAAACATTTGTTTTATTCATTCCTGGATTTGCCAAAATTACACCGTAAGATTTATCTCCAATAGTAAAGTTTGATGTCGTGTCATTAATTGTAACTCCGCTTGTTCCATAAACTCCCACAGGCTCATTATTGGCACCTGTCGCCACATGATTTGCAACATTGACTGTTCCGCCTAAATTAACATTTCCACCTTTTTTATACACCCCGATAGCCTTGTCTGCAACATTAATTACAGAACTTCCTGTAGTTTCCACATTTCCATTTTCACTAAGTGAATAAACTCCAAATGAAGCCTCTCCAACATTTATTGTCCCACTATTTCTGATATTAATTGCTGATCCATTTTGTGCGTAAATTCCGACAGTAGAATCATTTTTAACAGAAGTTGCAGTTCTATCCACATTTATTGTTCCGCTGTTTTCAAATGTCTGATCCGATGTTCCTTCCAGATACGCCGCAATCGAACGTTTTCCAGTAATATCAATATTTCCGCTATTTACAGTCATCTTTGCCACACCTGATTTATTTTGTGAGAAAATTCCAACTGAATCATCATTAGAGAATTTCATATCAGCTTTGTTTGTAACATTTGAATTTATTGAAACAATTCCTTTTGCCTTATTAGATACACCTGTTATTTTCTTACCATCTATTGCAGCATTTGAATTATCCACATAAATTCCAGTAGAACCGTTATTTAGAGTCATATTATTCCATCCGCCGAAAGTAGATGTTCCAGCCATATAAATTCCAGTTCCTTTTGAAGACACAATAATATCATTATTATTCATTTGTGCCTTACTGTTAATAACGTATAACATTGACTCAGAAGAAGCTGTCAATGTTCCAGCATTATTATAATTCAACACTGCATTATTTTCCAAGTATGCCAGACTTCCATTATTTGCAAAGTTATAATTCCCACCATTTACAGTTAATATCGAATCATTTCCATACAATGCAAATCCTTTATTTCCAACCGTAATATCTCCAGTAGTAGTCAAATTGGTTTTATTTTTTGCAAATATTCCAACCGAAGTCGAATCAACATTTCCACTAGAATTAAAAGTAGAATCTCCAACCGTAATATTTCCGCTATTTACAACCGTTGCATTTGAAACATTTGAAGTTTCTGGTGCAATATAAATTCCTGCTGCACCTTTTCCTAAAGTGATATTTCCTTCATTTACAACATTTATCACTTTACTGCTTGCAGCTGTATTTTTTGCATAAATTCCAACTGATTTATCTTTACCAGTTATTTCCCCTTTATTTTCAACTTTATCATATCCAATTGAATAAATGGCGGAAGATTCATCTCCAATTGTTATTTTAGAATTTGCTGTTGTTGTAATTGTTCCTATATTTACAGTTCCTGCTGGAGCAGCACTATAAATTGGTGTTGTATTTTTATAAATTCCATAAATTCCAGTCGATTTATCTCCTACAAGAATATCTTTTGAGTTAAGTCCTCTTGCTGAATCAAGGTACATAGCCGTACTTGTCTGAGCATTTGACAAATCTAATTTTCCTTTATTTTCAGCATCATATCCAGCAGTTCCAACCCAAGTTAACGCAGGATTGCTATTTCCATCTGCCATAAGTCCAATAATATTCTTAGTTGCTGATTTTGCCTCAACTGTAACTCCTGTTTGTAAAATAGCCTCCCCATTTATAACGTGAGAAAGTATATTTCCTGTATCTAGTGCATTTCCAAGTGCAACTGTCAAATCACTCGAAGTTACAGAACTTCCTTCAGTAACCCTTGTTCTCTCTACAGAATGTCCATTAGTAACTAATGTTCCACCATTATCAATAATATGTCCTCCCTTTTGGGCAAAGATACCAACTCCATCTCCTCCAAATTCAATTTTTGCTCCACTTTTAAAATCAACAGTTGCATTAGTTGTTACTATTGCTCCAACTCCATTTATTCCATTCAATTTAATATCTGCACCACTATCAATCGTTACCTCTGAAGCTTTATTCCCGTCTCCGCCATTTCCAATATAAATACCAGTTCCAGCTACTTTATTAGCACCAATATTCATAATTCCTGTATATTTTATATGGCTGCTATTTTCAGCAAATAATCCAACTCCATTTACTCCTGCAGTTATTGATGTCGATATTGCCTTAGGGCTTCCAGATGACCCTTGCTCATCAGTGTAAATTCCAATTGCATAAAAGTCATTTGAGCCACTTAATACAGAGTTTCCTACTTTTACCCCTTGGTTATAACCCGAAATATCAGCAGTTGCTCCCTTCATAAGAAGTCCGATTATTCCATTACCAGTATTAGAACCAGTCGTATAATCTAATTTTGATGTGCTTGAATTCAATATTCCTCCATCAAGATAAACTCCAACTCCATATCCACTTATGTTTCCAATATTTGCTCCATTAATCTTTCCTGTATTAGAAGCACTTGTTCCTTTAATATAGTATGCGACTCTATTTTGATTTTTTGTACCTAAATTTATTGTTCCTGTAGTTGTATCAGTTACTGTTGCCCCATCTTTTAGATAAACGGCTACTGAAGAATCTGCATCATCATTTAATATTATTGTTCCGACTTTTGTTATATTAGATTTTGGCGTATAGATTCCAACTGTGCTTTTTTGTTTTAAATTTATTGTTCCTTCATTTTTTATAGTTGAATCAGCTAAATTACCATTATTTTTTGTAAACATTCCTGTAGAGCTTTCAGATTCTACATTAATTACACCATCTGCTGTATTTGTCAGGCTGATTTTCTTACCAGCAGTACTTGCCGAACCAAACATTCCAACTGAATTTTTAGAAGATGATGTTAAATTTATAGTTCCTGAATTTTCTGCTGTTGCATCATCTTTCGAGAATATTCCTGTTGACTTTTCACCAGTCAATTTGATAGTAGCATTCTTTGCATTTATAACTGCTGTCCCATCGTCTACACCATACATTCCAATTACTGATTCTGCTGTTCCTATTATTTCTTTGTTGTTTGTTATTTTAGCTTTATCAGTCGCAAGCATTCCTGTCGCTTTTTTACCTTTTACAGTAACAGTTCCTTCATTTATTCCTTCAGTAACATTCGATGTGGCAGTATTTTTACCTGTAGCATAAATTCCTATCGCACTCTCTCCAGTTGACAATATTTCTATTGTTGCACCTTCATGATTTTTTATTTCAGAACCATTTTTACCATACATTCCAACAGCTTCTTTGTTATTTACTGTTATTTTGTTTTTATTATTTGTTACTGAATTATCCGAAAGCATTCCAACTGATTTTTCAGAATTTACTTTGATTTCTCCTGTATTATCTGCAGTTAAATTCCCTCTGCTGCCAGTAGCATTTTTAGCAAATATTCCAACTGATTCTTTCATGCTGACATCTATTATATTTTTATTTTCTATAGTTAATGTTTTAGACGCAGCTGCTTCTAGCTCTCCATAAATTCCTGCACTTTTTACTTGCCCAGCTGTATTTTTTAAAGTAATTATTCCACTATTTTCTATTGTACTATTTTCTGTTGCATTTTTTGTAAACTTACCATAAATTCCCGCTGAAGCTCCTTTATGCACATCAATAGTTCCTGCAGCGGCATTTACTGCATTACTGTCTTCAAGATAAATCCCTGCAGATTCTTCTTCTTTAATCTCTATTTTTTTATTATTAGTTACCCTCGATCCAGACTTACCATAAATTCCTGCCGACTTTTTATCGTTCATAGTAATTGTTCCACTATTGTTAACCGTACTTTTTACAGCTGATATTCCGATTGATTCTTCTGAATTTACTGTTATTGTTCCAGTCGCACTATTAATAGCTTCTATTTTATCTACATTATTATTAACATCATTTGAAGCGAATATTCCAACTGATTGCGGGCTTCCATTAGCAATATTTATTTCTTTATTATTTTGTAATGTCAATTTTTTAGGTGCCCCACTTACAGATTCACCATATATTCCAACATTCTTGATAACATTTGTCAGATTTATTATTCCTTCATTTAAGATAGAATAATCTTTTTGAGATGAACTTGTTATTTTTCCATACATCCCTGCTGATCCACTAGTTGCTCCTGTAGAGCCTGTCAATGTTATTGTTCCGTCGCCTGTATTTGTTGCATTTGAATCTGAAGCATACATTCCTGCTGAATTTTCATGTGAAACATTTATTGTTTTTTCATTAGTTATGTTAGAGTCATTACTTCCATACATCCCTGCTGAATTTTCTTTTTTCACATTTATTATATTTTTATTTTTTCCTGTAGCTTTATCAACAAAAATTCCAACTGTACTCTTAACATCCAAGTCAATTTTTCCATTAGAAGCTTCATTTACTACAATTCCAGCATTATCTCCAGCGTTGTTTTTCAAATACATTGCAGCTGATTCTTCCTGTCCAACGATTATATCCTTTTCATTTTGCAATGTTGTAATTCCTGTTGCTGTACTTTCAATTTCTACATACATTCCCGCTGATTTTGTCTTACCTGTTCCTTTTAACTCAATCTTTCCTGTATTCGTGATAGTTCTTGAAGCAGCATCTGAAATTTTTGCAAAGATTCCTGCTGATTTATTACTTTCAACACTTATAGTTCCTGCATTTGAAGGCGATGAATTTTCTACATAGATTCCTGCTGACTTATCTCCTGTTATTATAATTTTTCCAGTTGCAGCATCATTTGAAATAGTTGCTCCATCTAACCCTAACATTCCAGCAGAAGCTCCACCATTCATTTCTATATTTCCTTTATTTGTAGCACTTCCTTTATTTGCCAAAATTCCAACCGAAGCCGAAGTAGCTGTTGTATCAGTAAGTAAAATATCTCCGCTATTTTCGATTTCAGATTCCTTACCATAAATTCCAACTGATTTTTTCCCTTGTAATTTTATTTCAGAACCTGCGAAATTAGTCACTTTTGCTTTTTCTGACATTATTCCTATCGCATCTGAAGCTGAAGTATCTGAAGTTATTTTTTTCTTATTTTCAATTACAACATCAGCACCCTTACCATAGATACCAATAGAATTGCCTATATGAATATTTATGTTTCCATCATTTTCTACATTCTGATTACCTTCTGCATAAATTCCAACATTTTGAGTTTCAGTAGAACTTGCTACTCCAACTTCTATAGTTCCTTTATTTTTAACATTTTTTGCAGATGTAGATGTTGAATAAATTCCTGCTGAACTTCCTTTTTTAGAAGTTATTTTCCCAGTTGTTTCATTTGTAACATCACTGTTATCTGCATAAATTCCTGCTGATCCTGTTTCTCCTGTAGTTATATTTCCAGAATTTTCAATTGTCGAATTTGTTATTCCATAAATTCCCGCTGATCCTGTTCCAGAAGTTGTTATTTCTCCACCCGCAGCATTGCTTACTGTACTGCTATTTGCCAGTATCCCAACTGATGAAGTTCCAGAAGTTGTTATTTTCCCAGTACTGCTATTTGTCAATGTTGAACTTTCTTTTCCATAAATTGCGATTGAACTGTTATTTGCAGTTGTTATTATATTATTATTTGTCACTTTTGAAGCATTGGAATAAATTCCTATAGCCCCGTCTTTTCCTGATAATATAAGTTTTCCATCATTTGTTACAACAGCTCCATTTAATCCTGAAATTGTTGTTTTCAATCCAGATGTTAAAGTACCTGTTGATGTAATATTTACATTTCCATTATCTGATACCAAAAATTGTGCTGAATCATCTATATTTGAAAATTTTGTACTGTCAGCCGTTATAGCCGCTGTAATATTCACAGTTGTATCTTTTGCTCCATAAAATATTGCCGAATTTGTTCCCATACTTGAAACAGTCAAATTTTGTAACGTAGTATTTGTTATGCTTACAGTATCATCCGCTGTATTTCCAGTATTTCCAAAATATGTAAACACCGCTCCATTTCCAATTGAAGTTTTTAAATTAGTAATTGTAAATACATTCCCAAAATCACTAGCTTTTGAAGAATATAACCCAACTGTTCCTGCTCCTAAAGTGAGTTGTGCATCACTTCCTTGAAAAGTAGTCGCTGTAGAACTTCCATCTGAATACACTCCAATTCCAGTATTTCCATTTGCTGAATCCCCAACAGTAATTTTGCCCTTAATAGTTCCAGTAGAGCCGCTAGTAAATATCGCAATTCCACCATTACTTGATTTTATTTCTCCATTACTTTCATTTGTAAATGTTCCATTTTCTGAATATAAGCCTACTTTTCCACCTGCTTCAACAGATACAACTCCAGCGTTTGTAAATGTTCCTGTATTTTGTACAACAGCATGATATGCCGCATTTGAAATAGTTGCACCATTTTTATTTGTTGCAGTAGATCCGTTTGAAAGATATAACCCAATAGAGTCAGTACCATCTGATGTTACTTCTATCTTTTTTTCATTCTCAAATGTCGCATTATTTAAGATTACACCATATACTTTATTTCCCGCAACTGTTATTGTTCCTTGATTTCCTGTAGTTCCAGTCGTTCCGTTAAAGTACATTCCAATATTTTCATTTGCTCCATTTACTTTAATTTTACCTTCATTAACAAACTTTGCTGAACTTGAATAAACTCCAATATTTTTACCATCTGTACTGTTAATAGTAATCGTACCTTCATTTTTCATATTTGTTGCTGAAGTGTTTCCGACCCTTATTCCCATACTTCCTTGAGAGCCATTTTCAATATCAATATTTGCATCTTTAGTATTTTTTACATTAGAATCTACTTGTGAATAAAGTCCAAATGAATTTTTAGCAGTTATTGTAATTGTTCCATTATTAGTGGCTCCACCTTGGATTTTACCAAGTACTGTCATACCACCCGAATCGTTTCCAGTAACGTTAATTGTTCCATTATTCACAAAACTTGAATCAGGTCCTAAAGCATTTGTTGTTTTTGAAACAACCATACCGTGGCTATTGTCTCCACTAATATTTACATTTCCATTATTAATTGCAATAGTACTTATATTTACACCACTCTTAAAATCACTAGTTGCAAATCCTGCTGAAATATTTCCACTTAAACTAATTTCTCCTTCATTTCTCAATGTATGTTTATTTGTAGTACTGCTACCTGTCCCTTCATCTGTAAACAAAAGAGCCACCTGCAATGATTTATTTCCACTTATAAGCCCTGTTGAACCATTTATACCAGTAACTTGTGGATTATTCCATGTATCTGGCTGTACTTCAATTCCTGCTACTTCCATTACCTCTAAATATATTTTTCCTTTATTTTCAAATGAAAACGAAGGATTATCTCGCCCTCCCCTACCTGAAGGAAGACCTGGATCTAACGTTATTGCTCTTTGCTTAGTTATATCTACATGCATCTCTGTATTTTCACCTGAATAAAAAGAGCCGTTATTAGTCATGTATTCTCCAATCGCTTTACGATGACCAACAGGTGCCTGACTTAATGTATAACTAGAATTAAGCAAATTGGTATTAGCATTCATTGTATTATCAGCAGTTATACTATTTCCATATGAATCCAATCGTGGAATACTAAAAACTATAGGATTCGCTGTTGGATTTGGTGGTGTAACACTCGGAGCAGTAGGTTTAGTAACACTAATCGCACTAACTTCTGAAATATTTGGAGGAGTAATTGTCAATGTGTTTACAGTTGGAGTCGGTGCCGTCACATTCATGCTTAGTACTGGCGGTGTAATATTTACTCCTATCGTTGGTGCTGATAAATTCATTGAAATTGTAGGTGCTGTTACCGTAGGCGGTGTAGCCGGCTCTTGCGGATTCGGTACTTCAATTGTCACAGGATTCAAAGTAGGAAGTAAAATCGTAGGTGCTGTTATCGGTGTAGTCACATTCAAATTAATCGCAGGACGCACTACTTCTCTTGGCATATCAATTTGTGGATTAATCGCAATTTCCTCTTTTGTAACGGATTTTGGACGTACATTTGCCATTATCTGAATTTCCACTTCAGGTTCTTGAACATGTAATAATGAAGCTAATCCATAAGACTGCTTTCCTATTGTAGAAGTGCTAAGTGAAGAAGTCATGTAGCTTTTTCTTCTGTTTGACAAGATTCCAGTATCTGCCCAGTTTCCACGGTTATAAATACCATTAAATAAATATTTTTCAGCTTTATCCCCTCTTCCTTTGTAAGTACCATTGCTGCTTGATATAAAGGTGTTTGCACCAAATTGCCACGAACTCCATGGAGATTTTACAACTTGATCTCCTTGTTCCATCAACTGGATTAATTCTAAATTCAATTCTTCTATTGCTTCTTCGTTTACCTTTTTCTTTTTCTTAATTGCAGTACGCGTCTTATCTGCTGACATTACCAGTTCCTTATTCATTCTCTCATAAAGAACATTTGTAGATGTATTTAACCCAATTGAAAAGGTTATCATTCCCGTTATTAAATATGAAAACAGCAATGATTCTGTATATTTTACATCCTTCGCTCTTTTGGCAAATGCTTTCAGATCCTTCTTTGCCTGTCTTAAATTGTTGCTCATAAATCTCTCCTTTTTTAATCTACTATTAAGAATTCCAATAAATTCTTATATCTTATTAATCACTATTAATTAATTTAAAAATAATTTAGATATACTTTCAATTATGAATTTATTACATTATATCATTTTTTTATTTTCATTACAATACATTTATTTACAAACTAATTTTTAACTCCTATTTATTAATTACATTACTTTTTTATTAGATTTATAATAAAAAATCTCTCTAAGTATTTTATTAGAGAGATTCTTAAATTAAAAGTTATTTAATTGAAATTATTTTACTATTAAAGTGCTTCCATCCATTTCAGCTGGTTTTTCTAATCCTAATAAATCTAACATTGTTGGAATGATATCAGCTAACTTTCCATCTGTTCTCAATTTTGCATCTTTCATATCATTTGTAATGAAAATAAATGGAACGGGATTTACAGTATGTGCTGTATGAGGTTCTCCAGTTTCAGGATTTACTAATAAGTCAGCATTTCCATGATCTGCTGTAATTAATACTGCACCATCAAGTTCCAATACTTTATTAACAATTTGTCCTGTACAGTTATCTACCGCTTGACAAGCTGCAATTACAGCCCCCACGTTTCCCGTATGTCCAACCATATCAGGATTTGCAAAGTTTAGTATAACTGTATCTACTTTTCCAGTATTTAATTCTTCGATTAACCTGTCTTTTACTTTGTAAGCACTCATTTCAGGTTGTAAGTCATAAGTTGCAACTTTTGGTGAGTCCGAAAGTAATCTGATTTCTCCTGGATAAGGTTCTTCTTTTCCTCCGTTGAAGAAGAATGTAACATGTGCATATTTTTCAGTTTCTGCAGTTCTTACTTGAGTCAATCCAGCTTTTGATACGATTTCTCCAAATCCATTTACAATTGTTTCAGGCGGGAATGCCACTGGTGAAGTAAATGTCGCATCATATTGAGCCATTGTAGCGAAGTTCACTTTAGGATAAACTTTTCTTGTAAAACCATTAAATTCAGGATCAACAAATGTTCTAGTCAATTGTCTAGCTCTATCTGGTCTAAAGTTTGCAAAAATTACACCGTCTCCATCTTTAATTAATCCATTATCTTTAGAACCAATTTTTACTGGTTTTACAAATTCATCTGTAATTCCTTCAGCATAAGAATTTCTGATTGCTTCATCAGCAGTTGCTGCCAAATTTCCTTCTCCAGAAGTTAGGGCATCATATGCAAGTTCCACTCTGTCCCAGTTATTATCTCTATCCATTGCATAATATCTTCCCATAACTGTAGCAATTTTTCCTACACCAAGTTCATCCAATGCTTTTTGCAATTGTGCCAAGTACTCCACTCCACTTTCAGGGGCAGTATCTCTTCCATCCATAATTGCATGAACATAAACTTCTGTAAGTCCTTTTTTCTTAGCCATATCAACTAATCCAATTAAATGATCAATATGACAATGAACTCCACCATCAGAAGTCAATCCTGTAATATGCAAAGCCCTTCCATTTGCTTTTGTAGTTTCTATAATATCTGATAACACTTTATTTTCTAAAATTGTACCTTCTTCAATAGCTTTTGTAATTTTAGGTAGCATTTGATAAACAATTCTTCCTGCACCAATATTTGTATGTCCAACTTCCGAATTTCCAAATTGTCCTTTAGGTAATCCTACAAATTCTCCATCTGCTCTCAATTCAGTATGAGGGTACTCTTTCAAATAATTGTTAAAATTAACTGGATTAGCTAATTTTACTCCATTAACCTCATTATCATGATGATTCATTCCCCAACCATCTAAAATTATTAGAACTACTGGTCTTTTTTTCATAATCATTCTTCCTTCCATTTTTTTTATAACTTCTTTGCTATATCTATATTATACAGATTTTTTTTAAATTTATCAAGGAATTTGGAACAAAAAAATAAATAAATCACTATCTTTCAAAAAAAATTATATATATACATTGAAAACGACTTGATTTTTATTGAAAAAAATGATAATATATTGTGTAATTTATGTATTTTAAACTTATGTCAAATTACAACATATTAAGTAAATTATTGAAAGGAGAAGCATAAATGGCACACTCAAAATCATCTAAAAAAAGAGTTTTCATTGGTGAAAGAAACGCAGCTAGAAATCAAGCTATTAGAAGTAGAACTAGAACTTTCATAAAAAAAGTGCTTGCCGCTGTTGAAGCTAAAAATGTCGACGAAGCTAAATCAGCATTAAACGCAGCATACAAAGAATTAGATAAAGCTGTAACAAAAGGTGTTATAAAGAAAAATGCCGCATCAAGAAAAAAATCAAGACTTACATTAAAAGTTAATTCATTGGCAAATTAATTTTTTGCCACTGATTAATTTTAAAAAAATTTTTTTAAGATTAACAAAAATAAAAGACTATCACAATCCAAGGATAGTCTTTTTTATTTATTTTATATTTTAAAATTATTAATTATAAAGTGTTTATTTTTCAATTTTCAACTATTTTTTCATAATATACTTAAATCTTTTAATATTAAACTGACAAAATTAAATAATCTTGAAATTTGAGCAAAATAATCATAACTTTTACATCTTATTTTCAAATAATTTCATAATATGTTCCCTATGCTTTATCCCCCATTCATGAAGTGCATCAATAATCAGTTCCAGCTCTTTTCCGTGTTCTGTCAACGAATATTCTACTTTTGGCGGAATTGTCGGATAGGAAAAACGGCTTATCAAATCGTCTTCTTCTAGTTCTCTCAGATTTTTCGTGAGCATTTTTTGAGTGATTGCCGGAATTGCACGGGTTAGGTCTGAAAAACGCATTGTTCCATTTTTCATAATGTGCAGTAAAATTGGTAGTTTCCATTTTCCTGTTAGTGTATCAAGTCCATCGTCTATTTTACATAAATTTGGCTCTATTTTTTCAATTTTTTCCATATTCAAAACCTCTCTTTTCAATTTCTATACTTTTGTATATTATAGCACTTTTTTGTACGTACTTGTATACTAAAATAACTCGTGTTATAATTCATTCATAAAAATAAAAAAGAAAAAATATAAAATCGAAAAGAGGTCATTAAAATGAAAAATACAGGAATACATCACGTTTCAGTATTAGGAAGCGATATTAGAAAAGCATATAATTTTTATCATAATATTTTAGGATTAAAATTGATTTTGAAAACTGTCAATCAGGATGATTCAAATATGTATCATCTGTTCTTTGGGGATGAAACAGGGCGTGAAGGTACAGAATTTACAGTTTTTGAAATGAAGGGGGCAAGAGAAAATAAATTTGGGACAAATGCGATTGAAAGAACTATGTTTTTGGTTCCGTCTGAAGAATCTTTGTACTTTTGGGAAAAAAGGCTGGATGAGTTCGATGTGCTTCATTATGGAATCGAAGAATACAATAATCAGAAAATTCTGAGATTTGAAGATGAAGATGGTCAAAAGCTGGGGTTTGTTTACAGAAATGAAAAAATTGGGGAAATGAATCCTTTTGTTAAGGAAGGAATACCGAAAGAACATGCTATCTTAGGAATTGGAGATGTTTATTTGCGTATAAGATACACAGAGCCGACTCAAAAAATACTTGAAGATTATTATGGATTCAAAAAATATGGCAAAACAAAATTTTACGACTGGAAAATAAGTCTTTTTAAATCTGAAAACAGTCCATTCAAACATGAGATACATATTATCGAAGATAAGGATTCCGCTGTGGAAAGAAATGGTGTTGGTGGTATTCATCACATTGCGTTCGGTGTGGAAAGTTTGGATGATTTGGAAGAATTACAGCAAAAAATTGATGAAAAAAATTATTTAAGTTCAGGAACAAAAAACAGGGAATTTATGGTTTCAACTTATTTCAGAGAATCAAACCATCTTCTATTTGAAACTGCGACTCCACTTGACAGAAGTTCAAAGGATTTGCCTGAACAAGGACAAGACTTCGATGAAATTCCATTATTTTTACCGGAATTTTTGGAAAGAAAAAGAGAAAGAATTGAAAAAAATCTAAACTTTAAATTTCAATAAAATTATAAAAAAGAAAAAATAAGAAGAGGTGCATTTAAAATGGAACAGACAATTTATTTGTACTGTTTCACGGAACTTGCGGAAATGAAAGCGACTTGCTGTTTTTAACTGGCGAACTGGACTCCCATGCAAGTGTAATCAGCTTTTTAGGAAATGTTGGAATTGGAAAAAATAGAAGATTCTTTAATCCGCTTATAAACGGAAAAGTCGATAAAAAAGATTATTCAGAAAGAATTGATGAATTTCTAAAAAACTGGGATTTAATGGATATTTCAAAATATAAAAATATAACATTCATCGGATATTCCAACGGAGCAAACTTTACTCTCGGACTTTTGGAAAAACGTCCGGATATTGCCAATACAACTATACTCTTACATCCATCAAATTTCGATTGGCAATTTACGAAAAAGCCTGAAAAAAATAAAATTATTGCTACAACAGGCGCTTTAGATTTAATGGCTCCAGCCGCAGATGTAGTAAAATTAAAAAATCAGCTTTCAGGCATTGGTTATGAAGAGTTTCAGATAATAATGCTAGATAGCGGACACGAAATAACTAATGAAGAAATCGAAAAATTAAAAGAAATTTATAAAAAATAAAATTTAAATAAAAATGAAAAAAGGAAGTGAATTAATATGTTAGAATTAGGAATAAGCTCATTTGGAGAAACTACACCGCTTGAAGGAAGCAAAAAAGTAATTTCACACGATGAACGTATAAGAAATATGATTGAAGAAATTGAACTTGCTGATAAATTGGGACTAGATATTTATGCAATTGGAGAACATCATCGTCCTGACTTTGCTGTATCAGCTCCAGAAATAGTACTTGCCGCAGGAGCAGTCAACACAAAGCACATAAAACTTTCAAGTGCCACAACAAATATTTCCTCCAACGATCCGATAAGAGTTTTTCAAAACTTTGCAACAATAGACGCCATCTCAAACGGACGTGCTGAAATTATGCTTGGAAGAGGCTCTTTTACAGAATCATTCCCGTTATTTGGCTATAATCTTGAGGATTATGAAGAATTATTTGAAGAAAAAAAGGAAATGCTCCTTGAAATAAACGAAAATGAAATTTTGAACTGGAAAGGTGAAAAATTTACCCACGATGTTGATAATAAAGGTGTTTACCCACGCCCTGTCAATGAAAAACTGCCAATTTGGATAGCAACTGGCGGAAGCATAGATTCCACATTAAAAATCGCCGAAAGGGGACTTCCTATTGTATATGCAATTATCGGAGGAAATCCATTGGCATTCAAAAAATTAATCGAACTTTACAGAGCATTCGGAAAGGAAATCGGTCATAGTTCTGAAAAATTAAAAGTTGCAGCACATTCTTGGGGATTTGTGTGGGATACAACTGAAGAAGCCATAGAAAAATATTTCTGGCCTACAAAAACTCTTGTGGATCAAATCTCAAAGGAACGTCCACATTGGATTCCGTTAAGCAAGGAAAGATACCTAAATTCAGTAGGCCCTGACGGAGCAATGTTCGTAGGCTCTCCAGAAGATGTTGCAAATAAAATGATTAAAGTAATTGAAGAGCTGGGATTAAACAGATTTATGCTACATTTGCCTGTTGGTTCAATGCCTCACGAAGAAGTTCTGAAATCAATAAAACTTTATGGAGAAAAAGTTGTTCCGATTGTTAGGAAATATTTTGAGAAAAAAGAAAAATAATAAAATATATTTAAAAGCCTTCTGGAGAAAAATTTTCAGAAGGTTTTTTTAAACAATTCCCTTACTCTCAAATTATTTTTTCTACCTTTTAAAATCCATGAAATTGTGGCTTGAAAAAAATACAGGCTTTTTAACCAGTTTGGATTTACATAAATATCCTCATCACTTTTTAAAGTTAGAATATTAGCAGAAAATTTATCTAACACTTTACCTAAATTTTTTAGCGGTCCTCGCCCCAATGGATATTTTTTCAAATGTGGCAACAATTCCCCTGCACCTACACCAATTCCTTGTCCCCAGTCTGCCTTAATTTTCTCACACCAATTTTTCATCTGCAAAATTGGCAACCGATTTTGCTTACCTTCATAAAATCCATTATTCACTATGCAATAAATTTTAGTTCCAGATTTTATAACTTTTTCTCTTTCAAATTCTACAAGTAATTTTAACAAATTGGATGGAATCCCATCAACATACAAGGGAAAGAGAAATATTAAAATATCGCTACTATGAATTTCATTTTTAATTTTATTATCTAATCTAACAGAAATTGAATAATATTTTTTTATTTCATTTTCCTTAAGCAAGGATAAAATATAATTTCCTAATATTTCAGAATTACTTTTGCCTGCTTTTGGACTTCCGTTTATTATACTAATTTTCATATCTATTCTCCTAATCTTCTAAAAATGAAACTTTAAAAGTTTTCACATCTAAATTTACGCTATTAGCCTTTACTATTTCTTTAGCGGCTGTCTTTTCATTTGGCAACAAATGTTCCCCATAAAATATACATTTAAGTCAAATTTTGTTTTATTTCGTGTAATATGATGCATCTCTTTATTTTTGAATTTAAAAAATGGTAATAAATATGGAATTGTCCTATCTAGCACATTTTTTACAAATGGACTGTAAGAACCATAGACACATTGACTTATAATCACAACTTTATCTGCTTTTGAATATAATTTTGCTAAACTTTCATATCCATCCCTAATTTTACACTTCCCTGGGGTTTTAATCCAGCATTCAAAACAACCCATACAGCTTTTAATCCTACCGCTGTCACAAATTATAGATACATCTTCATCAACTATTATTTTCTTTTGATTTATGCTGTCTTTTATTTTATCCGTAATTTTTTCCTTTTTTTCAATTTTCCACTTTAAATTTTCCAATTTTTCATCGTCTAAATCGTGTATAATTAATTCCATATTTCTCACCTTCCATAAATATATTAAAATCTATCTAAAATTTAACTGCTAAATATTAACAATTTAAGTTTCAAAATCGTACAATAACCAGCAACTTTCAATTCTATGATAAAACTGTCTTAAAATAAAACTCAAACGCATAACTATTTTACTAAAATCTTAAATTTATATAATTTTTAATAGTTTTATTTAAAATGGATTCGAATATATTTTAAGATTACTTCGCTATACAAACTGATTTTATTATTTCCTCTATTTTTTCTTCCCAGCTTTCAGAATACTTTATATCATTTGTAATCATTATTGTTGTCAATCCTTGTACCAACGCCCACATTGCTATAATTTTATCTTGCATAGCCTGATTTGGCACTCCCATTTTTTCAAGTATTTTAATTGCCTCCATTTTTAATATGCTAAAAGCTTTTTCATTATTATTTTCTATTTTTGAAAACTTTGAGAATAAATCTATTTTCATATTTTTTCTTGAAACCATAAAATGATAGTATCTGTGATTTCCACAAAAAAACATAACGTACGTTTTTCCTAATTTTACCAACAAATCCTCTTGATTTTCATATTTTTTCCTCGTTCTATCAAGTTCCGCCGCCAATATTCCCCATATATAATCGCTCATTGCGTAAAGCAAATCGCTTTTTTTCTTAAAGTATGTATATGGTGCCGCATTACTTACTCCGCACATTTTAGCTACTTTTCTTAAAGATAATTTTTCTTCTCCTTCTTCATTTATCACCTCTATCCCTTTTTCAATCAATTCTTCCCGTAAATTCCCATGATGGTAACTTTTTTTAATTTTTTCCATATTTAAATTCCCCCTAACTTTCATTATCTTATCACTGTAAAGATTATACACCCAAATCTTTACACTGTCAAGTTTGTTTTAAAATTTTATTACTTCTTTTTACCTGGGCTTAGTACAAATAAATATTTTTATAAAATTTATTGGATAAAAAATTATTTTAAAAACTCAAATTATATGCAATATAGAAAAAAATAACCGCTGTCTTTTACAACAACGATTATTTGAAAATATAGCTTTGTTTTTTTATAATTTCTATTTTTCAGTCTAATAGCAAATTGTATTCTATTTCTTTAATATATTTCTCTAAACTCTTCATCCCATTTAAATATTTCTTCTAAAATATTCGTCTATTTTAATGTATCTATAAGAAATCATAACCTCAACAGAAAATTTATTTTTTCATCAATATGGCTGATACTTTTTTTATATGTCGGTATTTAATTTCTTTTATTTTTCCTTCTTCTAACAATTATAAAATTAATATTTTAAATTCATCTATTTACTTTTTCCATCTCTTGTTCATCATCAAATTACTTTTCTTAAACTATGTTTTAACAAATAGAAAACAAGTTTTCAAATTATTTGTCCAAGATTTTGGGTACACTCCAATTCTATTTATCTATATCATATTCAGTTACTATCTCTTTATTTAAATCAGGCTGGGTTTCTAAAAAATTTATCCATCCAATCAACGTTTCATAAAAGCATTCAAACGGAATTATATCATAATCTCCGTATTTTTCATAATCATATAAAAAATAAAGTAAAACACCTTCTTTTCTTATTTCTGCTCCAAACCCTTCCCCCATTTCTAAAAAGAAGTTTTCTGATACTCCTGACTTAATTTTCTCCACTTCTTCTATGCATTTTTTTAATGGGGGAATTATTGAAAAATAGCTATCATATCCACCATCAAAAAGCACATTGTATAAGTAATTTTTATAATTAAAATTTAATTGTATTTTTTTTTCTCCAAAAAAATATTTTACAGATTCTTTTAAATATCCTGAATAGTCTCCTATAAAGAATGAAGCTATCACAGGCACTACAGTTTTGTTATCTTCCCATCCTCCTATTTCCCAATTAAATTTAATTCTTATTTTTCTGTTCAATTTTAATTGCCTCCTTATTTATCTTTTGGGGTATGCTGTTGCATTTGGATTTCTGTTTGTAGGTTCATATCCTCTTACTTCAATACCACTTGGGGTTATTCCTTTCCACATTAAAGACCCTTGGTTATTATTATATAAAATTCTATTCTGATATGCACTATCAAATTCATACTTAACTATATCACAATTTTCAATATTTTATGTTAAAGCAGACTCAGGTTATTAGTAAAGCTGTTTTGCATTCTGTGAAACATTAGATTATTTTTCTAAAATATTTTAAAATATCTTGACGATTTGAGGATGTTATTTTTAATATATTTGTCTATTCAATAAAGTTCTTATTTGGTAAATTTTCAAATCCCCTTCAGAAACTTCTAATCTTCAATTTCTGAAGAAACAGCATTATCTTTATATTATAAAAAATTAATCTTCCAATAGTCCAAGCCTTTCCTTATATTCTTCAAGTTCTATTTGTAAACTTCCTTCTATGTAAATTCTATCTCCTTTTTTTAGATTCATATCCTTTTCCATATCCAGAATTATATCCCTGTTTACAATGGAGTTTTTTGCATAATAAGTAAATTCATTTATGACTTCTGTTATTTCTACTACTGCTGCTATCCCATCATATCCATTTTTTTGTATATACATTAATTCTTCATCTGTTCTCTCAAATTCTGTTATCCACGATATAAACAGATTTCCTTCTATTATGTCCCCTATCTTTCTTTTCATACTTATATTGTTCATCATAAAAACATCTTCTGAAAATTCCATGAAATATATACCAAATTTTTTTCCATCATCTATTTTTTTTACCCTTAACCACCTTTCATCAAAATCTGCTTCTATTTTTTTTATTATAAATTTTTCCATTTTTATCCTCCTGTCCTCCAACTTATTTTACTAGACTTTAAAAGGCATCATAGATTGCATTTTCCCATCATATATTATTACTTTTAAACCTTCTCTCAGTTTTTTCTTGTTCCCCTCAATAAAAAAAGAGAGCAGAAGCATGAACGTCTCTAACTTTCTACCAAGGTTCTCGCTGAAATACTTTGACTTATATTCTATAGATTTTTTTGGTTTCAGAAGAAAAGCTCTACCTTTTGAAAAGGGCTTATAATAGACTTCCATATTTATATCAAAATCTTCCTTGCTCAATATCAAGTTATATTCTGTCTTAAAAAAATTATGTATCCGATTAAATTCTTTTTCTTTTAGGTCTTTGTCACTCCTAAGATCAATACAGGAAAGGAGCAGGGAAAAAATGGAAAATACCAAAAACTATTTTTGATATTTTCATTACTTAACTATACCAAAAATTTTGACCTACTTTTAAAAACATAAATTATCCTTTCTTTTAAATGTTTTTTTACATTCATTCGTACTCATAATATTTAACTTGCTATATATTTTTTTTATTATACCACATTTCTTTATAATTGTATATTTATGCTTTATGTTTTTAGACTTTCAAACCTTTACTGCAAGATAAGATTTTGCGACAACAAGCAATCCTGTGAAAGTAAAAAAGAAAAAACATAGTAATTATGAAAAAATATTTATTAATCAAAATATCTAAAAAATAATTTAGTTGAATGATTATAAACCAATTATCAAACAACCTTATTATAAAAAATTATTCCTATTTTTAAGCGGGGTTTAATATAAAAATTCTTATAAAATAAAAAAGAGAGCGTCTAAATGCACCCTTTTCCATTATTTTCTGACAATAATCAGTTTATATTAAAACTTAATTTCACAATAAATTTTATTTCTTTACTTTTTCCACATCTTCTTTTTTCTTTAAATTTTTATCTCTTTCTTTATCTTCCTCCTGTTTTACTCCCCACGCTTCAGGCTTAGGCACACAAATCGGACGTCCTTCTGGCAGCATATCCCATATTTTTTTTAATATTCCCATTAGAAATACACCTCTTTTATGTTTACTTTCAAATATTATTCGTATTCTTTAATTTTTTTGTTGAAATTCTATCAGTTGTAGTTAAAATAGCTTTTAAGCAATCTATTTATAAATCAATTATTTAAACATCTTTGTTCGATGTTTATATTTATTCATATTTTAGGATTTCTAAAATTATTTTTTTCTAAATAATGAGCAAATTTCCATAATTAACATTTCCACTCCTGTTTCCATCTCTATTTTACCAGTCTTTATGTCTTTTTCGATTTCCCAGCATCTAAAAACTAATTTTTTTAAACTGGCATTTGTGTAGTTTTGTTCTAATTCTATTTTTTTGAAAATTACATAGGAATTTGGGATTCTGTTATTGGATTTAAAAATTTCCTTTATTTCTTCAAATTCAATTTTAAAAGTGTTGTAATTTTTACTAAATTTTCGCCCTTTCACTTTTAACGAGCTTATTTTGTACATTATTTCGAGTTCATTATAAAGAGAATACAAGATTCCCATATATTCTTTTTTTTGCTCCAAGTATCTCATTACATCCGCTGGGTTGTTTAACAATATGTTTCGGGTCATTTCATAAATTTGATAATCTTTTTCAATAGATACAATATTTTTAATTTTTTCAATATCAAACTTTTCTCCATCCAGAAAAATCTTAATTTTTGCAACTTCATTTCTGACCTTAAACGGATTGTTTCCTATCATTTCAAGAAGCATTGCCACATCCCTTGCGTTTATATCCAGTTCATTTACAACATAAGCCCGTATTTCCTCTTCTGTTTCCTTTTGAAATAAAAAAACTTCCATTTGCTTATTTTTACTAAATTCATCCAGCAGCTTTTTTAATTTTACTCCAAATTTCCCATCTTCCTTGTCATAATCAATAATAATTTCCTTATTTACTATCTCAAGATTTGCTATGTATTTCAAAATTTCCTCAATATTTTTAAGCTTTTCCGCTCTTTTCAATACTACCAGTTCCTGACTTGAAAATATGGAATTAATATTTATTTTTTCCAAAAATTTTTCATTTTCTTTCAAATCCACATCAAAAAAACTTTCACTAATTCCAACATTTTCTTTCCGAATTTTCTCCAAAAGTTCAAAATATTTAAATTCTCTTTGCTTTTTTCCTCCAATAAAATAAATCATTTATTTCCTCACGTCTATAATTATTTTTATTTCTTGAGAAAATTATATCAAATTTTTTGTATAATTTGAACTTTAAAACAAAAAACAAATAAAATTTGTAAAAATTATATTCTATATTTTTCTCTTATTTGATTTTTATATGTTTCAGCCTGAGTTCCATACACTACTTGAATTCCTTTTCCAGAACGAATTACACCTTTTGCCTGCAATTCTTTCCATCTCGCATCATCAGCAACTATAGAAGCATCTTTTACAGTAACTCTAAGTCGTGTAATGCAGGCATCTATATTTTCAATATTTTCTGCTCCTCCTAATGAAACCACTATATCATCTATGAGTTCCGTATTTCCTTTAGCTTCGTTATAGTCTTTTCTTGTGTAAAGTTTATTTTCAGAATCTCCTCTACCTGGTGTAGGAATATTGAATTTCAGAATTAATGTTTTGAATACAAAATAGTACACAAGTGCGTATACAGGCCCTAATATTAATATCCAAAAGTATGAAGTCTTCGCATTTCCTTGTAAAAGTCCAAAGAAAGTAAAATCTATAATTCCTCTTGAAAATGTAATCCCTACTGCTACATTAAGCACATACATCAGCATATATGCTAGTCCTTCAAGCAATGCGTGAATTACATATAGTGCAGGTGCTACAAATAAGAAAGTAAATTCTATCGGTTCAGTTATTCCTGTAAGGAATGATGTCAACGCAGCTGATAGCAATATCCCTTTTATAGCCGCCTTATTTTTATCATCTGCAGTTCTGTACATTGCAAGCGCTGCCGCAGGTAATCCAAACATCATAGGTAAAAATCCGCCTGTCATTGTTTTTGTCGCTGCTGCACTAAAATGTTTTACTGACGGATCTGCAAGCTGTGCAAAGAATATATTTTGCCCTCCTGCCACCATTTTACCTGCCACTTCCTGATAACCTCCAAGCTGAGTATACCAGAACAGAGGATATATAGCATGGTGTAATCCAAATACATTTAACAATCTCATTGTAAATCCATAAAAGAATGTTCCTATCGCTCCTGTTGCCGCAAACATTTCTCCAGCTTTTACAATTCCCATAAAAATTGTAGGCCAGATAAACGGAAATATTGCCGCCAAAGGAATAAATAAAATAATTGTCATAACTGGCACAAATCTATTTCCGCTGAAAAATGCCAAATAATCAGGTAATTTTTTATCTGAAAATTTGTTTGTAATTGCCGAAGCCACAATACCACACACAATACCACCAAACACACCTGTCTGTAATGTAAATATTCCAAGTTCCTTCGCATATAATGCCGCTGTCCCTCTTGCCGCAGCTTCACTCAAACCTTTTCCAATAAGAGCATCATAAGTTACTGAATCAGGAGTTATCCCTTTAAAACTCAAAATTGTCCCTATTATAGTGTGAAAAAGCAAAAATCCCAAAACTGCTGATAACGCTGCTGTTTCTTTATTTTTATTTGCAAGTCCTATAGCTACACCAACTGCAAACAGTAAAGGTAAATTTGCAAAAACAAACAATCCTACGTTAGAAAACAGCTGCATAAGATAATTTAACGGAGTTCCTGGTTCAAGAAAAGTTAAATTATACGTTTTTATAAGGACGGGATTTGTAAAAGAACCTCCCACTCCTAAAAGTATCCCTGCCATTGGTAACACTGCGATAGGGAGCATAAAAGCCCTACCTATTTTCTGTAATACTGCAAAAATTCCATTATTTTTCATAGCATACACCATATATTGAAACCATTTAAAATATTAAATTTCCTCCTTCCTTTCTATGTTCTAAAACAATTTCAACAATTTCCTTTCTATAAATAATATTTATTTTAATCATTAATTTTTTATATAATTTTAAAAATTTAATACCAACTCTCTATCTTTAGAATATCTTTTTTTCACAAATAAAAAAAATTGAATAACTTTTACTCCATTTCCCTAACAAATCTTTGAGCAATCTCAAGAGGTCTTGTTATAGCACCTCCGACAACTACTGCAAATGCACCCAATTCCAGCATTTTTTTTGCCTGCTTCGGTTCGTGTATCTTTCCTTCTGCTATTACTGGAATATGAAGTGTTTTAGAAAGATTTCCTACTAATTCAAAGTCAGGCCCTTCTGATTTTTTACTGTAGGGAGTATAGCCACTAAGCGTTGTTCCTACAAAATCTACACCAGCTTTCTCAGCATTCACTCCTTCTTCAAATGTTGAAATATCTGCCATTAATAATACATCAGGATATTTTCCCTTAATTTTTTTTATAAATTCATTTATTGTTTTTGCTTCAGGACGTTCTCTCATTGTACAGTCCAGTGCAATTATATCAGCTTTAGCTTCCACTAAATCATCTATTTCCTTCATCGTTACGGTTATATGCTGAGGAAAGCCTTCATATTGCTTTTTGATTAATCCTATAACAGGTAAATCTAAGTTTTTTTTGATTTCTTCAATATCTCTTATTCCATTAGTTCTTATTCCCGCTGCTCCAGCCCGTTCTGCCGCAATAGCCATAAGATGCATTATAGTCCCATTTTCTATATAAAGAGGTTCTCCAGGCAATGCCTGGCACGAAACAATCAACTTACCTTTTAATTTTTTCAATAATTGTTCTTTATTCATAATTACACCTTCTTTTATTCCTTAATTAATATTTCTTACATTTCTATGTTACCCCATTTTTTTAATTTGTCAATAGAAAAACTTTTAAATACTTTTTTTATTTCTTTAAATCTATTAATTTAATTCACACAGTTAATTCTTTGGCACCTCATAAGCCTGATGGCAAATCGGACATTCCAAATATTCTTTCCTTGCACTTATCGGAAAAACTGGTATCCAAAACAAAGTAAACCAGTCACGATATTCCACAAAATTCCAGTCAGATGTATTGTTGCATCTTGAACAATGACAGTTTTCTAGTGTTCCTAAATTTTTAAATTTTCTTTTTGTTCCAAATATTAAAATCATTTTAGATATCTCACTTCCCAATTTTTGAATAAAACTTCTCCCACTCCTATAAAAAAAGTGGGAGACTTTATTAATCTTCTTTTTCAACTTCCAGCAATTTCAATCTCAAATCATCTTCAAGAACTTGTTCTTCAATTCCCGCAGGTGCTCCAGTCATCAAGTCTTGCCCTTTATTAGTTTTAGGGAACGGAATTACTTCTTTTATTGAATCTTCCTTCAACATTGCCATAAGCCATCTGTCGATTCCGTAAGCAAGTCCTCCATGTGGCGGAACTCCATATTTCAACACTTCCAAGAAGAATCCAAATTTGTCTTCTAATTCTTCTTGACTAAATCCTAATTTTTCAAAAACTTTCGCCTGTAAATCTTCATCGTGAATTCTGATACTTCCTCCACCGATTTCATAACCATTCAAGACAATATCATATGAATCTGTCTTAATTTTTGCAAGTTCATTCGTATCAAGATATTTTCTATCTTCTTCCTTAATCGAAGTAAACGGATGGTGTTGTGCTTTATATCTATTTTCTTCTTCACTCCATTCAAACATAGGAAAATCAACTACCCATAAGAATTTAAACGCATTTTTGTCGATTAATTCCAATTCTTCTCCCAATTTCAATCTCAATGCTCCCAATCCATCATGCACAACTTTATATTTATCAGCTAAAATTAACGCAACTTCATTATTTTTAATTCCCAATTTTTCAATAATTTGTGTCAATTTTTCTTCCGAGAAGAATTTCGCAATTGGAGAATTTATCTCTCCATTTTCATTCATTTTGATATATGCCAAACCTTTTGCTTTAAAGTATGTTTTCACATAATCTTCCAAATCTTTAATATATTTTCTCGAGAATTTTTCAGCATTTGGTGCAACAATTGCTTTTACATTCCCACCATCTTTTAACGCATTTTCAAAAACGCCAAATCCACAATCAGCAGTTTCTTCAGATAAATCAATCAATTTCATATCAAATCTCAAATCTGGCTTATCTGAACCATAAAAATTCATCGCATCATCGTAGCTCATTTGAGGAAATTTTTCAGTAATTTCAATTCCTGTAACATCTTTAAATACTGTCTTTGTCAATTCTTCAGCCATTGAAATCACATCTTCCTGCTCAACAAACGACATTTCCACATCTAATTGAGTAAATTCAGGCTGTCTATCCGCTCTCAAATCTTCATCTCTAAAACATTTTGCCAATTGATAATATTTGTCAATCCCAGAAACCATAAGTATTTGCTTAAACAATTGTGGCGATTGTGGCAACGCATAGAAATCCCCTTTGTTAGTTCTACTTGGCACGATAAAATCCCTCGCTCCTTCAGGTGTCGCTTTTGCCAAAATCGGAGTGTCGACATCCAAAAATCCATTTTTATTCATAAATTTTCTAATCGAAAACAGCATATCGTTTCTTTTAATAATATTATTCAACATTTTCGGTCTTCTAATATCCAAGTATCTATAAGTCAATCTCATATTTTCACTAAGATTCCCAGTTTCACTAATCTCAAACGGCAGTTGCTTTGCTCGGCTTAAAACTTCAATTTTTTTCGCTTCAATCTCAATATCCCCAGTAGGAATATTTTTATTTTTACTACTTCTCTCAGCCACAACCCCAGTAACCTTCAAAACCCATTCATTCTTATATTTTCTAGCTTCCTCAAAAAGTTCACTCCCAGAAACTTCCTCATTCAACAAAATCTGAGTAATCCCGTATCTATCCCTCAAATCAATAAACACAAAGTGCCCCAAATCCCTAACTTTAGAAATCCATCCCGACAAAGTTACTTCTTCGCCAATATTTTCCATTCTTAACTCGTTTAATTTATAGTTTCTATACATTTTTTGTCCTTTCTCTATTTAATAATTTTATATTTTAATTTCCTTATTTTTTTCCAAAAATATCCCAAATTTTTTTAATTTCAAATCAATATCAATAATTTGGCCAATTATCGAACCAATTATCAAATAAATCAAAACAATGATATCACGTTTTGAATTTATTGTACTTTTCACGCCAACAATTATTATAAACAGTCCAGCACATTCCATCATAATATTTTTCATATCTTCTTTAAACTTGTGACCGATAAAAAATCCGATTAAACTTCCAAGAATAATGGCAGCACAATTTACTAAATTTCCCAAAAAAATCACCTTACAAAATCTTTAATTAACAATTTATATTTATAAATTTTTCTTTTAAATGAATTCTTTGTATTATACTTGAAAAAATATGTATTTTGAAAATTTAATATTTATTCTTGTTTATATTTTTTTTCATCAATAAATTTCTTAACAGCATTTAATAAATCATCCATTAATAAGACTATTTCATCATAATAATTTTTTAAATCACTTACTGTATATTCGGAACCAACTTCTATAAAAGATTTTCTACCATGTGCTAAAGCATTCCTTTCGTTTTTTATATTATCCAATGAAAATTTGTGATTTTCTGGATCTTGGCTTCTTGATCTAGAATTTAAAACTATTCCATGTAATTTACACATTTCTCTTAAATTTTTAGCACCTACATTCCCTGATAAATTAGATAAGTTTTTTATTTCAAATTTTAAAACTATCCTATTAGAGATTCCTTCAATAATTTCATTAACTTTATCTTTATAAGTATTAAAATTTGAATTTTTTTTAAATGAATCTGAAAATTTATATTCAATAAATAGTTTTTGAAAGACTTCACTTGCTTGTAAATAAGTTATATTTTCATATTCAAATTTTTGATATATTGAATCAATAAAAAGAAAAACAGAAGCTTCTATAAAATTATATAACAATAAAATAAAACTTGAACGAAAAATTTTAAAAAAATCATTATAGGAAAAATTCATGTTATCAGTATTATAATTAAAATCAATAATTGTTTCTTCTACTTCTCCTAAATCATTTCTAATTTTTAAATTCTCAAATTTTTCTAATATATTAAAGCAATATCTTAACTCATTTTTCCTTTTTCTGTATTCTGATTTCATGCTGAATATTATCTCCTAATAATTTATTTTTTACAAATGTAATTCTTTCTACTAATTTAGATTTATTATTTGCACTGTCAGTAGTTGTTACTTTTTTAAATTCTTTTGACTCTAACCATTCTTCTGTATTTGTGTTTAGATTTTTATTTTCATTTAAAGCTAAATTTACTCCAACAGAAATTGCTTCAAATCTAGTTCTTGGAGTAGATTTTGCACTTTTTGATTTAGCAAAACCATTAGGAAAATATTTCTCTACAAAAACTAACATATTTTCAAAATTTTTTAATAATCTTTCTCTATCAAAATCCCTTAAATTTTTTTTTACATAATCTTCCAAAAAAAGAGTTACTTTTCCATCATATTCATCTAAACTATCTGAATATGCAAAAAATCTAAGTACTAATTCTAAGTTTTCTTTCTTTTTTTGTTTTTCTAAAGAAATTGGACATAACTTTTTATATTTTTCGTTTTCTGAACATCTTTTTAAAAATTCAATAAATTCTTCATCAGCATAAGTACCTAACAATACTTCTATTGGTTCTAATTTTTGACTAGTTGTATTAAGTCTGTTAAAAATTTCTTTTCTAAATTCATTATTTGTTTTTTCTTCTAAAAGAATGACTCTCAAAGCTGTATTTTCAAATTTATTTTTAAATTTTTCAGGTAAATCATTAAAATAACAATTATTTAAACTTTTTAATTTTTTCAATCCTTCTAGTTTTAATTTATTTTCTAAAAAGAAATAAACACTTTGTAATCTTTGAGCACCGTCTACAACTTCTAAAATTCCTTTATCTTTATCTTCATAAAAAAACAAAAAAGGTATTGGAAATCCCATTAATATAGATTCTATTAACTTTGATTGTTTATCAATAGTCCATACAAACTCTCTTTGATAATTTGGAATAATAATTTTTTTATTTTCAAACCTTCGACAAATAGATTCAATGGGATAATCTACTGTATCGTATTTTATTTTTTCTCTATACCTTTCTATTTCTTTATGAATTTTTTCTAAATCTTTATTCATTTAAAATACCCCTTTCATATAAATGATTTATTATCGTTTGTGCTATATACTCAGCCAATTTAGGAGGAACTGCATTTCCAATATGTCTTGCTACTTCTGTTATTTTGAAATTTTTTTCATGTTCTACAAATTTATAGTTTTTTGGAAAAGACTGAAGAATAGCTCCTTCTCTTATTGAAATTGCTCTGTCTTGTTCAGGATGTCCATATCTTCCAGTTCCATAATTATAAAATTGTGTTGTTAAAGTAGGAGCTACATCATCCCATTTCATTCTTCCAAAAACGGATTTATAAGTTAATCCTGTTTTTTTCTTATAACAATTTGGTTTTATATTTTCAGGCCATAACTCCCAAGTTTTTCCAGGAATAGAATTTCGAATTCTTTGAAGATTCAAATCACTCAACTTAGAAGCCCTGTGAATAAAATCTTTTTTACTTATTTCTCCCGCTTTTATAGGAAATAAATTTTTGATAGCTTCCCTTACTGTTACTTTTTTTATATCTTTTTTCAAAAAATTAATTTCTCCAAATTTTGATGCTAATAATAATAATCTTTTTCGTCTTTGTGGCACACCATAATTTTCAGCATTGTGTACATCATAATTTACATAATATCCCATATCTTTCAATGAGGTATAAAACTTTACAAATATATTTTCTTTTTGCAGAGCAGGTACATTTTCCATTGAAATAATTTCAGGATTACTTATTTTAATAATTCTTAAAAATTCATTTAGTAAATCCCAATCTTTATGTTTATTACTATTTTTTTTGTCTTTTCTATAATTAGAAAATGGTTGACATGGAGCACACCCCATTAATAATTTTATATTCTTTTCCCCAAAAAGTGAATTTATTTCATTTTTTGTTATTTCTGTTACAGATTTATTTATAAAAATACTGTGATTATTTACCTCATATGCATATCTGCAAGTTTCATCAATATCAATACCGGCTATCACTTCAATTCCTGCTTTCTTTATACCGTATGTTAAGCCACCAATTCCGCAAAATAAATCTACTGCTACAATTTTTTTCATATCAATCTCCTCCTCTCTATAAAAATTTTATAAATTGATAAAATTATTTCAAAATCTCCAAAACTTCCTCGAAGCCATATTTTTTCTGCTCCCCAGTACTAAACTTCTTAACCGTAATCACATTTTCATCTCGTTCTTCTTCCCCTAAAATCAACACATATTCAGCATTTTCACGGTTTGCCTTTTTCATTTGTGCTCCAAAGCTTTTGGCATTGTAATCAAAGTTTACTTTAATACCGTTTTTTCTAAGTTCGTTTATTGTTTTCACAAAATATTCTTTTGTGTCATCGAAATAAATCACATAAATTTTTTCTTCATTTTCAGAAATTATAGAATTGTCCATTAACATCGCAATTCTTTCCATTCCAGCGGCAAATCCTATTCCAGGAACTTTCGCATTTCCTAATATTTCAAGCAATCTGTCATATCGTCCACCCGCTAGAACTGTCGCCTGTGATCCCAATTTATTCGATTTGATTTCAAAAACCGTGTCTGAATAATAATCAAGCCCTCTAACCAATTTATCGTTCACGACATAATTCACACCCAACAATTCCAAATATTTTTTAGTGTCTTCAAAATATTTTTTACTTTCTTCATCCAAATAATCATAAAGTTTTGGTGCATTTTTAAACTCTTCCTGATCGCCTTTATCCTTAGAATCCAAAGCTCTCAAAGGATTTTTCTCATATCTTTTTTGCGAATCTTTACTCAATTTGTCAAGTCTTTCAAGCATAAATTTTTTCAAATCTTCAATATATTTTTTTCTCGACTCAACATTTCCCAAGCTGTTAATTTCCACAATCAATCCAGTAATTCCAAGTTCTTCAAGAAAATCGCAACCCATTTTAATAATTTCTGCATCTAAATAAGCACTTCTCACACCAAACATTTCCACTCCAGTTTGATGAAATTCTCTCATTCTCCCTTTTTGCGGTGCTTCGTATCTGTACATTGGACCATTGTAAAACCATTTCACTATTGGAGAAGACTTATGAAATCCAGCTTCAAGATACGCTCTTACAACTCCCGCAGTCCCTTCTGGACGCATTGTAACATCTCTTTCTCCCTTATCCTTAAAATCATACATTTCTTTTGAAACAACATCAGTTTCATCTCCAACACCTCTTCTAAAAAGCTCCGTTTCCTCCAAAATTGGCGTAATTATTCGCTCAAATCCATATTTTCCAAAAACTTTTTTTGAAGCATCTACAATCGCATCGTATTTTTTCACATCGTCAGAATATCTATCTTTCATTCCTTTTAAGGCGGTTATCATATTTTTTTCCTTTCTTAATTAATATCGTCAATTTTATTTTATAAATTATTATACCACAATTGAATAAAGATTTTAAGATGCGGGATTTCATAATTAATCTTTTCATTCAACATCTTTATTTGTAAAATCACATCTAGTTAACTGCTCCATTGCATGTTTTCTTATCATTTCTTCATCACTTTGTAATAATAATTCCAGTTTTTCTTTCGCCTTAGGAGTATTTATATCCCCTAAAGCAAAACAACATTTTCTCACTAATGCGAAATTATCATCCCAACGGTATTTTTCAAAATTTGAAATTGCTAGTTCATAAATGCAATCTATTGTAGAAGGTAATTCTAGTTGCTGGAGATAAAACACTATGTCTTCATGTTTTCCATGCCATTCTTCTTTTGTTAATTTGCATAAAATATCAACAAATTTTTCACTGTATAATTCGAACATGTAAATTGCTGAAATTAAAATATCTACGCTGTCTCCATTTTTTTCATTATATGCTTTTTCCAACTCTGTTTTTATATACTCTATTCTTTCATCATCATTTTTTAAAAATTCCTTTTGTAATTGTTGAAAACTTATTTGTTTTTTATATTTTTTCCACATCAAATTTTCCAATTCTTCAAGACTATTTTTCTCCATTTTTTATTATTTCCTTTCTAAAACTAATTTCTTTAATATTTTGATTAAATATTTCCAGTCCTTTTCTTTATTAATATTAGTCAAATTAAAAATACTCCATCATTTTAAATTTTGATACAATGCAAAAATTGTCGTGATCTTTTTATAACTTACTCACTAATTTATTTTATTTTTCTCATCTTCAATCAAATCTCTTAAATCATTACTTCCTTCCTCATAAATTATTTTTGCAATAACCCTCAAAATTTTATAAAGTTTTCTCAATCCGTAAAATATTAAAATTGTCAAAAGAAAAGTTTGTGAAAATAATAATGAAAATAATAAATTTATGTTTTTGTTGATTTTATACAAACTTTTTTCTAAAAAAAGACTAAATACGATATTTCTCAGCAAATAAACTTGCACAGGAATATAAATTGCAGTTGCCATACGGATTATTTTTAATATTGAAAGCACAAGTTTTCTTATTTCAAAAGAATATTTTTTCTCTCTTTGCAAAATTTTATACATAATTTTTTCTTTTGTAATAAATTCCAGCTCAAAATATCTATCTTTTAAAGTCAAAAGCAACATAAAATTACAGAAATTAAAACATCACATAATTAATTTGCTTTTTAATTTTCAATTTTTTATCCACAATGAAAATTTCTTTCCCTTTATTTTTTTGAAAATATCGATAACTACTGTTTAACGGCAAATAAATTCCATTTGAAAGTTTTATAATTTTTCCTGAAATAATATTTCCGCTGTAAATTTTATTTTTTGAAAAAATTTTCACAACATTATTTTTTAAATCAATATATTCGCCCTTTTGAGATTTCAAATTTCCATTTTCTTCTTCAAAATTATTTCTATTTTTTTCATAATAAAGCATAAGACTGCTATTTTCCTTGACTAACAAATTTTCAACTCTATAATTTCCTTCTATTTTATTTCTTGAATCAATAATTTTCCCGTTTTTATCAACCGACCATTTAAAATGATAATTTTCATTCAAAATTTCAATAGTTGAATTTTTTAATAAATCCATATCATCTATATCATCGCTTTCCAAAATTAAAAAACTCTGATTTTTTTCTAAAAGTTTTTTTGTATAATTTTGAAAAGTAAGATTCGCTAAACTCAACAAAATTATTCCAACTATTATTTTATTCCATTTTATATGCAAATAAAAAGCTCCAATATAAAATTTTTTCGTCATTTGTACAAAAAACAAACTTGCCCATCTTATAAAAACCAAACTTATCCAAACTATGACAAATGTTATCCAGCTCACAAAAATCAATAAATAAATGTGATAATTCAAAACTTTAATTTGCCAAGCGATATTTAAAGAAGTCAATATCAACATTGCATAAACTGTGATTTCAAAAAAGAATTGGGAAAAATCCATTATTTTAATTTGATTATTTTTTATTTCCAAATATTTTTTTCGCTTGTAATAAAGTTTTTTTAAATTTTTTTTAGTCTTATTTTCTTCACAAACTTTTCTTAATTTCCTTATTTCATTTTCCATTTTTTTTAATATTGTAAATTTAAACTTCTTTAAACGAATATCATTTTTCAGATACTTATTTTCATTTTGCATAAGCTTTACTTTTGTGGAAATGAGATAAGAAATAATAGTTTTATACAAAACTTGTAAAACTTTTATAATTTCTTGCATTTTTCCCTCCTTTTTTGTTTCTAAATTTTTCATTTTTTACAATTTTTTATATTATCTGAACCTCCCACGACTGAAGTCGCAGGGTTCTAAAATCTTTAAAATCATTTAGAAATTTTCTAAAAAATTTGATAGCTTTACACTACCCTTATTCTTTTAGGTATGTTCAGCTCACCTCTATTGTATAGGACACTTAAGTCCACAATTTTACTTTTTCTTAAAATATTTAATGCTCCATTACAATCTGCATTTATGAGTTTACCTTTTCTTGTTTTATATAGTCCTCTTTTTATTCTTTTTCCACTAAATATATAATTAGTTTTATCATTTTCTTTATCATATACTGGGATATCATCTCCATCAAAGAAACTTGCTTTTGATGTATAACTTTCTTCTTTAAAGTTTATCAAAAAGACTGTCTCAAGTCTAGTCTAAATACTAAAATATTTTATTTAATTGTTTTATCAATTTAAAAATTAAGTATTTAGATAAATGTAAAAATTAATGTTTATATTTTAAGAAAATTATGATAAAATTTTATTATATTAATTTTGAAAAGAAGTGAGGAAAATATGTATAAAGTACTGATTGCAGACGATAATAAGCAAATCGTGTCAATACTTTCAGAATACTGCAAAAAAAATAATTTTACTGTAAGTGCTGTTTTTGACGGGGAAACAGCATTAAAAGAAATTGAAAAAAATAAATTTGATATAGTTTTGCTGGATGTGATGATGCCGAAAAAAGATGGATTTGATGTGTGCCGTGAAACGAGAAAATTTTCAAATGTTCCAATTATAATGATTACAGCACGTGGCGAAGATTATGAAAAAATAATGGGGCTTGAAATTGGGGCAGATGACTATATTGTAAAACCATTCTCGCCAGGAGAAATAATTGCCAGAATAAATGCAATTTTACGTAGAATAATGCCTAAAAATGATGAAAGTGAAAAAATCTTTACTTTTGATAATCTTGAAATTGATTTAAACAATTTTACGGTAAAGGTAAATGATGAGATAATTTCACTGACTAAAAAGGAAATTGAAATTTTATGGACTCTTGCAACAAATCAGAATAAAGTTTTTACAAGAGAGAATTTGTTAGATCTAATTTGGGGATTTGATTATTTTGGAGAAAGCCGTACTGTTGATACACATATAAAAAGGCTTCGTGCAAAATTAGACAACTATGAGCATAAAAAATGGAATATTAAGACAATTTGGGGTGTTGGATATAAATTTGATATTTTAGAAAAATAATAATTAATTTGAAGACAAAAAAGAAAACAAAAGAAAGGATCAGATTTTTTTATGAGTAAAAGAATTAAAAAAATTTTATTTAACGGAGAAGAATATCCTCCAGAAACATTTCGATTAGGAATGATGCTGTGCATGGTTGGAGGGTTTATGGATGCATACACGTTCATTACACGTGGAAAAGTGCTTGCTAATGCACAAACTGGAAACATTGTCTACCTTGCAATAAATTTAGGAAAAAGAGAATGGGAAAAATCCTTTGATTACTTTATGCCAATTTTATTTTTTGCACTTGGAATATTATTTACTGAACTTATAAAAACGAAATTTGAAAAGCATAAGATTTTCAGATGGCAGCAAATCGTAATAATCTATCAGGTTATAGTAATGTTTTTTATTTCTTTCATTCCAAGCGGAAACTGGAATATCATCGTAAACATAATCATGTCCTTTATCGCCGCAATTCAATACCAAGGCTTCAGAAAAATTAGAGGTCTCGCAGGAGCCACTACAATGTGTACAGGAAATCTGCGAAGCGGAATGGACAATTTAGTTAAATACATCAAAACTAAAGACAAATCACATTTACAAAGTTTTTGGATATATTTAGGCTTAGACGGATTTTTCCTTATTGGATCATTACTTTGCGTAATTTTAGTAAATATTTATGGGATAATTTCTCTGTTAATTTGCTGTATTTTACTAATTTTTGTATTTATAATAATGTTTAAGGAAACTATTTAAGAAAGCTATTGAAAGGATATTTATGGATAAAAAAAAATTAAAAGAAGAGTGGCTGAAAGAAAAAAATGGCACATATACACGGCTGGGATTTTTCTCATATTTATGGACGTTATTCAGAAGAGGAAAATTTACTTTGGGATTTTAGAACAGTTATAAATAAGTATTTAAAAAATGATATGAAATTGCTAGATATGGAAACAGGTGGTGGAGAATTTTTACTTTCATTAAACTATCCAAAACATAATATATCAGCAACTGAAAGTTATCAGCCAAATGTTGAACTATATAAAAAAGTATTACTGCCACTAGGAATAAATTTTAAAAAAGCGGATGGAGATGAAAAACTCCCATTTGAAAATAAATATTTTGACATAATTACCAATCGTCATGGGCTTATAATGTTGCAAAATTAAAAAGAATTTTGAAAAAAGATGGAATTTTTATTACACAGCAAATAGGGGCAGAAAATGATAGGGAACGTGTTGAAATTTTACTACCTGAATATAAAGATTTACCATACTCTGAACATTATCTTAATATTAAACAGCAAGAAATTTCTGAACAAGGATTTGAAATATTAGAAAGTGGCGAAACATTTCAGCCAATAAAGTTTTCTGATACAGTAGCTCTTGTATGGTTTGCAAAAATTATTGAATGGGAATTTCCAAATTTTTCAGTCAAAAGCCATCTTGACAACTTGTATAAGATACAGGAAATAATTGAGGCAAATGGAGCAGTGGAAGGAAGAATTCATAGATTTTACATTGTAGGCAAAAAAATTTAAATTTTTAAAATATAAATTGAAAATAACAATAGGCTTATTTAATAACTTAATATTCTTTATCTTAACAAGGGGTCAAGACCCCTTGCGAAAAAATTTATAGCTAATCGTTTATTCTATTCAAACGAGAAATAATATAAATCTCCCTAATTTAGTTTCATTAATAATTTTCAAAAACAAATTTTTTAATTAAAAATCATTTCTCAAAACTTCCCCTTTTCTCAAATTACTTCTCATCTTCTGAATAACATCATCCATTTCATCCAGTTTTTTCAAAATTTTCTTTTCCTCCGCACTTGTCGTGATAATTTTACTAATTCCACCATTTTTTATTATAATTCGTTTATCTGCTATTAGTGCCAATGTTGGATCGTGTGTTGCCATTAATACGATTTTGTCAGATGAAACAAGTAATTCCAAAGCTTTTTTCCTGTCAATTCCTGCATTTTCAATTTCGTCAATTAGGACAATTGGAGATGAACTTAGAATGGCTGTGTCGGCAATCATCAAAGCACGGGATTGTCCACCACTTAGGGCTGTAATTGCAGTAGTTAAGTCAAATTGCTCTCCAGCCAGATTGTTTGCAGCGGTAATGATTTTTTCCACAGTTTCATCAATATCTTCAATCATTCGGCTTTGAGCGTGCAGTTCTAGAAATTCCTTTACCGATAAATCCATAACAAAATTCATATTTTGTGATAGTTGTGCGACTAATTTGTTGTTTGAGGAATAACGCCATTTTTTGTCTGGAAGTTCACCATTTATAAGGATTTGACGCTGTGTTGGAGTATCTTTCTGGGCAGTCCATTCGATGTCGGCAAGAAGTCTTGATTTTCCAGAGCCTGTAGGTCCTACAATGGAAATAATTTCTGATTTATGAATGTCGAGCCTTTCAAATCCCTCTTTATTTCCTGATTTATCCTGTCCAGCAAGGATTGTAAGCAGATCAATCGAATTTTCCTCTTCCATTCCCAAAAAAAGTTTCATCTGCTCAATGTAGTCAACAAGACTTTCCTCAATTTTTTCCACATCCAGTGCAAAGTCTTCGATTTTATCTTCTGCAAAAGTTACGATGAACTCGTGAAATGTCCTATCCTGAAAAGTTTCTACAGGTAAGTGGTTTTCAGTAAAAAAGTTTTCTGCAAAGGGATATTTATTGCTAAGTTCACTAATAGTCAATTTATTTATTAAATCGTTATTTTTCATGTTTTTTCCTTTTTTATTATTTTTATCTATTTTTTTTATTGCTGTAAATTCATTTTTCGGACATTACCCATCTGGTATTTTTCACCGATTCTCTTTTCTCCCAAGCAGTAAGAGCAAAGTGCCGATGGCATAGGAAATCTAAGTTCCATTCCCTGAACGCTGTCTATTTCCAATTCTTTTTCGTAAAGAAGTGTACTTAATTCGTACGCTCCTTGTCCAGTAAGCCCGTTAACGTGCATTGTTACAGCTTTTGGGTTTACGGAGTTCACACGTGAGGCAAAAACTTCACGTTCAGCTTGTGAAACAATGTCTCCTTTGGTAATAATAACAATATCAGCAGCTTTTAATAATGGTCCAATCTTTTTAGGCGTATTAATTCCTGATAAATTGTCAATTACACAGACTCCCTTGATGTCCTTGATATATGGCGAACATCTGTTGCAAAGTCCTGCCGATTCTGTAATTAATATTGAAAGCCCAAGGCTGTTTCCCCATTGCACAACTTCCTCGATATTTGATACGAAGAAATGGTCTGGACATAAAGCACCTGAAATTCCTTTTTTTACTGGAATTCCTGCTTTTGCATATAATTTGTCGTCATCTGTATAAAGACAGTCAAATTTTACTACTCCCACTGACATTCCTTGTGATTTTAAGGCTTCTACTGTTTTTAGAATAACGCTTGTTTTTCCTGATGATGGTGGGCCTGAAAATATTATCAAATTCATAATTTTTCTCCTTTTTTATTTAAAAATTATTCTGTAAAACTTTTTTGTACATCATTATTAAATTCTTCTTCACATTCACGAATAATTTTCCCAATATCATGGCTATAAATGAAATCCCAGCCAATCCATTTGAAATTCTGATGCTCTTCTAAATGGTTATCCACATTTGGATTTGTTGATGGGAATTTTCCGTTTGCAGAAAAAATTGTTCCAATTTCATTTGACATGAATAAGTCCATAAATGGCTTGATTTTATCTGCCTTAGATTTTTTTGTAATCATAAATATTGGGCTTAGCAAAGCTCCATCTTTTGGCCATACAGCCTCCAAATCTCCTGATCCGTCAATCATTTGTGAAAAGAAGTATGGAATAATGCTGACAGCAGGGGCTTCTGGTGTTCTAGTTCTGGCTTTTACCATTTGAGCAGGGTGCAAGCTCTTTTTGTATGAACGTGCCAATTTATGTATCCCATCCATTCCGAAATCTTTGTAAAGATTTGCAAGAAGAGCATTAAACAAGTCTAAATCAGCCATTGGCAATGCAACTGAGTCTTCAAATTCGTCATTTAACAAGTCTGCCCAAGTTTCTGGTGCTTTTCTATCTCCTAAAGAAGTCTTGTTTATCAAAAATATTGCTGGCACAACTCCCATTATTGCGTAACGCTTTTTAGGATCCCGCAAATCAATAGTTTCATTGCAAAAATCTTTATTCATGCTTTCAAGGTGTGTTTCAAAAATACCATTTTCCATGTACTGTCCCATCAAATTTTTATCAAAAAACAGCTCAAATCCAGCTGAAAGCAATATATCCGAAACTTTGTCAGGATTACCTGTCTTAACTTTTTCTACAACCCAGTCAAGCCCTAAATTTGCGGATTTCAAGGTATATGAAATAGTATAATCATTTTTCTCATTCTGTTCGTTTACCCAGTCTTTTATACCTTCTAAAAGTGGTATTCTGATAGGGCAAGGCAGCACTCCTTCGATTATTAAGTCACTATTCTCATCAGCTTTGCTTTCATCTAGCGAAACATCAATATCCGCATCTTTTTTTAAAAATGTTTCCAGCTTTTCAACAAACAGTTTCTGATTAATTTTTTTTGACATAAGTGCCATTCTTAACTTAATATTTTTCCCCATAACCTCAAGCATCTGTTTATTTTTAAGCTGCTCAAACCCATTAGCAATAAAAAAATCCAAAGCCTCAGGATATTTTTTTATAATCTCATAAAGCGTATCATCTAAATTAAACATACTACATTCTCCTAAATTTCTCTATTTTTTATTTTAATTTTAAAACAATTTTATTATAAGTGAATTATAACATAAAATAACAAAAAAAAGTGTAATATATATTACACAAATCTAAGAAAAATTTGGTAAAATGTCGCAATTAATATTGCAATTTATGTAATACTTAAATTTCATTTATACTATTTCCTATTAAAATAACAGATCTATTATAAATCGAAATCTCGACCTTTTTTTAAATAGTATCTAGTAAATAATCAAAAAATTATCATAATATAGTGAAACCTATTTAAAATTAAACTATTGAAAATTATATAAGTTTAAGGTTTGAACAAAATAATTATAATTTTTGAGTTCAGTTTTAAAGTAGTTTACTATAAATAAAAAAAACTCCGCTAAGGAGAATATGACATGACAAAAATAAATTCAACAAATAAAAAAATGGCGTCCCCGGTTGGACTTGAACCAACGGCCCTCTGATTAACAGTCAGATGCTCTAACCAGCTGAGCTACGGAGACACACATATTCAAAAAAGTTTGGCAACCGCCTATCTTCCCAGGACAAGTCCAAGTATTTTAGGCGCTAACAGACTTAACTGCCGGGTTCGAAATGTTACCGGGTGTATCCCTGTCGCTATCATCACCAAACTGGATATATATGCTGCCTATCAAGACAATGAGAAATAAATAGCAGAAGTAAAAGATCACCTTAAAAGCAGACGTAATATTAGTACTGGTCAGCTGAATGCATTGCTGCACTTGCACCCCCAGCCTATCAACCATATGTTCTCTATGGATACTGCGAATACTCATCTCAAAGCTGGCTTCCCGCTTAGATGCTTTCAGCGGTTATCCGTGCCAGACGTGACTACTCAGCCGTGCCACTGGCGTGACAGCTGATGCATCAGAGGTCTGTCCAACCCGGTCCTCTCGTACTAAGGTCAGATCTTTTCAGTATTCAGGCGCCTGCAGTGGATAGGGACCGAACTGTCTCACGACGTTCTGAACCCAGCTCGCGTGCCTCTTTAATGGGCGAACAGCCCAACCCTTGGGACCTTCTCCAGCCCCAGGATGAGACGAGCCGACATCGAGGTGCCAAACACTTCCGTCGATATGGACTCTTGGGAAGTATCAGCCTGTTATCCCCGGGGTAGCTTTTATCCGTTGAGCGACGGTCCTTCCATGCGGAACCGCCGGATCACTAACTCCTACTTTCGTACCTGCTCGACCCGTCAGTCTTGCAGTCAAGCTCCCTTATGCGTTTGCACTCTCAGGCTGATTTCCATCCAGCCTGAGGGAACCTTTGAGCGCCTCCGTTACTCTTTGGGAGGCGACCGCCCCAGTCAAACTGCCCGCCTAGCACTGTCTCCGTTGCCAGATTAGAATTCCGGCAGCATATGGTTGGTATTCCAACAGCGACTCCGCAATGGCTGACGCCACTGCATCACAGTCTCCCAACTATCCTATACACACACTGCCAGAACCCAATGCCAGGCTGCAGTAAAGCTCCACGGGTCTTTCCGTCCTACTGCAGGTAGCCGGTATCTTCACCGGCATTACAACTTCACCAGGTCTCCAGCCAAGACAGCTCTCAAATCATTTCACCATTCGTGCAGGTCGGAACTTACCCGACAAGGAATTTCGCTACCTTAGGACCGTTATAGTTACGGCCGCCGTTCACCGGGGCTTCAAATCGGAGCTCTCACCCCTCCTCTTAACCTTCCGGCACTGGGCAGGTGTCAGCCCATATACGTCGCCTTTCAGCTTAGCATAGACCTGTGTTTTTGGTAAACAGTTGCTTGAGACTCTTCACTGCGGTATGTTTCCTGGGAGCGTCTCTCTCTTCAGGTATGTCAGGCACCCCTTCTCCCGAAGTTACGGGGCTATTTTGCAGAGTTCCTTAGCTAGAGTTATCCTGTCGGACTTAAGTTTCTCACTCTGTCCACCTGTGTCGGTTTACAGTACGGGCGCTGCTTCTCATCGATAGAAGTTTTTCCTGGCAGTGTAGGATCTGCGACTTATGCAAATGCACTTCCCCGTCAGGTCTCACGTCTAGGCGCGCGGATTTTCCTGCGCGCCCACGCTAATTTTAGAAAGGCTAAACCGTCAGCCTTCTCATACCTTCCTGCGTCACTCCGTCTCTCAAGCGATAACAGCGGTACAGGAATATTAACCTGTTTTCCATTCGCCGTCACAATTTTGCTTATGCTTAGGTCCCGACTTCCCCAGGGCGGACAAGCCTTCCCCTGGAAACCTTGGACTTCCGGCCGGCGGGATTCTCGCCCGCCTTCTCGCTACTCATTCCTGCATTCTCGCTTCTGATACCTCCAGGATGGCCTTGCGGCATCCCTTCGACGGCCTACAGAACGCTCTCCTACCAAGATACAAGGTACCTTCCGCAGCTTCGGTTTATGTCTTAGCCCCGTTACATCTTCGGCGCAGGCACTCTCGACCAGTGAGCTATTACGCACTCTTTCAAGGCATGGCTGCTTCTAAGCCAACCTCCTGGTTGTCTATGAATGTCCACCTCCTTTCCCACTTAGACATAATTAGGGACCTTAGCTGGCGGTCTGGGCTGTTCCCCTCTCGTCCGAGGACCTTGTCATCCACGGACTCACTCCTGAACATAATATATGGTATTCGAAGTTTGCTTGATTTCGGTAAGCAGTACGCCCCCTAGATCATACAGAGCTCTACCCCCACATATCTCAGTTCAAGGCTGCACCTAAATGCATTTCGGAGAGAACGAGCTATCTCCTAGTTCGATTGGCTTTTCACCCCTAGACCTGCCTCATCTCCCAACTTTTCAACGGCGGTGAGTTCGTCCCTCCACTGAGTCTTACCTCAGCTTCAGCCTGGACATATAGATCACTAGGTTTCGCGTCTATACTGGCGACTTGTCGCCCTGTTAAGACTTGGTTTCCCTTCGGCTCCGTCTATTAACCTTGCCACCAGCCATAACTCGCAGGATGATTAACCAAAATCCACGCAGTCACCCGGAACGGGCTCCTACCGTTTGTAGGCACACGGTTTCAAATTCTGTTTCACTCCCTTGCTCAGGGTTCTTTTCACCTTTCCCTCACGGTACTCTTCACTATCGGTCAACAGCAGTATTTAGCCTTGCGTGATTTGGTCCACGCTGATTCACGCCAGATTCCTCGTGCCTGACGCTACTCGGGTGCTTCCAGTCTCCACATACGCTTTATGTTCTACAGGACTTTCACCTTCTTCGGTCCAGCTTCCCAGCTGGTTCCACTTACACATATGCAGATTAAACATTATGACAATCCGTTAATGGAAGTCCCGCAACCCCGTGCCAGCAACGCTGTCCGCTTGGCACTGGCACGGTTTAGGCTTTTCCCCGTTCGCTCGCCGCTACTCAGGGAATCGTTTTTACTTTCCTTTCCTCCTGCTACTTAGATGTTTCAGTTCGCAGGCTTGCCGTTTCACGCATGCCCTCCAGGCATGCAGGTTTGCCCATTCGGAAATCCGGGGATCAGCGATTATGTGCATCTCCTCCCGGCTTATCGCAGCTTATCACGTCCTTCGTCGGCTGCTGTTGCCTAGGCATCCTCCGTGTGCCCTTTCTAGCTTTTTTATCCAGAATAACTTTTTTTACTCCAGTTCAGTTATAATCTTTTACCTACTATTCATTTCCCATTGTCCTGACAGATATAAAGATATGTAAAGAAGCAGTGCTTATTGCTCCTTAGAAAGGAGGTGATCCATCCGCACCTTCCGGTACGGATACCTTGTTACGACTTCACCCCAATCACTATCCACACCTTAGATGCTTTCCCCCTTGCGGTTGGACCGGCAGCTTCAGGTGCAGACAACTCTCGTGGTGTGACGGGCGGTGTGTACAAGACCCGAGAACGTATTCACCGCAGCATTGCTGATCTGCGATTACTAGCGATTCCAGCTTCATGAAGCCGAGTTGCAGGCTTCAATCCGAACTTGGACCGGCTTTGAAGGTTGGCTTGGCGTTGCCGCCTTGCAGCTCTCTGTGCTTACCATTGTAGCACGTGTAGCCCAGATCATAAGGGGCATGATGACTTGACGTCATCCCGCCTTCCTCCTGCTCTTCGCAGGCAGTCTCGCCAGAGTCCCCAACCTAATGATGGCAACTGGCAATAGGGGTTGCGCTCGTTGCGGGACTTAACCCAACATCTCACGACACGAGCTGTCGACAGCCATGCACCACCTGTCTCTGCGTTCCCGGAGGCACAGCCTGCTCTCGCAGTCCTTCGCAGGATGTCAAGATCTGGTAAGGTTCCTCGCGTTGCGTCGAATTAAACCACATGCTCCACCGCTTGTGCGGGTCCCCGTCAATTCCTTTGAGTTTCAGCCTTGCGGCCGTACTCCCCAGGCGGATTACTTATCGCATTTGCTTCGGCACGGACACTCTTCATGCCCACACCCAGTAATCATCGTTTACAGCTAGGACTACCAGGGTATCTAATCCTGTTTGCTCCCCTAGCTTTCGCACTTCAGCGTCAGTTACCGTCCAGTGAACTATCTTCATCATCGGCATTCCTGCACATATCTACGAATTTCACCTCTACTCGTGCAGTTCCGTCCACCTCTCCAGTACTCTAGCCGCATAGTTTCCAGGGCAGGCTTGCGGTTGAGCCGCAAGTTTTCACCCCAGACTTATCCGTCCGCCTAGATGCCCTTTATGCCCAATAATTCCGGATAACGCTCGCGACATACGTATTACCGCGGCTGCTGGCACGTATTTAGCCGTCGCTTCTTCTGCAGGTACCGTCATTTTTTTCTTCCCTGCTGAAAGCACTTTACAATCCGAAGACCTTCATCGTGCACACAGAATTGCTGGATCAGGGTTGCCCCCATTGTCCAATATTCCCCACTGCTGCCTCCCGTAGGAGTAAGGGCGGTATCTCAGTCCCCTTGTGGCTGTCCACCCTCTCAGTAGGCTACCTATCATCGCCTTGTGGTGTTACCCCACCAACAAGCTAATAGGACGCAAGGCTCTCCTGCAGCATTCTTTTCATCAGGCTGGACATGAGTCCGCCTGACTTTATCAGGTTTTATCAGTCGTTTCCGTCTGTTATCCCTGACTGCAGGGCAAGTCCCTTACGCGTTACTCACCCGTCCGCCTTGGCTAGGCTGTGCAAGCACAGCTTCGCCAAAGACTTGCATGTGTTAAGCATTCTGTCAGCGTTCATCCTGAGCCAGGATCAAACTCTTCATTCAATATATTCTTATATATTTAAATTTCACCTAATTAGTCTTGACGCCATCTTTTTCAAGATGCTTGACTTGTTGATTATACACTTAATTGCTTCTTTACATTATTAATATCTCTATTGTCCATGATACATTTTCGTATCGACAAGATATATATTATCATAAAAGGGATTATTTGTCAACTACTTTTTTGAAATTTTTTTGATTTTTTCAAAATTTTTCAACTTTCTATACTTAAATTCTCATTTCACTATTCTACTTTCATCCGATATTAAAAAAGTTTTAACATATTTCTTAATGTTTTTAATTTTCTAAATAATCATTTATTATTTGAATACTTTTCATATAATTTTCTGTAAGACTTTTATTTGACTTATGTGGTAATTCAATATATTTTTGATTATTTTTTTTTAATAAATTTTGTAATATTTTATCGTACTCAAAATCTTGAAGACTACTTGAATTAGCTTTATCAGATATATTCCTTATATATAATAATACATCAAAATTTGTATGTCTTACAAAATCCTCCACTACTGGATGTTTTTTTCCTGTTTCAAGAATTGAAAAGGATTGCAAAGAATAAAAATCTGTATCAATGAAACTTAATTTTTCTGCATTTTTTATAGAATCCATTATTCTTCTATTATGTTCATAGGCTATATTGCTGTAGTCATCATATTGAAGATTATCTACATTATTTTGGAGTTCATCTTTTACATATTCTTTTTTATATTCTTTTACATAAGTTGTATTGTAATAATTTGCTAATTTATGGGTTAAATTAGTTTTTCCTGAATGTTGTGAACCTATTATTGCCACTTTCAAGACAAAAAACTCTCTTACGTATTTTGGAATAAAAAACCAGTTTTTATAAGGATTTTTTCTTATTTCTGTTGCACTTATATGAAAATTATTTCTATTTGTATCTATCATTTGGATTTTTAAATTTTTATTGAATGTGCTTTCAAAATTTGGTAATGTTAAAAAATTGTTTTTGTAATTTTCTACATCTTGAGTTTCATTTGTAAAAATTACATCTACTTTTATATTATTTTTCAAAAGTGTCTCCTGTACTCTTTCACTCCATAATTTCCAGCCATTTGGATAAAATGGGATTCCATCTTCTGCCAAATGTATGATTTTTATATTTTTCTGATGCTTAAAGGTTTTTTCAACAAATCTAAGCCGATCCTTTATAGTCGGAATTTTTTTCATCCTAGATTCTTCAAAAAGTTCTTTATCTCTATCGACATCACTACAGACAACAACGTATAAATTTTCTACAAAACCGCTTGCCTGCTGTATAAAATCAACGTGTCCGATATGAAGTGGATAAAATTTTCCAAATATTATTCCATTTTTTAACATCTAACTTTCTCCTTTTTCTGTTTTTTATTTAACCATTTTTAAGATTATAAAATTCCAATAAACACAGCATTTTTAGATTTGTTATTTTTCTCTGCTTCCTGGTTATAAATCTTGTTATTATTTATCTCTATTATTTTTATTCTTAGTCTGTCTACAATTTTTTCAAGTTATAATTTTTTATTATTTGATAAAATAAGCATTCTGCTTAATTTAATTTTCAGTAATTTGACTTTGAACAGTTTCAAATAAATTGTCTGTTTTTTTATCAAATTTTACATTTGAAATTTGTGTAAAACGTTTGCTTATTTTATTTGAAGTTGTTGTAATGTCTTTTACATCTTTGGAAACTTTTTCAATATCCTTTTGAAGACTGTTCCAACGAGTTTGGTATCTTCCAAATTCAATATTTAATTTTTCAAGTTCCTGCTGAATAACGCTAGCATATTTATCACGTTCCATATTTGTCATTATAACTTGAATTACGGTTAATACTGATATTAATGTTGTAGGTGAAGCTATTCTTACATTTTTCTTGTTGGCATATTCTATTATGTCAGTATGATAGGCATTTATTTCAGCAAAAATTGCTTCGGCAGGTAAAAATAGCACTGCCTGTTCACTTGTTTCATTTTTTATTATATATTTTGAAGAAATTGCATCTATATGTTTCTTCAGGTCATTTACAAAATCTTTTCTCGCGTTTTCCCGCTCAATTTGGTTCAATTCATTATTATACATTTTTCTATAATTTTCCAACGGAAATTTTGAATCGACTGCGATATTTCCCAATGGTTCGGGTGTAAAAATAATTGAGTCAACTATTGTGCCGTTTGAAAGTTTATATTGCTTCTGGTAAAGTTTGTCGTTTTTTTCTCCAAAAACTGATGCCAAAATTTGATAAAGCTGAACCTCGCCAAATATTCCACGGCTTTTCTTATCAGTAAGAACATCTTGAAGCGAAACGACATTACTTGATAACGCTTCAATTTTTTTTTGTGCCTCATCAATTTTACTAAGTCGTTCCAAAACATTTCCGAAAGTTTTTGTTGTTTCCTCAAAACCCTTAGACAAACGTTCTTCCACTTTCGTATTCATCAAATCAAGTCTATTTTCCACCTTCTGATTTAGTTTCTCAAAATTCTCATTTATATTTTGATTAAGCATATCCTTAAATTCATTTATATTTTTTGTCAGTTTGTTATTATTCTCAGTCATAACTCCAGTTAGCACCGTATTATTTTCATTCAATCCAGTTGATAGCTTTTGAATAGCATTATTCATGCTTTCAGTTAAACGTTGACTATTTTCAGTATGATTCTTAGACAAAAGCTGGTTATTTGTATTTATCGTTCCATTTATATTTTGCCCAAGCTCATTAAATCTTAAAAGCATTTTTTCATTATTTTCTGCCAAAAGAATTCCAATATTGCCTGTTCCTTCGAGCAAGCTATTTTTTGTACCTAAATTTATTGATTTTTCAATTTCATCAAATTTTCTCTTATTTTCTTCAAAATTTTGCCGATTATTTTCACTAATTTGATTTAATATTATCTTTTCCAAGTTCTCATTATTTTTTTTATTCAATAAAATAATTATAATAGATACTAAAATAGTATTTACAATTATCGCCAATATTGTCAACACCGTTTACATTCCCCTTTCCAACTAACTAATAAAACCTTTTTCAAATTTTTATTTTTCTAGAAAAATTTCCAAGTTCCGTCTTCATATCTAACTCTTTTTCCACTACTTTCAGAATCTTCCACTTCTGATATTTCTATTGCTTCTTCGGTTTGCTTTTCAATTTCTTGTTCCTCATTTTTAGAATCTATTTCCTCTTTTTCTATTATTTTTTTAGAATCTTTTACTTTAAAATTTTCATCCTTTTGCTTTGGCTCTTTTGAAATTTGAAAATCTATTGTCAATTCTTCTGGTTTTCTGGACTTTACAGACGTTCCTGAATTTTCAAGATGTTCTGTTTCTGAGAACGATGATTTTTGTTCTATATTTTCGATTTCACTTTTATTTCCATTCTCACCTTCTGGATTTTCAATTTTTTTCATTGCCAGTTTTTCTCTTATTTTTTCAAGAAGTTTTCTATCCTCTTCATTTAAATTATCAAAAATATTTTCATAATGTTCAATATTTTTAGTATCAAATTTTTTCATAAATTCTCTAATTGTTATACTTTCAGGGCTATAGGCAACTTGATATTGACTGTCTGAATTTTTATCATAGAAAACTTCATTAATAAATCCCATTTTTTCAAGGTCAGAAAGCACCTCTTTTACAAAAAATACTTCCATTCCAAGCCTGTCAGTTAATTTTTGATATGTAAATGCTTCTTTTTTTTCTACGAAATTCTTAATAATTAATGATAAAATTAGTATCCCTGCTTCTCTTTTTACTTTTATCGGCATTTCAATTTTTTCACTATACAAAAATTCATCTGAAGTTTGTATTGAAAAAGCTATTTGAGCTCCAAGCAAAATTGTTACCCAGACATATTGCACCCAAATTAAAAAGATTGGGATTAATGCAAGACTTCCGTAAATTATATTATATTTCGTAATTGAAGATTGTAACAGTAAAAATAGTAATTTCCATCCAAAAGTAAGTGCCGTTGTTACAATTCCAGCAAAAATAGCTGGCTTAATTTTTACATTTGTATTTGGAATAAGGTAAAATAAATAACTAAATAGGATAATATATGTTGCAGGTCCAAAAAATCCAATAAACAAATTTGTTAAAACAGCATTATTTGGAAAATTTTTCACTATTTCTTCAATCACAACTGAATTTAATGCAGATAATAAAACAAAAAATATTGGTCCTAAAAATATAATCGCAATGTAGTCTACCACTCTTCTTGTAAGTGATCTTTTTTTATTTATTTTCCATATTTTATTAAATGAATTTTCAAGCATTATTAGAACTTTAACAGCAGAGTAAATCAAAATTACAATTCCCGCTCCAGTTAATATACTACTTTCAGTTGATAAAAGTAACTTTTGAGCTATATCTACAATTAATTTTAAAAAACTGTTATTTCCAGGCCATAATTCAAAGAACTTCTGAATAAATATCTTATCTAAGCCAAATCCCTTTGTAATTCCCAACACAAGGGCAACTACAGGAAAAATTGCAAGAAGTGAATAATAGGTTAGAGAAATAGCAAGTATTTGTGTTTCTCCATCTCGATAATTTCTATAAATTAAATATATCATCTTTTTTATTTCATCAATCTTTTTTTTCAACCCTTCTCCTTTCTTTTCCCTCTTTCCTTTTAATTCTTTTTTTTCTTTCATAATTTTCTCCATTATTTAATTTAAAATTTATTTTTACCCAAAATTAAAATATTCTCTTTCTTCAAAAATTTCATTCATAATTTCATCATAATTTTCAATTTTTTCTTCTTCAGCCAATACATCCTCCAACTTAGGATTTGTAACTGGATGTTTTGGTGCAAAAATTACACAGGAATCCTCATATGGCTCAATAGATTTTTCATAAGTTTCTATTTCCTTCGCAATTTCTATTATTTCCGTTTTATCCATCCCAATAAGCGGTCTAAATACTGGTAATTTTTCTACCGAAGCATTTGTACAAGTAAGCCCTCCCATTGTTTGTGAAGCAACTTGTCCAAGACTTTCTCCTGTAACTAAAGCCTGATATCGCATAGTATTCGATATTCTTTCAGCTAGACGCATCATAGCACGTCTTGTTAAAATCGTAGCCAGGTCTTTTTTTGTCTGTGTATTTATTGCTTCCTGAATTTTTAATATATTTAATGAATAAAGTCTTGTTTTTCCGACATAAAGCGATAAAATATCTGTCAGTTCCTTTACCTTTTCAAGAGCCTGCTGACTTGTAAATGGGAAGCTATGGAATGTTACAAAATTTAACCGCATTCCTCTTTTTGCCATCATAAAAGAAGCAACAGGACTATCTATTCCTCCAGATAAAAGCACAAGCCCTTTTCCAGTTGATCCAAGTGGAAGTCCCCCATAAGTTTTTATTCTATCTGTATAAATATAAACATTTATTCTAATATCAACATTTATCATAACATCAGGATCATTCATCTTAACCTTTTCAAAGGGACTGTTTACAAGCACATAAGCTCCCAATTCACGTGCATAATCCATAGACTTCTTCTCAAATCCCTTATTGCTTCTATTAACTTTTATCTTAAACGTCCTAGCCCCTTGTTCATAAGCATAATTTGCAAACTTCAGCACCTTTTCCTTAATAAATTCATCGTTTCTCTCAACCTTAGCCGACTGATTAAGCCCCACAATTCCAAAAACCTTTTTTAATTTATCTGTTATTTCATCTAAATTCTCAGGATTTATAAAAACATACAATTTTGACAAATCATCAAACAATTGATATTCAAACCCCTTCAACACTTTATTAATTTTATTTCGTAATTTTTTTTCAAACTGCCCTCTATTTTTTCCCTTTAACGACAACTCCCCATAAGAAAGTCCCACTGCATTCAATAAATTTTTGTCAGTATAATTGTTCATTTTTTCCCTTTCCATATTTTATCTAAATTTATAATAAAACTATCTCATTTTCCTAATTCTTTCTACACTTTCCTTCAGCCTTTTTACAACTTCATCAATTTGCTCCACTGTATTTTCACTTGAAAAGCTAAATCTTATCGCCCCATCCAGTTCTGACTGATTAAGCCCCATAACTTCCAGTATTCTGCTATTCCCTTTTTTAGAAGAGCAAGCTGAACCTGTAGAAACATAAATCTGATACATTCCTAAAAAATGTGTCAGCACTTCACCTTTTGTCCCCTTAAAAGAAACATTCAAAACCTTTGGACTCGATTTTTCAGGATCAAGCGATGAATTAAGTTTAACATCTGTAATTTCTTCACAAATTTTATCAGCAAGCATTTTTTTTATATTTTGAGAATGCTTCATATCTTTTTTATCCTCTTTTGACAAAATTTCCACAGCCTTCGCAAATGCAAGAATCAATTCTGTCGGCATTGTTCTTTTTACAATCCCATTTTCCACATTTGAACCAAAAACTACATCAGCAATTTTAACACGTTTATTTACATAAATCGCCCCAATTCCCTTTGGTGCATGAATTTTATGACCGCTTACCGTTATCGCATCCACAGAAATTTTATCAAATTTTATATTTGTACACCCAAATCCTTGCACAAAATCAGTATGGAAATATGTATTCCTATTTTTATTCCAAATAATCTTAGAAATCTTCTCCAAATCCTGAATTGCTCCAATTTCACTATTTACAGCACCCACAGAAACCAAAATCGTATCTTCACGAATCAAATCTTCTAATTGCTTTAAATTTATATATCCATCCTTGTCAACATCCAGATAGTCAACTTCAAATCCAGCATTTTCATAATGCCTAAATACTTCATAGACAGATGGATGCTCAATCTTTGTCGTAATCATATGCTTTTTTATACGGGAATTCGCATTAACAATCCCTTGCAGCAAAAGATTATTTCCATCTCCGCCTCCTGCTGTAAAGTAAATTCTGTCAGCCTCCACTTTTAGATAATCAGCCACAATTTTTCTAGCCTTTTTTATTTTCAAAAAAATTTTATGAGAAAAATCATGAATCGCATCAGCATTCGCATAATTTTCCTCCATTGTCTGAACTAGCACATCTATAACTTCTTTATACGGCTTTGTGCTAGCAGAATTATCTAAATAAATCATTCTCCCTCCTTATCAATTTTTATTAATATAATCATTTGTAAAAATCTAAAACTCCAATTAACACAATATTCTATTATTTTCCAATAAAAGTCCTTAATTTTCTACTGTAATAAATACTAAATGCTGATTAATTTTTACAATCTTAACTTTTATGAATTTTTATTTTTTTATTTCATAAAAAATTATATTATTTCCTAATTCTATTCAATATTTGATTTACTTTTACATTATACTATATTTTGAAAAAATTATCAAAAATAAAGTTCTTATACTAAACCTTGTTTAAAAATACTGACAAGAGGACTTAATACTAAACTCCATTTGAATAACGAATACATTGTAAATCTTTTTAGCAGATTAAACCTGATATTTATTCTTAAATAATTAAAGTAAATATTCGCTTTTTAAACGGGGAATAGTATGACTGCTTGGAAAAGAATTTATAATCCGTTCTCTGTTTAAATGGGAAATAGTATTACAAGAATACATTTAAAATTTTAAAATAAAAATAAATAATATATCTTAAAAAAAGAGAAAATCAACTGTAAAATCCAATTACAATAAATTTTCTCCAAATTATTTTTATTCTTTAGTTTTTCATACTTCAAAATATTATTTTAATGCAAATGCCTTATGATTCAACGGTCCAGTATAATCATTTAATTTAAAAGATTGTTTTAATGCTTCCGCTATTAATTTTTTAGTTGTAGCAACTGCCTGGGATACTGTCGCCCCTTTGGCAATTTCTGAAGTTATTGAAGCTGAGAATGTGCATCCTGCTCCGTGATTCCATTCTGTATCTATTTTTTCAGATTCAAAAAATTCAAAATCCTTTCCATCATATAAAATATCTACAGATTTATCTCCTGCAAAAAACTTTCTTCCTTTGATTACAACGTTTTTTGCACCTAAATCATATATTTTTTTTGCCGCCTCCTTTGCTTTCTCAATCGTATTTATCTTTTCTATTCCAGCTAATTGTGCTGCCTCAAATAAATTTGGTGTAACAACAGTTGCATAAGGCAATAAGTATTTTTTCATTGCAGTTACATTTTCTGGAAAAAGATTTTCAGTTGATCCGCTAGTTACTTTACAAACCATTACAGGATCAATAACAATCGGATTTTTCAAATCTTTTAAAACAGAACCCACATATTCAATAATTTCCGCAGTTGGAAGCATTCCAGTTTTTAATGCATCTACTCCAATTCCATTTATAACAGTGTCAATTTGCTCTTTAATAACATTCAACTCAACTGGAAAAACCTTGTGAGCCCATCTATTTCGTGGATCCATCGTAACAATAACTGTAAGGGCATTCATTCCATAAACTCCTCTTTCCTGGAAAGTCTTTAAATCAGCTTGTATTCCAGCTCCTCCACTTGTATCAGATCCTGCAATTGTTAAAACTTTTTTTATAGACATTTTGCTACCTCCTATTTTATATTTTTTTATTAAATTATCTTGCAAATTCAATATTTTTCACAATTTCCTTAGCAATTTCAGGCTTATTCATCGTATAAATATGAATTCCTCTAATTCCATAAGCCAGTAATTCTATAATCTGTTCACTTGCATACATTATTCCCGCTTTTTTCATAGATTCTGGATTATCTCCATATTTTCCCAGTAATTTATCCAATTTCTCAGGTACAGAGCATTTTGACAATTCTATAATTCTTTTTATTTGTTTTGCATTTGTAACTGGCATAATTCCTGCAATTAACGGAACTTTTATATCCAGTTTTTCAGCCTGTTCCTTAAATTTTATAAAAATATCATTGTCAAAGAACATTTGAGAAGCCAAAAAGTCAGTACCAGCTTCAACTTTATTCTTTAAATGAAATAAGTCAACTAAATCATTATTTTCATAATGAGTTTCAGGGTAGAACGCACCACCAATTGAAAAATCATTAAATTCACTATTTTTTCTCAAATCACTAATCAATTCTGAAGCATATTTATAATCTCCTCTATTATAAATCTCTTCTGTTTCCCCTTGCGGAACATCTCCACGAAGTGCCAAAATATTTTTTATATTACACTTTTTTGCCTCTTGTAAATAATCATTAATTTCACTTTTTTTACTTCCAACGCAAGTCAAATGAGCCAACACTTCCGTCTTCAAATTATTTTTAATATGTGAAGCCATTTCAATAGTCCCACCTTTAGTCTTTCCACCTGCACCATAAGTAACACTAATAAAATCAGGCTTATATTGTACCAATTCATCTGTTACATCCTTTAATTTTTCCACAGAAAAATTCTTATTTGGCGGAAAAATTTCAAAGGAAATTAAATGCTCCTTTTTCTCAAACAAATCTTTTATTCTCATAAATCCTCCCAATTTAAATTATTTTTATTATTTTTAAAAGTTTACAAAATTCTATTAATACACTCTTTTTCAATTTTATGTTTTCTATTTTTATTCAATTTCACAACAAAAATTTTTAATAAAAAAAATTATACTTTTGAAAAATAAAATTTTATAATAAAGTTGCTATTTAAATAAAAAGTAACATTTGTATTATCAATTCTTTTATATTGTACTACAAAAAATTCATTTTGTAAAATTTTTAACTATACTTTTTTATTTTTATTTGTAATAAATTTTAGTTATAGCAAAACCCTAAAAGTTATAGTTTTAAAATAATTTTTCTATAATCAAATTGAAAAAATAAATTGATTTTCCTGGCAAAATAAAAAGTGCAAAAAAAGAATTCCTAAAATTGTCTAATTCCAGAAATTCTTAAAAAAAATTTATTTATGTTTTTTATAAGCTCTAATTCTATTTGGAAGTGAGAATAATTTAATAAATCCTTCTGCATCCTTATGACTATACAATTCACTCGCACCAAATGAAGAAATCTCTTCATCATACAATGCAAAATCAGTAAATCTTCCAGCAATTTTTATACTTCCTTTGTATAATTTTAATCTTATTGTGCCAGTTACATTTTTAGAAGTTTCATCTACAAATGCATCAAGACCTTCCCGAAGTGGTGTAAACCATTGTCCTGAATATGCGATACTTGCATATTTTTGTGATACTAATTTTTTAAACTCAAAAGTATCTTTATCAAGAATCAAAGTTTCTAATTCCTTTAATGCTTCCATTAGCAATGTTCCACCTGGAGTTTCATAAATCCCTCTTGATTTCATTCCGACTAGTCTGTTTTCCACAATGTCAATTACTCCAACACCATTTTCTCCAGCGATTTTATTTAGCCTTCTCAATAATTCCACAGGCTCTAGAGCTTCACCATCTACTTTTACAGGCCATCCTTGTTCAAATGTAATATCCACATAAGTTGGCTTATCTGGTGCCTTTTCAGGTGGAGTTGTCATCATGTATACAACATCTTCCTTATGCTCATTTTCAAGATTTTCAATATCTCCACCTTCATGAGAAATATGCCATAAATTTTGATCTCTCGAATAAATTTTTTCTTTTGTTGCACTTACTTTTATACCTTTTTTTTGTGCATAGTCAATCGCATCTTCTCTTGAAGAAATATCCCAAATTCTCCAAGGTGCAATTATTTTTAATGTTGGATCCAATGAAAATACACCAGTTTCAAATCTAACTTGGTCATTTCCCTTTCCAGTACATCCATGACAAATATATGCCGCCCCTTCTTTATGAGCCACATCTACCAATGCCTTAGAAATCAAAGGTCTTGCAACTGAAGTTCCCAAAAGATATTTGTTTTCATAAACTGCTCCTGCTCTTAATGCACGGAATGCATAATCTCTTACAAATTCTTCTTTCATATCCTCCACATAAACTTTTGAAGCACCTGATTCAATAGCTTTTACCTTTACTTCCTCCATATCATCATCTTGTCCCACATCAACACAACATGCGATTACATCTAAGTCGTAATGTTCTTTTAGCCAAGGAATGATAATTGATGTATCAAGTCCACCTGAATATGCTAAAACTACTTTTTCTTTTGCCATATTTTTTGTCCTTTCTAGTTTAAAATTTATTCAATTAAAATTTATTTGGAAAATTTTGTTTCAATATTTTATTCCAACTGTCAACTCTATTTTTTTGAGTTTTTAGAAATGCGTCAACATCTCCTTCAACCACAACTTTTTTCATTACATCTCCATTAGACAATTTTTTTACAACTTTTAAATCATCATCTGACACAACTTCTCCAAAAATTGTATGATTGCCATTTAGCCATTCTGTTGGAACAGTTGTAATAAAAAACTGACTTCCATTTGTTCCAGGTCCTGCATTTGCCATAGCTAATTTCCCAGCCTTTGAAAAGTTCAGTCCATTATTAACTTCATCTTCAAATTGGTATCCAGGTCCTCCAGCACCGGTTCCCGCAGGATCTCCACCTTGAGCCATAAAGTTGTCAATTACCCTATGAAATTTTAATCCATCATAATATCCCTTTTTAGCCAAATTTACAAAATTTGCCACAGTTACAGGCGATTTTTCAGGCAATAAATTAATATTTATATCACCCTTTTCAGTCATAATTTTTACTTTCATCTTATATTCCCTGCTGTATGATATCACGCCTGCCATCATTATCATCAGAAACGACAACATTAACAATGATACTTTTCTAATCATACATTCCTCTCCTTTTCTTATTTGTTTTAGTTGCATACTTTCAATGCGTACTTAAAACCTTTTTACTATTTTCCGTTAAATACTGTTGGATATGCCTTATCATTGTTAAAAGCCCAAGAACCAGTATAATAATAGCTGTTATCACTTGAGTTGTAGACTAAATTTCTGCCTGCCTTCAAATGCATGTATTTATATTTTTTCAAATAGTTTTTAGCTTTTTCAATATCCTTAACTATCACTCCAACTTTTACATTTTCATAAGTTTCTCCATCAAACACACATTTTTCAAAATTTACATCCATTCTAGAATAATCCTTGCCGTCTACCTTTTTAAATTCACCATCTTCCTTCGGAACATTACAATAAGAATCCTTTTGAAGTTTTGCTGTTACTTCGTGAACTTTCTTACTTTCTCCAGCCGCAAACATTGTCATAGAAATTGCAAATAATGCAAAAATACTTTTTTTCATAATAAGTTTCCTCCTAATTTTATATATTCGAATCTCTTTAACATCAAACTGATAAAATTAAATAATATCGGAATCTTCCTTAAAATAGTTATAACTTTGTAAGTTCGGTTTTAAAGCGATTTTATTACGTATAGTATAACACACTTTCTCTGATTTTTCCATTTTTTCTTATATTTAGATTATTAAAAACACTAAATTTTATTGTATACTAAAATTTCCTTAATATTAATTCTTTGAATTATTCAAAATAATTTTTCCTATAATCCCAATACATCCTTCATAGTATAAAGCCCTGCTTTCTTCCCAAAAAGAAATTCCACAGCCCTAACTGCACCATCTGAGAACATTTTTCTTGACAATGCTTCATGTTTTATCTCAATTATTTCATCATTTTTAGCATAAATCACAGTGTGTTCTCCCACGATATTTCCACCACGGATAGCATGAACTCCTATTTCCTTTTCAGCACGTTTACTATGTCCTTCTCTTCCATAAACTGTTCTGTAATCTTTTCCATTATTATCCAAGTTTTCTTTCACAATTTCCAGCAAAGTGTCTGCCGTACCGCTTGGAGCATCAATTTTTCTGTTATGATGCTTTTCAACTATTTCAATATCAAAATCTTTTAATAATTTTGTTGCAAAAGCTACAATTTCATTGACAATATTTACTCCAACCGAAGTATTTGTAGCCTTAATTATCGGTATTTTTTTTGAAGCTTCTTCAATTTCCTTTATTTGAGCTTCAGAATGTCCAGTTGTAGCGATTAACACTGGAACTTTTTTATTAATTCCCGCTTCCAGCACATCTTCCAAAAGGCTAAAGTGTGAAAAGTCTATAATTGCATCAAAATCCACATTATTTTCCTTCAAATTTTTAAAATCTCCATTTCCAAGCGGGTCAACAAATCCAACAAATTCATTTCCAGAATTTATTACAGATTCCTTCACATATTGTGCCATAACTCCAGCACCGTAAACTACTATTTTCATTTAACAACCTCCTTATAATTTTAAACTCAATTTTTTACCATTATTATAAAAGACCGAAAATCTCGGTCTTTTTATATTATTTTTATCAAAATTTCTATTTAACTGCTCTTAACATTTTTATTTTGCACGAATTACTTCCATACGGTAACCATCTGGATCTGTCACAAAATAATAATGTCCTGGCTTTCCAGGCAAGCCCTTAATATCAGTTGTTTCATATCCAAGTGCCTTATGTTTTGCATTGTCACCTTCCAAATCATCTGAAGCAATTGCAAGATGTGAAAAACCATCACCAATCGTATATGGTCCATGACCGTAATTGTAAGTCAGCTCAATTTCAAAATGTTCACCTGGAAGAGCCAAATAAACAATAGTAAACTTATGCTCTGGATAATCCATACGTCGATCTTCTTTAAATCCAAATGCCTTTTCATAAAATTCAATAGACGTTTCCAAATTTTCTACACGTAAGCAAGCGTGCAACATGTTTAAAATAGCCATTTCATTCCCTTCCTTTTCATTTTAATTTATTTTAAGAATATTTTAACTACTTCTTGCTCCACTCATATCAAGTCTAAGACCTGGAAGTTTTCCTTTTACTACTCTTCTTTCAATTAATGATTCTGAAGCTCCAACTTTTGTCAATCTTTCTATAACTTCAATTATAAATTCATCATTTTCTTCTGAAACATAAGAACCTTCAGGTATTCCTAAAAGTTCTCTTCCTTCTGGAGTAGAAACTGGTGTATTTATATATTTTATTAATTGATTTGTATTTTCATCTAATCTTACAGTTCCCCATACTAAGTCAAAATTATCTGAAACTTTGTCATTTGGTGTTATAGCTTGTACCGAACGAGCTACTTCAGAAAAGTTTCCGTACTGATCTTCATATCCGATAGATACTTCATAATCTTGATTTACATCAATGCCAGTAATATAGTGTGAACCTATTCTTTCATGTCTTATAATTTTTCTGTATTCTTGTCCATCCTTGAAAAGTTTTATAACTACATTGTCAATGACTCCATTATTTGATGATAATCTTTCATACGTATCATCACGAATTTCCCAATACATAAACAATGTTGTAGGATTTTTTGGCATTAGCACGATTTCATCAACAAAATATGCTACTGGCAATGGAGCTTTATCGAAGTAAATATCCTCATGGTTTGAGTTTCCATCATATTCAACACCTTTTGCAAATTTTGAACGGTTAATTTCAGTTTCTACATATCTACGTCTTATTTGATCTGGCGAAATTTTTTCAAAGTCAAAATTCAAAGATTTAAACATTCTCTTATATTTTTTCCCAAAATTTCCAACTAATTTTCTATTTATGAAATTTCTATAAAACGTTCTGCTTCTTTTTATTAAAAAACATTTTACTAAAATTCTCTCAATAATTTCTCTTTCAATAACTTCAAAAGAAACTATTTCTTCAACTTTTTTAAAGCTTTTTCTTTTATTTCCAACTAATTTTTCATTTATGTAATTTCTATAATGTGTTCTTTTTCTATTTTTTCTTGCTTGCTCCATTCCCATTCCACCTTTACATTAATTATTTATTTAATTTTTATTTATAATATTTATAACAGTTCTTAAAAAATAAGAATTTATATTTTTTAAGTTTATTATTAAAATTAAATCTTAATAAATGGTATACTGGATACCACTGCTAAATCTAACAAAATTGTTATTATTAACTTTTTTTCTAAAGAATCTCTTTACTATTCCTTGTTTAAAAAATTTTTTAAACCAAATACTACTTCATAAAAAGAACTTTATTTCTTTGTTTATATTTTATCATAAATAAAAGAGAAATTCAAATATTTTTATTTTAATTTACTTGATTTTTTGAAACTATTTTAACACATTTTTTAAAATTTACTTTTTGCTCAAATTACTCTGAATACGTTTTTTTGTTCCTAAAATATCTCGATCTTCTTTTAACTTTTGATTTTTTGCCTTTTCAATAGCAACTTGTCTTGCCATTCTTTCAGCTTCTGCCTTAGTTGTTTCAACTATATTTACTCCCAAAATAACAACTTTATCCTGTCTAACTTCTAAAAATCCACCTTCCAGATAATATGTCACATCTTCCTTGTCCTTTTCACGTACAAGCATCTCTCCTGCACCAATAGCTGTTATGTAATTAATATGCTTTGCAAGTATTCCAATATCTCCACTTTCTGTACGTAATTTTACAAATTCGACAGGCTTTTCAAAAACGAGTCTTTCTGGAGTTACTGCTTCCAAAATAAATTCTGCTGCCATAAAGCCTCCTTCCATTTAAAAGTGATTTTTAAAAATTTAAAAAAATTTATGGGAAAACAGGGAATGTTAAATCCCTGCTTTCTTTAATATAATCTTTAAAATTAATTATTCACTCATTAATTCTCTTGCTTTTGCAACTGCATCGTCAATTGTTCCAACATATAGGAATGCTTGTTCAGGCAAGTCATCGTGAAGTCCATCTAAAATTTCCTTAAATCCACGTATTGTTTCCCTTAATGGAACATATTTTCCTTTCATTCCTGTAAACTGTTCTGCTACAGAGAATGGTTGAGAGAAGAATCTTTGGATTTTTCTAGCACGGTTTACTGTCAATTTATCGCTTTCATCCAGTTCATCCATTCCCAAAATTGCTATAATATCTTGCAATTCCTTATATCTTTGCAATACTTTCTGAGTTTCCCTTGCAATTTTATAATGTTCATTTCCAACAATTTCTGGCTCTAATATTCTTGATGTTGAATCAAGTGGGTCAACTGCCGGATAAATTCCAAGCGATGCAATTTGTCTTGATAATACTGTAGTTGCATCCAAATGGGCAAATGTTGTTGCTGGAGCCGGATCTGTCAAGTCATCTGCCGGTACGTATACAGCTTGCACTGATGTAATTGAACCTGTACTTGTAGATGTAATTCTTTCCTGCAATGCTCCCATTTCAGTTGCCAAGTTTGGTTGATATCCTACAGCTGACGGCATTCTTCCAAGAAGTGCAGATACTTCTGAACCTGCTTGAGTAAATCTGAATATATTGTCAATAAATAAAAGTACATTTTGTCCTTCCTTATCTCTAAAATATTCTGCCATTGTAAGCGCTGTAAGTCCAACTCTTAATCTTGCACCAGGCGGTTCGTTCATTTGCCCATACACCAACGCTGTTTTGTCGATAACTCCACTTTCAGTCATTTCATTATACAAATCACGTCCTTCACGTGTACGTTCTCCAACTCCTGCAAATACAGAAAGCCCTCCATGCCCTTTTGCAATATTATTAATTAATTCTTGAATTAATACTGTCTTTCCAACTCCTGCTCCTCCAAACAGTCCAATTTTTCCACCTTTTAGGTAAGGAGCTAACAAGTCAACTACTTTTATTCCTGTTTCCAATATTTCTGAATCAGTACCTTGTTGTTCAAATGTTGGAGCATCCCTGTGGATAGATTCTCTTAAAACATCTGCATCCAGTTTTTCTCCATCATCAACTGTTTCCCCCAGCACATTGAAAATTCTTCCAAGTGTAGGTCTTCCAACAGGAACTTGAATAGGTTTACCAGTATCTATAACTTCTAGTCCACGTCTTAATCCTTCAGTTCCAGACATTGCAACTGCTCTTACAACGTTATTTCCATTGTGGGAGTGGACTTCGGCTACTATTTTTTTGCCATTTTCATTATATATTTCAAGTGCATTGTAAATATCCGGCAATGTCTTTTCAAATTTTACATCAATAACCGGTCCAATTACTTGAACTAATTTACCTTTATTCATAGGTTAAGTCTAACCTCCTTCTTAAAATTCTGCTCTTTTATTTTTATTAATATTTCTATATTCATCTCCCAGTTATAGTACAAAGAGATTTCTTGGTATTTTTTTGTTAAAAATTACTGTACACTTGATGAACCACTTATTATTTCTGTCAGTTCCTGTGTTATTTGTCCTTGTCTTTCACGATTATATTGTACTTCCAAGTTCTTTATCATTTCAGAAGCATTATCGTTAGCCTGCTTCATTGCCGACATTCTAGCCGAATGTTCACTTGCTGAATTTTCAAGTAATGACTGATACAGCTTTATATTCAATACTTGTGGTACAAAGGAATTTAACACTTCTTCCTCTGATGGTTCAAATATATATTCCTTAGTTGGTAACCCTTCCTTTTTCTCAATTGGAAGCAATTTTTCCACTTGAATATTATATTCAATTGCTGATACAAATTTTGAATAAATCATATAAACTTCATCATAAAAGTCATTCAAATAAAACTGTACAACATCTTCACTAATTTTTTTTCCTGTTTCAAACATTGTTTCAGGAATCATCTGTGTATATTCACTATCCACATTAATATCCCGATTTTTACAATATTCTTTAGCCTTTCTTCCAATTGTTATAACTGAAACTTCCCTGCCTTCCTTCTGAAATTCCTTTTTCATACTTTCAAGCCTTCTAAAAGTATTTGAGTTAAAACTTCCGCAAAGTCCCCTATCTGATGTCATTACGATAATTCCAACTCTTTTAACTTCAGGCTTTCCATCAAAAATTACAAATTTATTTCCCGTAAGGCTTGCCACTAGATTATCAAAGGCTTCATTCACAGCACGTGCATAACTTCGTGACTTTAAAGTAAGAACTTGAAATCTCTTGAATTTAGTAGAAGATACAATATTCATCGCATTTGTAATTTGACTGGTATTTTTTACGCTGTCAATACGTTCTTTTATTTCTTTCATATTTGCTGCCATATATTTTCACCTGCTTTACCAGACATATTCTTTTTTATAATTAATTATAAATTCGTCAAGTTCATTCTTCAAGTTATCATCTAACGATTTTTTCTCTAAAATTTCACTTAAAATATTTGAATCATTTTTAATTGCTTCTATTAAATCCTTCTCAAATGTTCTCAATTTTTCATTTGGAATATCATCAAAATATCCATTTGTTACACAATAAAATGAAATAACCTGTTCTTCAACTTTATATGGACTATATTGTGGCTGTTTTAATACTTCCATAATTTTAGATCCACGATTAAGCTGATCTCTTGTAGCCTTATCCAAATCTGATCCAAATTGTGCAAATGCTAAAAGTTCATTATATTGTGCAAGTTCCAATTTCACTTTTGAAGCAACTTGTTTCATAGCTTTAATTTGTGCTGATCCTCCAACCCGTGATACTGAAACTCCTGCATTTATAGCTGGTCTAAATCCTGAATTAAATAAATCTGTTTCCAAGAATATCTGTCCATCTGTTATTGAAATAACATTTGTTGGAATATATGCTGAAATATCTCCAGCTTGTGTTTCTACAATTGGAAGTGCTGTAATTGAACCTCCACCTAATTTATCACTTAATTTTGCCGCTCTTTCAAGAAGTCTTGAGTGAAGATAGAAAATATCCCCTGGATATGCTTCCCTTCCTGGTGGACGCTTCAATAATAATGACATTTCACGATAAGCCACAGCATGCTTTGATAAATCATCGTAAACTATCAATACATCTTTTCCTTCATCCATAAAATATTCACCCATAGCAACTCCTGAATACGGTGCTAAATATTGAAGTGATGCTGATTCTGAAGCAGTTGCCGCAACAATAATCGTATATTCCAATGCACCAACTTCTTCTAATTTTTTATAAATTTGTGCAACAGTTGATCTTTTTTGCCCAATCGCTACATAAATACATATAACATTGTTATTTTTTTGATTTATAATTGCATCAATTGTAATGGCTGTTTTACCAGTTTGTCTATCTCCAATTATTAATTCCCTTTGTCCTTTTCCTATCGGTAACATTCCATCTATTGCTTTAATTCCAGTTTGCATAGGTTGTGTAACAGGTTTTCTAGCAATAATTCCTGATGCCTGTCTTTCAATTGGCATATATTTATCAGCAGTTATTGAGCCTTTTCCATCAATAGGATTTCCAAGGGCATCAACTACTCTTCCAAGCAGCTCTTTTCCTGCTGGAACTTCAGCTACTTTTCCCAATCCTTTTACTATACTTCCTTCTTTAATTCCTTGTGTTTTCCCAAAAACTACTGCTCCAATATTACTTTCTTCCAAGTTTAGTGCCATTCCGATAGTTCCATTTTCAAACTCTAAAAGCTCTCCTGCCATAGCGTCACTTAATCCGTAAATTCTGGCAATTCCATCTCCCACTTCCAAAACCGTTCCAGTATTGGAAATATCCAGTGAACTTTTGTAATTTTCAATTTCGCTTCGGATTACTTTACTTATTTCCTCTGGCTTGATTCTCAAAGAAAAGCACCTCCATTTCTAAAAATTTTTCTTTATTTCTTCAATTTGATTTTTTATCGAACCGTCAATAACCTCATTACCGATTCTTAAAATTCCTCCGCCGATAATTCCCTTGTCAATTTCAAGGTCAAGAACGACTTTTTTACCATATTTTTTTTCAAGTTTCCGTACTAACAGATCCCTTTGTTTTTCCGATAGCTCCTTTGCAAATATAGCAGTTATTGGAAGTTTATTATTTTCCTCATAATAAAGTTTTAAAAAATATTCCTTTATATCACTAATTAACGATAACCGCTGTTTTTTTACAATGTATTCTACTATTCCAAGTGCTTCGCTAGATACGTGATTAAAGGATTTTTCCAAGAACTTCTTCTTTTCTGGAAACTTTTTAAGAGGATCTTCCAAAATTTTTCTAAATTCCTCTTCTTCCTCGTAATTTTCCAGAAGAACATTCAATACTTCCCTAACTTCATTTATACTGTCAGAAGATTTTGCTATATTGTAAATTGCCGATGCGTATCTTTTTGCAATCTCATCATTAGCCATTTTAATCTCCTATCTCATTAATAAACTTTTCTATAGTTTTATCCTGCTTTTCATCAATATTTTCCTTGATAATTTTTTCTGCAAGTTCAACTGCCATTTCTCCAACTTCCTTTTGAAGTTCAAATTTAGCATTTTGACGCATTTTTTCAATATCAGCTTCCGCCTTTATCATCATTCTTTCACGATTACTCATAGCCAGCGATATAATTTGATCTTTTCTGTCATCAGCCTGTCTTTCAGCTTTTATCAAAATATCATTGGCACGTCTTTTAGATTCCCTTTTCAATTTTTCAATTGATTTTTTTTGATCTTCCAGTTTTTCCTTTTCATTTTCAACAATTTCCATTTCAGATAAAGCCAGTTTTTTTCTATCTTCTAGAACTTTACCGATTTTTTTTGAAAAAGTTCGTGAAAAAAAATAGACTAATACTATAAAGTTTATTATTTCAATAGCCATCGTAAAGTCGATGTTTATTAATTTTCCTCCCATATTTACTCCTTAACTTTGAGAAATTAACCTGATTTTACATATTAATCCTATTTTCTTTTTTATAGCTCTTCACTTTTTAGAATTTCTTTATTTTTTCTATCTTTAATATCCCTTTAAATTTAATTTTAATCAAAATTCTAAAAATACCTAAATACTGTTTTTTTATTTTTAAAATCTTATCCTTTTAAGAAAATCAATAGGAATGCTATTACTAACGCATAAATTGCTGATGATTCTGTAATTGCAAGTCCTGTAATTAACGTTTGCATAATATCTTGCTTAGCTTCAGGCTGTCTTGAAACTGCTTCTACTGCATAACCAGTTGCAATCCCTTGTCCTAATCCTGCTCCAGCACCTCCTATTGCTGCAATTCCCGCTCCTAATAAAGCTGCTGCCTTAATTAATTCTACTCCTGCCATTTTTAATCCTCCTAATTTTTATTTTTATTTTTTGTTTAATAAAGTTAATCTTGTCCTACAATACTCTTATTTATACAAAATACTAACTTTGAACATATAAAAGAATTTCAGGACTGCAGTTTTTATTTTATTCCTCTTCACCCAATGCTTCACTTATGTAAACTGATGAAAGTATCGTAAACACAAATGCTTGAACAATGCCAATGAATAAATCCAAATAAAGCTGTATAATCATCGGCCATCCAACTGAAAAGGAGAAACTTCCCTTCAGCATATCATGTGTTAATGACTGAAGCAAACCTCTTCCAACAAGGCTATACAAAAGTCCCACAATTACAAGCCCCGCAAGCATATTTCCAAATAACCGCATTGAAGTATTTAAAACTTTTGAAAAAATATCAACAATATTTAATGGAAACATAAACCACATTGGTTCAAACAGTGATTTTATATATCCTCTTAATCCCTTTTGCTTTATAGATACCGCCAAAAAAAGAATAATTACCACAAGTGATAATCCAATCGTAGTATTTGGATCTGCTGTTGGTGTTCTAAAAAACGGTTTTACCATTTTAACTCCATCTTCACTAACTACCATCATAATATATGGAAATAAAAATGTACTTAAATTTGAAAACATTATAAATGCGAATAATGCTGAAAAAAACGGTATATATGTCTTTTTATGTTTCCCAAATGTAGTTAAAAAAGTATTTTCAATAAAATGATAATATTCTTCCATCACAATTTGCATTTTACTTGGATTTTCAACACTTGCCTTCTTTGTTCCAGCTCTTACAATAAACATGATTATAAGCATAAGTACCCATGTATTAACTACTGTCTGACTAAGTGAGAACTTAAATCCCCCTAGAACAAAATTAAAATAATGTGGAGCTTCTACAACTGAACTTGGTGACTCAAATTTTACTGGTAAAAATGTCGAAATAATTGACAAAATCAAATTTACGACAACCATCATAAGAAATAGGAAGCCTAAAAACTTAAAAATCTTATTTTTCATTGATTTCCCTCCTTTCTCTCAACTTTGAGTAAAGATTAAAAAAACTTTGTTACGTAAATTTATTATACTCCAATTAATTCTTTTTTGCAAATTTTATTATTATTCTATCTAAGTCAATATTTATCGCATATCCCTTATATTTTTTATAAAAAACAGTAAATTATTTAAATCACTTTTAAAATCATTTTCATTTTTTTTCCAAAAAGAATATTAATGGTTTTAACAAATAAAATATAAAAAAGTTCACAAGTTAAAAATAACTTTACCAATATAAATTTTATATGTTTTTAAAATCAAAAAAATATTTTTATAAAATTAATAACACACAAAATTTACAATTTAGTAATCTTAAATTAACTTGTGAATCATACATTATTTAATTTGAGTTCTATTTTATTTTTATTACATTTTATTATTTTATCATTTAAAAAATTGTGTAAATACAGTAATAATACTAATATTAACAAAGTCGATAAATAGTGAACCAACTATTGGAATTACAAAAAATGCCATTTTTGAGTAAATGTATTTTTCTGTAACGGCCTTCATATTTGAAATTCCATTTGGAGTCGCACCTAATCCAAATCCACAATGTCCAGAAACCATTACAGCCGCATCATAATCTGATCCCATTGCCTTAAATGTTATCCAATTCAAATAGAAATAAATTAATATAACTTGTGCGATTAATAGAACAAATACTGGAAGCGCCAAATCAATAAGCTCCCACAATCTTAAAGTCATCAATGCCATTGCTAAAAACAGACTAAGGGCAACATCTTCAAGAATACTTATTTCCTTAATTGGAGCATTCAGAGCTTTTACATTGTCAGATATATTTCTAATAATAGCTGCAATAATCATTGGCCCGATATAAATTGGAAAATGTGCTTCAAAACCTGTAAAACTCATAAGATAATCAATAAACATTGATAAATAGGAACCTATTCCCATTGCTATTAAAATATAGAAAAATGCCATTGAAAAACGTTCTCCATCAAGATAAGGCTTTTGTCTTTTTAAAACTTCTTCATCAATATCTTCATCACCGTGTTTCGTTCCATCTTTTATAAAATGTTCAGGCAATAATTTATATTTGTTAATAAGTCTGCTGGCAATAGGACCTCCCATAGCAGATCCTACGATAAGTCCAAAAGTCGCTGATGCAATTGCAATCGCGTTTGCTCCTTTGTATATTGGACCAAGAGCTTCAATTGTAGGTGCAACAGCTGCTGAAGTACCGTGTCCACCAGTCATTGGAGTAGATCCAGTCATCAATGCCAGCAGCGGAGGAATTCCCACAAATTTTGAAAGTGCAACCGCAACAACATTTTGCATAACACATAATCCCGCCGCAACAAATAAAAATATAACAACCTTTTTTCCACCTTTTTTCAATACTTTAAGACTAGCGTTAAATCCCACACTCGTAAAAAACATTACCATAAAAAACTTCTGAAGCGTATCATCAAATTTAATTTGAGCTACATTCGTCTGCCTAAAAATAAAAACAATTATTGAAAATAAAAATCCACCAATAACTGGAGCTGGAATACAATATTTTTCAAAAAATTGGATTTTTTTTCTAAGCTTCATTCCAATTAAAAGCAGAATAACTGCCAATCCAATTGTCTGGATCATATCCATATTAATTTTCACCATAAAACATTATCACCTCGATCTAAATTTTTTTCACAATAAGTTATTATACTATAAAAGCTAGGAAAGTGCAAATTCTAAAAAAATAAAAAATAAAAAACCAGTATCATTTAGTTTTTGAAAACTCTTCTGATACTGATTTTTCTTGATTTTTTTAATTCCAATTCTAAATAAAAATTGCTTTTTCTAAAAAATTATTGATTTTCAATATTAGCATAAGGCCCTTGAGCTAGGCTGTTTGTAGCATTTTTTGGATTTGTCAGCAGGGACTTGTAACTAAAGAATATACTTCCTTTTACTTCTGGATAAGTTCTGTTGAAATTTACTTGATTTATTAATTCCTTTGCATTTTTCCAGTCGTTTACTTTGTAGGCTGCTTGTCCGATATATAAATCTGTATTGGTCTGTCCAGCATATTTGCTCCACCATTTTACAAGTGTATTATATTCAGCAGCTTTGAATCCTTGATTCCAGTAAATTTGAGGTGCAACATAATCTATCCATCCTTTATTCATCCAAAGTAAAATATCTGCATACAAGTCATCATAATTTTGAACCCCAGCAGTCGTAGCAGAACCTCTTGACGGATCAGTAGAGGCATTTCTCCATACTCCAAATGGACTTATTCCAAATTCCACATTTTCATTTTCTTTTTTTATGGCATTATGTAATTTTTCAATCAGTCTATTTACATTATCTCTTCTCCAGTCTCCAACTGTTGCAAAATTTTTACCATATTTTTGATATTGTGCTGAATCGGGATATTCTTGACCTTTAACTTTGTATGGATAAAAATAATCATCCATGTGAATACCGTCAACATCATAGTTTTTTACAACTTCTACAATACTATCTACAACATAATCATCAACTTCAGGAATTCCTGGATTTAAATAAAGCTGTCCTCCATAAGAAACCGTCCACTCAGGTTTTTTACGTCCAATATTATCCTTTGACAATTTATCTCTTGATCCAGATGTTGAAAGTCTGTATGGATTAAACCAGGCATGAAACTCGATTCCTCTCTTATGTGCTTCTTCCACCATAAATTTTAATGGATCATATCCAGGATTTACCCCTTGAGTTCCAGTCAAATATTCAGACCAAGGTGAATATTTTGATGGATAAAAGGCATCTGCTGTTGGTTTTACTTGAACAAACACTGCATTCATATTCCATTTTTTTACATTGTCAAGAATTGTCAAAAATTCCTTTTTTTGCTGTTCTACACTAAGTCCTTTTTTAGATGGCCAGTCAATGTTGCTTACACTTGCTACCCATACACCTCTTAACTCCCTATTTTTTGTTACTTTTTGATTATTAACTTTCGCCGCATTGTTACGATTTCCCATTATAATACTAGAGGCATTTAATGAGGCTGCCGTTAGAACTGTAATTGCTAATAATGATACTTTTCTTAAAATTGTTTTCACCAGTTTCTCCTTTCTGAATGTTAAATCTTCACTATAATTTTAGTACATTTTTTACAAATTTTCAACATATATTCTAATTTTTTTATTAACAGTATAGTTGTAGTAAATCTAAAAAACACAAAAACATATAATAATTATTATAAAAAAATAGTGAAGTCCAAAAAAGTATCACTATTTTTTTTATTAATTTAAATAACAAAGCTTATAAAATTAGTAGATTAATTTAAATCCAAGTCCACCTTTAACATTTTTACCTTTCGTGTCGTATCCTAAATTTGCTGTTACGCCAAATCCTGTATTTTCTACTCCAATATTTAAGTCAAATTTTCCATTTCCTTTTCTATCCTCTTTTTCGTTTCTCAAATTATACCAATCTGCTGTAGTATAATGAACTCTGGCTTGATTTAATCTATTAAGTTTTCCAAGTTCATTTTCATACGCTGCCAAAAGTCCTACTGAAAGTTGCATTCCCAAAATAAGTGGCTGAACATATTTAAATTCCACTCCAACTTCAGGCTTAACTGAGAAATAGTCATTCCCTTTAATTTCCAAGTTCATTTGACCATTATCTTCTTTTATACTCGTAAATCTTCCATATTCCATTTTTAATGCTCCATAAGGTCTCAAGTAAGTTCTCTCAGAAAATCTTATATCATAACCTAATTTATTTTTTACGGATGCTCCATAAGTATAATAATTAGCCTTAGACTCAAATACATCGTCTACAACCCAGAATTTACGGTGCATATAGTTTGTTCCACCAAATATATCTCCTGCGATTGTCCATCTAAGTGAGCCATTGTGGTCATTTGCTGGCGATATTGTCTTGAACACCCCAGCTTTAATCATAGATTGCTGTTCAATCGATTTTCCTAAATCTTTAAACTTAAATCTATTTGTAACAGCTCCAGTATACCATCCAGAAGAATTACCCATTTTAAGTGCTTCACCTTCATGAACATAAGCAACTCCATAAGCATTACTGTCATAATCTATAACTCCAGCTGTATCTGTTTTATACTCATCTTTCATTCCAAATACCTTAATCTTGTCATTTTGCTTAACTGGATTTTTCCATTCGTTTCGTAAATATTCAATTTCCTTATCCAATTTATTCCCAGTTGAATTAATACGCTCTTGAGTATTCGAATATTCATAACCTTTCATTTCATTTATAGCCTGTACAAATATCTTTTTCTCATCTTTTCTCAAATCGTTCAACTTATTAAAGAGCTGTTTTTCTCTCGAATTTACATTTTCAACTCCATATCTCTGTTCGAGTCCATCTAAAAAATGTCCAGTATCTGTATCATTTTTATTTGCAAAATCAGTATAAGGAATTTTTTCCATATATACAGTTTTTATCGGTGCTGCTACATTTCCAGATTCCACCATCTGTGCTTTCCAAGTCAAACTTGCTGAATCTACATTTACCTTAGCACCAACACTTCCCAAAGCATTATTATATGGCTGTAAAATGTTATCTCCTATTTGAATCGTTTTTGCATTCAAAGAATTGGCAACTTCTGTTCCCATTATTAAATTTATGTCTGTAAGTCCAGGTAAATTATTTAAACCTTGAATAGGATTCGTATAATTTATTCCTGAAGTATCCACATACATTCCTATAGTTGACACTTCTCTTGTTGAAATTGTATTATTATTGCTACTATTATTGTTATTGCTATTATTATCAAGATTATGACCTGTCTGTTCTACTGGCATATTTAATGTTGTAACTCCTGTAAAATCAGAAACAGGCATTTTGGGTATCTGTGGCAAAGCTATGTCTGTGTCAACTCTTGACATTCCAGCTTGCACAGCTGGTATCGGTATTGATACCGGGCTTGGATGCGCCGGAACTTTTACTACCAATTTTTCTGCTACTGTTCTACTAACTGCTGTTCCTACCGAAGATTTATTTGTTGAGTTGTTAGTTCCATGTTCTTGGTACGCACTAGCCGTATTAGTATATACTCCTGTATTGCTACCTCCAACGATATTTATTGTTCCATAATTTTTAATAATTCCTCCATTTGCTACAACTACACCTTTTATTCCAGTACCACTTGGAGTCGGTGCCGTTTTAATTGTTCCATGATTTTCTCCAATAGCATGATCGTCAATATACATTCCAATCGTATCATTACCTTCCAAATCAATAGTACCTCTATTTATTGCTTTTGAACCAGAACCTGAAGCGTACATTCCAACACTATTGTCTTTTGTAACATTAATTGTTCCATAGTTTTCTATTGTCCCCATTGATGCAGTCGTACTTCCTGTCGCCATTCCAATTCCATATTTTCCATTTACTGCATCACTTGGACCGACTTCAATTGTTCCATAGTTTTGACCAATTCCTTGAGATGAATAAATTCCGACATTTCCAGTTCCTGACTTTAAGTTAATATCTCCACGATTTATAAAATCTTGAGATGAATAAATTCCATAACTGTTTTTTCCATCAGTCACAATTTTTGACTCAGTTTCAATTTTTCCACCTAAACTTTGTGGCGCTCTAGAATAAATGTAAACTGAACCTTCTCCAATGTGAACATCACTTGATGCCTTTGTTTTTAAATCTGTCTTAGTATTTGCTGCAGTTATCAAATATCCAACTGAATTTTGCCCAACTTTCATATCTACATTTCCCTTAACAATTGTAGGTTTTGGAGCTACAGTAGCATCATCAATGTATATTCCTACTGCATTATTATTTGACACATTAATTTTTCCTGCAATAAGATTGACATCAGGCCCTTGAGAATAAATTCCTACTCCATCATCACCTACATTTATTGTACCACCATTCATTTCTATATTTCTTGCAAAAATACCATAAGAAGATCGTCCAACATTTATTATACTATTATTTCTTATTCTAGTTCCATTTTCAGTTTCTAATACATAAACTTTTGTCTTTGGATCATCTCCATACATTCCTATTGATTCATTTCCAGGAGTAGTTGCAACAACATTTATTATTCCAAAATTTTTCAAATCAGTATTATTTGTACCATACATTCCAAACGATTGTGTCCCATTTATATTAATTATTCCAGAATGATAAACATGAGTTACAGGGTCTTCACCTTCATAATTTGAAACGGCACCAAAACTAGACCCCATTCCTATCGCATGATTATTTCCATTTATTGTAATAGTACCTTCATTTACACCGACAAGCCAAGCTTTAGATGTAGACGGAACAGATTTTATAGTTGGATCAATACTGTTATTTTTTGTAAATATTCCAATTGCACCATCATCATCCATCGTAATTACACCCCATGGCAAATTCATAATATCTATTTTTCCAAAATTTTCTGGATGTACAGCACTTTTAAAATAAGGCTCATTAGATGGATCTATTGCCAAACCTGTAGAAGGGTCTATTCTATACGAAAGTCCTAAAATTCCAATTGAGTTTTTACCACCAACATTTATTGGGCCAGAACTTACCATATTTGAATTGTTTGTTCCGTACATCCCAACGGCTCTGTCATTATGTGTTGCACCTTGCTCCACTTCCAATTTTCCAGCATTATAGTTATTAAGCCATCCGTAATCAGCATAAAATCCTATTCCACCTTGCCCGGCATCTGTTCTGTCAACAAAAACTCTCCCCTTATTTCCAATTTCTGTTGTCCTATTATTAATTGATTTTGAACTTCCAGCAATTGCAAGTCCCACCGGTGCTAAAAATCTGTCATCTATCGCCCTCATCTGTGCTTTATTTAATTCTGCTTTTACCGAACCATATGCTTCTACATGCAGTCTCGAATTTTGATATAAAAATCTCTTTGTGAACACTTCGCTGTCTGAATCGCTTATCAAATTTGCTTTATCAATTGCCGATTTTATTTGAACTGTCGCATCATCCACCAAAGCATATTTATAGTTTGTCTTTCCATTTGAACTTGTAACATTTACATTTCCCCCAAGAAGCCGACTTTTCAAGCTATCGTTGCCAGCTTTATTTTCCACATTTATAATAAGCGGACTTGTTGAATTTCTTAAATCTGAAACTATTACATCATCAGAAAGCACATCAATATTAGTGGTATTATTAAAACTTATAACATTTGGTTTAGCCTGGTCATAAATATATCCAACAGCTCCTCCATCTAGTACCAGCGTTGCATCTTTCATATCAATGGCACTTGTAGAATTACTTGTGCTGTCAGTATAAAGTGCATACCCATTTCCCTTATATTCCACTTTACTGCCTTGTAAATCAATTTTTGCACCGTTAATTGAAGCAACATTTGTCGCTCCATCTGTAACTTTTATCCAGTTCTTCTGTGCATTAATTTTACCGCCATTATTGGCAAAAAGTCCAAATCCTACGCTTTTCTTAGTTTGAGAATCAATTCCACCTGTTATAGAAATATTTTGTGTTGAAGGGAGAGAAGTTCTGTTCATTGTTATTGTTGCGCCATTATCGGCATAAGCTGCTCCAACATTGTCTACTGATACATTTTTTGCATCAACACGGATTGGATCATAATGAAATTCCAGTCCAGATATTTGTACTCCTGCATTTGTTACTTTTATCGCATTTGTACCAATTATTGAAGGAGAAGAAATAGTATCATTTACAGTAATCTTTGCTCCTTTATCTGCAATAAGTGCTACTGAATTTGTGGCATCTTTTGAAACAACTGCATTTACAGTAACTTCATTATTTGCTTTATTTCCAGCATAAATTGCCATATTTCCCCTGTCATTTCTGCCATCACCTTCAATGCTGACAACATCCCCTTTTACTTTCCCATCTGTACTTTGAACTCCAGAAGCCGAAGTATTACTTCCACCAACTACAATACCAGTATTTTCAAATCCACCTTTTAGTGAAATTTCTCCAGCACCAAGTTTAATACTAGCTCCATCTCCAGTCAATACTCCAATACTATTTTTTACATTTTTAAAAAGATTTATTTGATGTCCATTTTCTATATTTTTATTTGCGGTTGATGTTTCCAAGTCAACAGTGCTAGAAGCGAAAATCCCGTAAGATTTATCAATGTACTTGTCATTATTTATTACAAATCTGCTTGGAATACCAGCTGTAGTTTGAGAATCAATATTTATACTATTTTTTGTTTCAAAAATTTCTCTGGAATTTCCACTAGAATCTCCTAAATTTACAGCAAAATTTCCCACAACTGGACCTGAAGCCTTATTTGGAATTAATTTAACAATTTCTTTTGAATCTTTGTCAATTGGAGCATATAGTCCAATACTGTTATCTCCATATATAGTTAGCGGTGCCCAATCGCCATTTGAAGATTTTGTTTTAAAATCAAGATTTGCAGAACTTATATATTTTCCTGTTTTTAAATATACTCCTACATCTTCTTCACCGTATGTATTTATTTTATTTCTATTAACAATTGTTATTTCTCTCGGATTTAATGTGTCATCGTCATAATATGTACCGCTAGGATTTGGAATTGAATTACTATATGGCTGTTCAAAAAATCCTCCATAATTGTGATTGCTATGATTTCTTGTATAATCCCCATTTGGATTCAAGAAAAAAATCGCAGATTTTTTATTATACATTTCTACTGTTCCAGCATTATAAAAAATTTGTGGATTTCCATTCCCTATAACTGATGGAGAAACCATAAATGCTGCTGAATTAGAATCATATATACCACCATTTACCGAATATGGATGAATTACTATATTACCTTTACTTGTATTTACAACGGAAGCAACTGTCGTATCACTTTTACCTCCAATATGTTCATAGCTATTAGAAAAGGTGACATTTCCACCTTCAATTACGTATGTCCCTGAATTTATAAACGTGTTTCCTTTTGCACTGTTTGTTGTTTTACCAGCAATTTTTATCACATCATCAAAAGCTCTGTATTCTGGTGAAGCCGTTCCTAACTTATCCCCTAATTTATTTTTTTCACTTTCAAGATCAGCCCCACTATGCATATCTAAACGGATAAATCCTTTGACATAATCATTAGGATTATTAGAAGCTCTGGTATACAAAAAACTTTTTCTATTTACTAAAGTTTCTTCCTGTCCAGTTATATTATCTCCACCATTTGTACCATGACCGTTATCATCATCTACAATTGTTTTTATAATTCCTGTCTTTTTGTACGAAATATCTCTAGTATATTTAACATCTTTTACTTTATCGCCACGACCTTTATAATGCCCTTGCCAGTTGTTATAAAATCCATTAATTCCAAATTGCCATCCTCCCCAAGGTGATTTTACAACATGCTCTCCTTGTTCCATAAGCTGAATTAATTCCGAATTTGTTTTTTTTATAAGTTTTTCATTTTCCATTCTTGCCCGTTTAAAGTCTTTTTTCTGCTGTGCAATTGAAGTATTTATCACTTTTGACTGGTTTTCAATCTCGCTTCCATCTGAAAATAGATTAGCTGATGCACCTCTTCCTATCGCACCAGTCAATAAAAATGTAATAAGTGCCGAATCTGTGTATTTAAAATCTTTCACTTTTTTAGCAAACGATTTTAATTCTTGTTTGAGTTCTTTTAAATTATTTGTCATCTTTCTTCCTCTCTAAAAATTAAAAAAATTTATTTAAATTATTTTTTATTTCCTATAATTTAATTTTTTATAATTTTTATAAACAAAACATCAATTTTACCTTTATAACAACCTTTATTTAATTATATAAAAGTTTTTGGAAAAAGTAAACTTTTTTACTAATTTTTTTATAAAAATTATTTTATAATATTCCCATCTAAAAAGCAAATATTTACTTTAATTATCTGAAAATAAATATCAGATTTAATCTACTAAAAGATTTATAATAAATTCGTTATTTTAATAGAATTTAGTATTAATTATAAAAATAATATTATTTTTTATTTTTAAAAAAAAAGATGATCCTAGATTTCTCTAAAATCATCAATTTATTTTTCTAAATTATTTTCCAAAATAAGCTATTGCTTCAATTTCTACAAGTACACCTTTCGGAAGTTTGTCTACAGCAAAAGCAGATCTTGCTGGATATGGTTCACTAAAATATTCTGCATAAATATTATTTACTGTTATAAAATCATCAATATTATCTAACAATACAGTAGTTTTTATTACATTTCCTGTTGTTAATCCGTTATTTTCCAAAATTGCCTTTAGATTTTCAAGTACTTGTCTTGCCTGATCCTCTACTGTAACAGCCTCAACCTTCTGATTTTCAGGGTTAATTGCAATTTGTCCTGAAATGTATAAAAAATCTCCTGCTTTTCTAAATGCTGAATAAGGTCCAACTGCTTCTGGTATTTTTTTCATTTTTTCCCTCCTAAGTTTTTATAATTTGTTAAGTTTACAGTTTTATTTTATCACACTTTTTCAATATTAAAAAGAAATTTATTATTTTTTATTTATTCGGGTGAATATCCAAAGTTCAGTAAATATCTCCAGCTTTCTCCAGGTACTTTTGCAAAACCAAAATAAATTGGTATTGTCAATGCTTTTACTCCAACTCCAAATCTATAACTTTCCTTCACATCGTTACCAAAACTATAACTTTTTCCAGAAATATTCGCCCTTGAATAAGTCGTGTCTAAATATACAAGCTTTGATAAATTATACTGGGCTTTTAGACTTCCCACAAAAATACTTCCTCCACGAATCTTATCAGATGGCATTCCTGCAAATTCCAATGAATTATCCGCCGTTCTTATTCCTCCCATTTTAGGTCTATATGTTTCAGGAATATCTTTTCCGTAGGATGTTAAATAGGCTATACCAGGAGTAATTGTTATTTTTTCGCCAATTGGAATATTAATTTCTCCACCTGCATCTAGTGAGTTAAATTTAGCATGCTTTGAATTCGCCAGTGTGTAATTTGAGAAAAAATAAACTCCTCTTGTTGCAAATTTAAGGCTGTCTCTTGTGTCATAATTTAATTTTGCTTCATAATATGGAAATGGTTTTCTCACATTTTCAGCATTATTTTCATGTTTTTCAACATCTGATATCTGATAACCTCCACCGATTGAAAACAATAAATTTTTATATACTTCTACACCTATTCCTGTTCCAATTTTAAATTTTCTATTTTCAAAACTGAAATATCCATTTTTATATTTTTGATTTTCTATAATATCACGTTTATATTCAAATTCTCCATAAATTACTGCCTTCGAATTTTTCCCAAGTTCTGCAGTTGCCTTACCTTTTACTCCATATTCATTTGCAACCGTTCCTTTTACTGAATATCTAACATTTGTATTATTCAAAAGTTTACTTCCTTGGAAACCTACATTTACAGTAGCCAAATCCTCATTATTTATATTTCCAGAAAGTGTTAAATAATCGCTTGGCTTTTCCTGAACATTTATTATCAGGTCATTATCCTTCACTTCATAATAAACAGTTGTAAAATCACCATTTTGATAAATATTATTAACAATTTTTTCCATATCCAGCCTAGTTAAAGTTCCGAGTTTTTTAGGGAAAAATTTGTCAAAATATGTTCTTGTATATTTTTTATTTCCATCAATTACAATTCCGGTAATATTATACTCATCCTTCCAAGTTCGCCTAAATTCTTTACGCTTTTCCTCTAACTTTTCATAAAGCTCAGGATTTGACAATTTTCTAATTTTATCTATGTTTGCTCTTGCCACAGCCTCCCCAGCCGCAATAATTTCCTTAACTTTTGAAAAATCATAAGACTCAAATTTTTCCAAATCAGGTTTCATATACAAATCAAGCATACGAATTTGCCGTTCTACTTCCTGTCTTCCCGCAATTGTTGTAGTATCTGTAATTACATCAATCAGATTCATTTTTGATTCATCCCTTTTTGTAAATCCATCTCCCACATTCACTCCAATTGTATAATCAGCACCAAGCACCTTTACATCTTGAACTGGCAAATTTCGCACTACTCCACCATCAATATAAAGCCTTTTCCCATCTCGTATTGGAGCAAAAACTGATGGAATTGACAAACTTTCTCTTATTGCCGTTGCAATCGATCCCTTATCAATCATCACACCTTCCCCAGATTCCAAATCAGTCGCAACTGCCGCAAATTTTCTTGGAAACTTCCTAAAATCTTCAACTCTCAATGCACCATAAAAAAGTTCATTTAACCTCTGACTAGCTGTCTTTCCTCCAACTACTCCACTCGGTAATTTCGGCATAAAGTTTTTTATCGGAATTACCGTGCTGTTTTTATCCTCAATTGAATTTCTTACAGCTCCCTTATCCTTCCTTTCAATTTTATCACTAAAAAGACTCATCCAGTCCATACTAATCGCTATTTCTTCAATTTCCTCCGGAGTATAACCAACACTATACATTCCTCCAATAATACTTCCCATACTTGTTCCAGTTACATATTCTATTGGCACTTTTTCTTCATCCAAAACTTTTAATATCCCAATATGAGCAAGCCCTTTTGCTGTTCCACCACTAAGTACCAGTCCAATTTTCTTATCTTCCTGATTGACAACATTTTTTTTATTAATATCACTTTCTTCATTTTTAAGATTATTTTTCAAATTTTTATTATTTTTCAAATCTACATCTTTTCTCAATCCAGATTCTTGTTCTTCATTATTTCTATTATCATTGTTATTTTTTAAATCTTTATCATTTCCATTTTCCAAAACAATATAATTTTCAGATTTTTCAATTTTTTCATCTTGACTCTCTTTGTTTTTAGAAAATCCAAAAATATTTACCAATAGAAAAATGACAAAAAAACAAATTACTCTTTTCTTTCCAATCACCGCCTAATCTCCTCCATTCTTTACTTACATTTGATTATTTATTTCAATAGTACAAAATCAGGAAACTTAGGGTAATTTCCTGACTTCTAAACTTATTTAACTTATAAAATATTTTTATTTTTCAATTCTTCTCCCAATTTAGTATAAGCAAGCAAGAAAACTTCTTTAAGTCACTTTATTTTAATTTTTCATAAAATTTTTTACAAAATTAATAACTTCCTCAACCTTAACCTCAACACTTTCTCCAGTTGCTCTATCCTTAATTTCCACAATTCCAGAAGATACACCTTTTCCAGCTACAATTTTAAGCGGGAATCCAATTAAGTCAGCATCTTTAAACTTAAATCCTGCTCTTTCATTTCTGTCGTCTAAAACAGCATCAATATTTTCATTTTTCAGCGCCTCATAAATTCTTTCAGCAACATTTACTTGAGTTTCATCTTTTACATTAGCAATAATCACATCTGCAATATACGGTGCAATTGATTTTGGCCAAATAATTCCATATTCGTCATTTTTTTGCTCAATTACTGCTGACATCAGTCTTGAAACTCCGATTCCATAACACCCCATCAAAATAACTTGCTGCTTTCCATTTTCATCTAAAACTTTCGCATCTAATGCTTTTGAATACTTATCTCCCAATTTAAAAATATGTCCAACTTCCATTCCACGAGCAATTTTTAGTACACCTTTTCCATCTGGCGAAATATCTCCCGCTCTAGCCGTTCTAATATCAGCAACCACATCATAATGCAAGTCTTCCAAATTAACATTAATAAAGTGATAATCCTTTTTATTTGCTCCCAACGCAAAATTTCTCACATATTTTACAGTTTCATCAATAACAACTGTAAGTCCTTCCTTTTTCTCATAAGATCCCGCAAATCCAGGAACAATCCCAAATTTTTCACATTCTTCTTCAGTCATCATTTCCAATTCCATCGAAGCATTCACTGCATTTTTCAATTTAATCTCATTTATATCTAAATCTCCACGAATAAGTGCCAATACATAATTTACCTTATCTTCCAACACTTCCTTCAACATAACCGCCTTAACAGTTTTTTCTTCTGGAATATTCAAAAATTCCGACAATTCCTTAATTGTCTTGGTATTAGGCGTTTCCACCAATTCTTTCGGCAATTTTTCCTCTGTACTTTCTTTCAATTCAATAATACTCGTAGCTTTTTCAACATTTGCAGCATAATCTGATGAATCACTGTATAAAATATCATCTTCTCCATTTTCAGCAAGTACCATAAATTCATTTGAAGAATCTCCTCCAATCGAACCTGAATCTGCATCAACTGCTCTAAATTTTAATTCCATTCTTTCTAAAACTCTAGAATACGCATTTTTCATATTCAAAAATTCTTCATCCAATGATTCTTTTGTCAAGTGAAAACTATAAGCATCTTTCATTAAAAATTCTCTACCTCTCATTAATCCAAATCGTGGACGCATTTCATCTCTAAATTTTGTTTGAATTTGATACAAATTTACAGGCAATTCCTTATACGAACCAATCATATTTCTCACAATATCAGTTACCACTTCCTCATGTGTAGGCCCCAACGCAAATTCTCTTTCATTCCTATCTTTCATTCTCATAAGTTCAGGACCATAAGCGAACCATCTCCCAGACTCTTCCCAAAGTGAAGCCGGTTGCAAAACTGGCATAAGTATTTCCTGCGCACCAGCTCTATCCATCTCTTCTCTAACAATTTTTTCAATTTTCTTCAAAACCTTATACCCCAATGGCAAATAACTATAAACCCCTCTCGTCAACTGTCTAATCATAGAAGCTCTCAACATCAATTTATGACTTATTACTTCCGCTTCTTTTGGCGCTTCCTTATATGTTTTTAAAAATGCCTTTGATAATCTCATATCTTCTCCTTCTATATTTATTTTTTTATTTAAATAAAGTATTTGTAATGCTTATATTGTATATTTTTTTTTGACTTTTAGCAATAGTTTTTTGAAAAATAAATTTTTTGAACCTGAATATTTGGAATTTTAGGAAAGATATAGTATAATTATTTTAGAGAATATAATAAAATTAAAATTAAAAAATATTGTATTAATGTAATTTATAAATTTTTACAAACAATTAAAAAAAGGAGTGATTCAAAATGAAGAAACTTGTTTTATTGGGATTATTAGTATTTTCAGCCTTTGGAATAGCAGAACCTTACAGAGATGAAAGAGGGGTACTTTTTATGTCTGAAGAAGAATGGGTAAAGTTTTATAATAAAGAAGGACAAGATGTGCCTGTATGTCTTCCAATCGGATCTATGATTATGGAAGAAAGCTATATAAAAGATGGCAAAAAAATGCCACATACTTTAACTGAAGTCCAAAATGCAATCAAACAATTTAACGAAATACTAGGTGAAACAGGGCTTCGTGATATTAATGGCGAAAAAGACAAAATTCATGAATTTTACTATGCGGCAGTATGTAAACAACCTACACAAAAGCAATATGATTTAGTCGGATCGCCAACATTTAAAAAAGAAATGGACAGAATTTTTGAAACTCATAAATTTGAAGAAGATAACTAAAAATAATATCTACTTATTTTTTTATGTCTATTAAAACATCTTTCAAGCATCTTTTTTTGAGTGCCATAGTGGCACTTATTAATTTTAATTACCCTGATATTCAAAATAAAACAAGGAGTCAAAACTCCTTGCTAAACAATTACATTAAATTTTAGTGACAAAAATTAATAAATTAATCTAACCCCAATTCCACCTCTAACGTTATTTCCCTTAGTGTCATATCCTGCATTTACTGTAACTCCAAATCTTGTGTTGTCAACGCCGACATTCAGGTCAAACTTACCATTTCCTTTTCTATCTTCCTTTTCTCCTCTGATTCCAAACCAGTCTGCTGTTGTATATCTTACTCTTGCCTTGTTGTTTACATCTCCAACTTTTCCTAGTTCATTCTCATAGGCTGCTGTAAGTCCCACTGTCAAGTTTGTTCTTACTGCTAACGGCTGAACATATTTGAATTCCATTCCAACTTCAGGTTTTACTGAGAAGTAGTCGTTTCCTTTTACTTCCAGTCTCATTTCCCCTCTGTCTTCCTTGATGCTGTTAAATCTCCCGTATTCCATCTTCAAGGCTCCATAAGGACGGAAATGTGTTCTTTCGCCCAGTCTTACATCATATCCCAGATCAGTTTTTAGAGCCGCTCCATAAGAATGGTAGTCAGATTTTGCCTGGAATACATCGTCTACAACCAGGTATCTACGTTTCATGTCGTTAATACCTACAAATACATCTCCGCCGATTGTCCATTGCAATGCCCCGTTGTAGTCCTTCTTAGGCGACATTGTCTTGAACACTCCTGCTTTAAGTATTGTCTGGTTTTCTTTAGATTTTCCAATATCCTTGAACTTGAATCTGTTTGTTACAGCTCCTGCATACCATCCGCTTGAGTTGCCCATCTTCACTTTCTCATCTTCATGAACATAGGCTACACCGTAGGCGTTGCTTGTATAGTTAATGATTCCAGCCGTATCAGTATTGTACTCGTCCCTCATGTCGAATACCTTAATCTTGTTGTTTTGCTTAGATGGATTTCTCCAGTCGTGTTTCAAGTACTTGAACTCTTTGTCAAGCAAGCCTCCAGTTGCATTGATTCTTTGTTGAAGGTTTCCATACTGATGTCCCATCATTTCGTCTGTTGCTTGATAGAATAGAATTTCTTCGTTTTTACCTATGTTATTCAATTTCAAAAATAGTTGTTTTTCTCTTGAATCTAAACTTTCTATACCATATCTTTGTTCCAATCCATCCAAGAAATTGTATGTATCTAATGAATTTACAGGAGTCATCTCATTTCCTGCAAATTCTGTATACGGTCTTTTAGCTAAGTATAAATTATTTATATAGCCTGAAGGACCTCCTAATGTTGCTGTTGCCATCCATGTCAATGAACCTGAGTAAATATTCCAATTTGTTATTCCACTCTGATCTATAGTGTCATTATAAGGTTTTAATATTTCATCACTTACTTTTATATATTTGCTATTTGAAACTTTTGTCGCTTCTGTTCCAATGATTAAATCTGCAGAATCAGTTACTGTTGATAATCCTTTTATTGGATTTGTTCCCCTTAAAGTATCAATATACATTCCAAGTGATGATGTCAGCATATCTCTTTCACCTACAGTCAATGTTACAGCCTCAGGTGTTACTGGTATTCCATTTACTGTTATGGTAGCTTCTGCAGCGCCTTTTGGTGCTCTTATCTTTATTGCACCAGCTTCTTTTGATGTGTCTGAACCTGGTGTTCCTGTTTCTCTTTCCCTGTTTTCAGCAGCTCCACTTGTTCCCAATATAATTGTTCCCGTATTATGAATTATACCTCCTCTTGCATTAAACATTGCTATTCCACCATCTGAAACAATATGTATTGTTCCTGTATTATAAAGTGTTGCTCCCTTTCTTACAACTACTCCTATTGCTACATTTGGTTTCGTTCCTGGTGTTGTCTGTATTACACCGTCATTATACCCTTTTGCCTTTTCATCAAGATACATTCCAATCGCTCCATCAGCTCCAAGATTAATTGTTGCACCTACATTATTTCTAGCTATTGAACCTTCTCCTGTTGCGTACATACCAATGCTGTCATTTCCATTTACATTTATCGTACCGTTGTTTATAATAGTTCCTGTATCTGATGTTTTATATCCTGCTGCCATACCAAGTGCATATCTTCTATCATCTAAGTTTTCTGGAGAAATATCAGAAGCTCCAATTGATATAACCCCATTATTTGTTGCAGTTCCACCATTTGAACTGTAAATTCCTACGTTTCCTATACCAGATAAGAAACTTATATTTCCTGTATTGGTTACACTTCCTGCTGAATATATTCCATAATTTTCATTTCCTGTAGAAGTTAAGTTTGTATTGTTATTTATATGTCCTGATTTATCATTTGAATAAATATATACAGTATTGCTTCCAACATTTACGTTTGATGTATTACTATGTAGTGTATTTCCACCAGATAATACATCATTTTTTATTACAAATCCAAATGAATTATCTCCTATGTTCATTACAGTGGCATTATTTGTAATTGTTCCGCCGTTACCTGTATAATAAATTCCCACTGCATTATCTGCTCCTGCTGTTATTGTTCCACCATTTATATTTATATTTCCGCCTTTAGAATATATTGCTGTTCCTCCCGTTCCTATTTTAGTTAAAGAACCAGAATCTACATTTATGTTATATCCATAAATTCCTACGGCTTTATTTCCTCCATCAATAGTTCCCTTGTTTTCCAGCGTTATAAATGGCTTATCTGTAAACATTCCTGCATTGGGACTGTCTGCATTGGAAGAATTTCCTAATTTTATTGTTCCACCATCATTTACTGCTGTGTATACTCCTGTTCCTGTCGCATACATTCCTGTAGACTTATCACCTTGTAAATATATGACTCCGCTTGCAGTATTTTTTAATACTCGATTGGTTCCGCTTATAGGATTTTCAAAAGTCATACCGATAACATTGTTTGATGAACTTTCTATTTTACCATTATTTATTACTCCTCCATTACTTCCAGTATTTGCTCCTGTTCCTTCAGCTTTATAATAAATTCCTGTTGAATTTTCACCAATCTTTATTAATCCCGTAGATTCATTAGTTACAGTTGCTCCTTGTACCCCAACAGCTCCATTATCTTCTACAAGGTAAATTCCTGTTGAATCCTTTCCAACATTTATTTTTCCGCTATTTTTTATTATTCCTCTTTTTGCATACATTCCAGTTGACTGATCTCCTGAAAGTGCAATTTCTGCTCCAGCTGCATTTTCCAAAGTAACTTTTGTTATGTCATTGACTACATTTTCCTGTGCCATTCCAACTTGTTTTATTTGAGAGCCAATCATTGTTTTTATATTTTTCATAGATGAATTGGATACTTCAAGCTGATTGAATGGATCAGTTACATTATCCAAGTTTACATTCTGATCAATATTCAGTTTACTCAAATAAAGCATAAATGTCTTATAGTTTCCTAAAGGATTTATCGTAGGAGTATTTGTTCCGATACTTGATATTGACGAAGTCAGAGCATTTGCTACTGATAAATCTGTTTCTACGTTTGAAGCTATGAAGAGTCTTGAACCTTCTTCCATATTTAATGTTAGATGATTTAATGTACTGCTACCTGAACCTCCTGTTCCAAATGTGTTATCAAAATAATTTTTTATACCAGCTGCATCAAATATTCCATAACCTGAACCTGTCGAATTGTAATAAAATGCCGTACCTCTTGTGCTTGGTGTTGTACCGCCTTTTATTGTTGCTGTTGTTGGACCTCCGAATGTAATCGTTCCTTTATTTGCACCATTGTCAGAAGTATAGAATAGCAATGACTTTTGTCCAGTGATACTGTTTCCTCCGTTTATTTTTATATCTCCACCTTCAGAAGCCAAAAAGTTTATTGCCCCATCTGTTGCAGTTACATTGGCACTTCCTACAGTTAGTTCCCCTTTTGAATAAAGTCCTATAGATTTATCAGTTGTAATTTTTGCATTTACAGTTGTATTTGTTCCATTAAATTTAGAATCTGCATCATTTACAATAATACCGTAAGAACCTTTTCCGTTTATTGGATTAGAAACATTTCCATTATTGTCAACTGTTATTGTTCCTGTTCCATTTAGAGTTATAGTTGATTTATCATTTGCAACTGCACCTGTAACATTGTCTCCAGAAACTTTTATATTTCCAGCCATTGTGTGGTTACTTTTATTTGTTATAAGAACTCCTGTTGATTTATTTCCTGTTACTTCCACTAATGGTGTCGTACTTCCAACAGTTCCTGTACTTCCTGTTGAACGATCACTTAAGAATACACCTATATTCTCTGTATCTCCTGAACCTTTTATTTGTATAATACCTCTATTTTCAATAACTGCTTGATTAATTCCAACGATACCAATACCATGTTTTTCATTACCATTTGCTTTTGTAATTATAGAACCACTATTAACAAGTTTTGATCCATCAGTAAGCATACCAATTCCGTAAGACCCATTTAATTCTATTATTCCTCTATTATCAACTTTTGCTGTTGAAGCCGCTTGAGTAGCTGCATCCATATCAGAACGCATACCAATATTTACCACTTGATTTCCTGATGTTACTTTGGCTATTTCGGAATCTATTTTAATTTTTCCATCTGTATCATTAATAATATTACTTGCAATATTTACATAAGTTCCAACAGAATTCTCTACACCATTAAGAGCGATTATTCCTTTATTGATTGTTCTATCAATAGGGAAAGTTGCTTTTCCAGTATCATTTATTGTGTTATCTTTCATAATTGCCATACCTACAGAATTATTAGCCTTATCTTTCCCATTTGTTGTTAATAAAATAGTTCCGCTAGCTTCATTTATCATTAAGGCTTGATTTGAAGAATAAGCTGCAACTTTCATTCCATAACTTTCTTTTCCAGATAGCGATATTGTTCCATTATTATGTAGTTGAGCAAAAGTTCCTATTGGAGCCGCATTTCTTCCTTGCCCAGTACTTGTTCCATTAGTCCTATACAAATAAACATACATACCTATTGAATTTGGTCCCTTAAAATCAATAGTCCCATTATTATACATTGGTTGTACATTTCCTATTTCTGTAACATTTTGTGTTGAATTTTCTGAAACCTGTGCTATTCCAACTTTGTATCCTAAATACCCCTCTTCACTTTTCTTTATTGTCAATGTTCCTGTTGCTGGAGTAGGAGAAGGAACATTAAGTACTAAATTATCTGGGGTATCTATTGCAAATTGTTCCTGATTTTCTCCTTCATCTGTAATTTTTCCATTATTTCTGAATATTACTCCATTTTCTTGAGAAACCATTCCTAAAGTTAAAGGTCCGCTTAAATAAAGAGTCTTATTTGCTGGCAAAGTAACATTAGCAACAGCAGGGCAATTATCTACACAACCATCTATAGAAGCTTTTCCTTTATTATCAATCTCAATAAATCGTGAACCTCCTACTAAAAAACGTTGATTATTATAATTTTGTGTATTTCCACCTACTGTCGAATCTCCTATTGGACCACTATACTCATTATTTCCTCCATTATAAGAAAAATTATAAGAATTAAAATAAATTTTGTTGGGCAAATTATTAAATGGATTTATATAATTATTAGCATTGTATTCATAAGGTGGCGCTCCACCGCCTCCATGCCAAGTGCCCCTTTTTGTTTTTCCATTTGAATCACTTTCAACTTCGTACATTCCAAATGCACCACCATCATCCATCCATAATTTGAATGCCACTGTTATCAATGATGTTGGAAAACCTAGTTGTCCTGTATAATTACTGTCTAATGTATAACGCAACTGTGTTCTAATATTCTGTTTACTCCTATTATCAGTTGCTAAAAAATTAGTATCTGTAAGTCGATTAACAAAAGTTGTTCCTCCAACGAGAGGTGACGTTCCCACATTAGAATCTGGACCTAAAAACAATTGAAAGACAGGTGCTGATGGTAAAGATGGATTACTTGGAATATTTATATTTGGATTTATTGCCGAAAATCTAACTACTTCTGGAAACTCTGGTGTATTTACTACTTTCGGCTGTAAACTTAAAGGAGCCCTGCTTATTGCCTTCGGTTTTATCCCAGCTGTAAGTTCAACAGTAACAATTGGTTCTTTTGCATCTTTATAACTTGCTATCCCATATTCTGATATTATACCAGTTCTCAAATTTGTTGAAGCATATTTAGAATTTGTTAATTTGGGTAAATATCCATAAAATAAACTTTCTGGAGATATGTATCTGTTAAACTCATTTGAATCCCTTTCAAAAATTCCTTCATAAGGATACTTTTTAGATTTGTCTCCTTTTCCTTTATAAGTTCCGTCCCAGTTATTATAAAATTCATTAACTCCATATTGCCAGTTACTCCAAGTGCTTTTTATAACATGATCTCCCTGTTCCATTAATTGAATTAATTCAAGATTTGATTGTTTTATTGATTTATTGTTTTTATCTTTAGTTTTTTTTAAGTTTTGTTCAAAATTATGAACTGAAGTGTTTATCTGCTTTATTTGATTTTCAATTGCGGTATCGGTTGTTTGTGCGGAAAACAGATTATTTTCTATTCCTATTGTACCTGTCAACAGGAACATAATTAACAGTTTGTCTGTATATTTAAAATCTTTTACTCTTTTTGCAAAAGATTTTAGTTCTTTTTTTATTCTAGATAAATTTTTAGTCATTGTCACACTCCTCTATTTTTTAGAACTAATATAAATCCTATCCAATGTTTATTATATCACAAAAAAAAGTATTTTCAAATAATTTTTATATATTTTTTTCAGAAATTTTCTTTAATTATTATCTCCATCCAAAATTATAAACTTGTAAAATTACAATATTTACAGTATAATATAAGAGAAATTTATAATATATAGAAAAAACTATATAAAATAGAATGGAGCGGATCTATGCACAAGCAATTTGCGGAAATTTATGATATTTTTATGAAATATGTAGATTACGATGGTTGGTATAATTTTTTAAAGAGATTTATAAAAACAAAAGGAACTGTTCTAGATTTAGGATGTGGAACTGGAGAATTTGTCTTACGATTTCTTAAAGATGGATTTTCTGTTGTTGGAGTGGACTTATCTGAAAAAATGCTGGAAGTTGCAGAGAAAAAATTAAATGATCCAAAAATAATCGGAGAAAAATTTTCAAAAGATAGGTATAGACTTATCAAGGAAAATATTATAAATTTTGAAAATACAGTAGATTTTGAAAATAATAAAAATAACAATTTATGCCAAGTTGATTATATTGTCTGTAATTTTGATACAGTAAATTATTTGAAAAATGAAAAGGAATTTTTGAAATTTATCGAAAAATGTAATAAAAATTTAAAAAAAGATGGATATTTAATTTTTGACGCTGTAACTGAAGATATTTTTACAGAAATATTTGAGAATGACATCTTCCTAGATGAAGAACCAGAATATACAAGCATCTGGCGGCACGAGCAATTATCCAAAAAAAAGCATCTGATAGAAATAGATTTATTCATCCGTGAAAATGAAAATGACAATCTATTCAGAAAATACAATGAAATTCAGAATAAATTTATTTTTGATCCAGAATGGATTATAAAAACCGTCCAAAATAAAGGCTTTGAAATATTCGATACCGCCTCAAATCCTGAATTTGGAGAAAGCCGAATATTTTTTATCTTGAAAAAATTATAATTATCCAATCTGAATTATAAAAAATATTTATTGATAACAATTATTTAATTAAAAAACGAAAAAGAAGGTAACTTATGAAAAAAGAAAATGAAGAAAACAAAAAAAATGATTTAACAGAGGAAGAAAGAATAAAAGAAGAAGAAAAAAGAAAACAAAGACTTTTTGAAATAGAAAAAAAACTTGGAAGACATAATAACGATAAGGCAGTAAAAAATAAAAGAAATAATAAAATTATGAAATACTTTGCCCTTGCAACAAATATGGTTTATATTCTTGCCCTGCCAATTTTAATTATGCTAGGATTTTATTTATTTTTAAAAAAATATTTATTTAAAACAGACCAGCCAATTGTCTTGATTATTTTTCTTATTTTAGGAGCTATCTCAGGCTATTGGTCACTTATAAAGCAAATAAATAATATAAAATAATTTTTATTTTTTCATGAAGTTAAAAAACAACAAGGAAGAAAGGAAATATAGAAATGCTGGAAAAAATGCCTAAAAATATAAAAAGTGCATACATTATCTCAATTTTTACTATGATATTTTTCCCTCTTTTAGGAATATTTTTTAACTGTGTTGAACTTTATTTTGGATATTTAGTCGGAGCAATAATTTCAACAATAAATATAAATTTACTTATAAATGGTGTGGAAAAAATCTTATTTTTTCAAGACAAACCTAAATTAAGAGGAAATTTAGAATATTTTAAACGGATGGCGATATTCTGCCTTGGAATGTTTATTGTTGGAAAAATCAGTCAGAAATATTTTCCAAATCACGTTTTAACAAATATTTTAGCAACTGGAATTGGTGTTTTGAACTTTAAGTTTTCGTATTTTTTATCTCATTTTGGAAAAAAGTTTCTTTTAAAAAATAAAAACAAGGGGTCTTAACCCCTTGCCAAATATATAAATAAGACTTCTTAATAAATATAATAAGACTTTTTACTAAACAATAAGCTCCTTGGTGAACTACTCCCGCTTTTAAAAGCGGGAGCTTCTTGGGAAGTATCTGCTTTTGCTAGCCAAATATATTTACCAAGCTCTTCGAGTAGTTCCTACCCTGTCTTCTTTTATTTTCCTAATATTCCAACATCAATTTTCCAATGTCTTTTATATTCAGTGCCGCATTGTAATCTCTATCAATTTCAATCCCACAGCACTCACATTTATAACTTCTTTCTGATAATTTCAGTTCCTCTTTAACATTTCCACATCTACTACAAGTTTTCGATGACGGAAACCACTTATCTATCTTCAAAAATTGCTTTCCCAAAAACATCAGTTTATACTCAAGCATCCTCAAGAACATTCCCAATCCATTATCTCCTACACTTTTCCCAAAATTTAATGCCTGGCTCATCCCTTTCATATTTAAATCCTCGACAACCACAGCATTATACACTTCAGACAATTTTTTCGATAATTTATGCAAAAAATCCCTTCGACAATCTTTGATATATTCATGCAATTTTGATATTTTCGCTTTTTGCTTATACCAATTTTTAGAAAATTTCACTTTTCTTGATAATGATTTTTGTAATTTTTTCAATTTTTTCTCCAGCATCCTAAAATATTTTGGATAATCAGCCCTTTGATTTTCAGAACTGACAAATAATTCAGACATTGAAAAATCAAGTCCAATTACTTTATCACTATTTGGCATTCTTTGAATTTCTTTTTTAAATTCCATCAAAACAGAAACATAGTAATTTCCATTACAGTTTGTCAATGTTACTGACTTTATCTTGTAATCCTTCGGTATTTCTCTATGATATTTTAATTTTACTCTTTTCAATTTTGGCAAAATCAAATATTTGTTTTCTTCAATTCGTATCGAATTATTCACACAATTTGTCGTGTAACTTTTAACATTATTCTTTTTAGATTTGAATCTTGGAAACTTTGCTCTCTTCTGAAAAAAATTCATAAACGATCGTTTTACATGTAATTGAGCATTTGCAAGCGCCAAGCTGTCTACTTCTTTCAAAAATTGATTTTCCTTCTTCAAACTGGCAGGTGTAATTATTTTATTTTTCCCAGTTTCTTCATAAATTTTATTCGCAGTATACAAAATTGTATTGTAAACAAAACGAACACATCCAAAAGTCTTGTTTATCAACAATTCCTGCTCTTTATTTGGATAAATTCTGTATTTGAATGCTAAATTATATTTCATAAAATTACACCTCCTTTTGATTTTGAATATTATTTTTAATTATTTCTTTAGAAATTTATCATTAGTGATTTCTCTTCGATATTTTATACAAAAATTGTATCATGGATATATCCTTTTTTCAATTTTTTTACAAAAAAAGCAATTGATCTCCCACTTGTAGAAGTCGGAGACTTCTTGCTATCTTTTTGTTAAATAATAAATCCACTAAAATATTATCAGAATTACTCTTCAAAAAAATCTCCAATTCTTCTATATTTTTCATATCTCTTTTTCAATAATTCACGTAACGAATATTTATCAATTCTCTTAAATTCCTCTACAACTGCAGCCTTCAAGTTTTGAGCCATTTCTTCAAAGTTTCTATGTGCTCCTCCCAACGGCTCTTTTATAATTCCATCTATAATTCCTAAACTTTTTAAACTAATTGCATCCATTTTTAAACTTCTTGCAGCTTCTGGTGCTTTTGTCGAGTCATTAAACAAAATTGAAGCACATCCTTCAGGAGAAATAACTGAATACACACTATTTTCAAGCATCAAGATAGAATCAGCCACTCCAATTCCCAATGCTCCTCCACTTCCACCTTCACCAATTACAACCGACACAATCGGCACACGCAGTCCAAACATTTCTGCCAGATTTTTGGCAATAGCTTCACCTTGTCCCTTTTCTTCAGCTTCTATTCCAGGATACGCTCCAGCCGTGTCAATTAATGTCAAAATTGGTAATTTAAAACGTTCGGCCATTCTCATTAATCTTAGAGCCTTTCTATATCCTTCAGGACTTGCCATACCAAAATTTCTGTAAAGATTTGAATCAATATCTCTACCCTTTTGATGCCCAATTACCATTATTTTATAGCCATCAATCATTGCAAGTCCACCAACAATTGCATGGTCATCCTTTGATAATCTGTCTCCATGAAGTTCTACAAAATCCTGTGTCAGTTCATTTATATAATCTAAAGTATACGGTCTTTGGGGATTTCTTGAGATTTGAATTCTATTCCATGCATCCATTTCATTTTCCTCAAAATCCTTATATTTATCTTCCAGTTTTTTTTCAAGTTCTGTGATCTGAGCAGAAAAATCAATGTTTTTTTCAGCTGAAAATGCCTTTAATTCTGATATTGCTTCTTCTAATTCCTTAATTTCATCTTTTATACTCATCATTTTATCCTTTCATTTGAAAAATTTTTAAATTTACACTAATTTTTCCAATACTCTGTAAATTGTTGTTTTCAAGTCTTTTCTTTCTGAAATTATATCAACCATTCCATGTTCCAACAAAAATTCTGCCCTTTGAAATCCTTTCGGCAATTTTTGGTTTACCGTTTGCTCAATAACTCTAGGTCCTGCAAAAGCGATGAAAGCATTTGGCTCTGTTATAATCACATCTCCAAGCATTGCAAATGAAGCTGTAACTCCACCAGTAGTAGGATCAACAGGTACAGAAATGAATGGAATTCCCGCATCATTTAATTTTTTTACTGCTCCTGAAGTTTTCGCCATTTGCATAAGTGACAAAATTCCCTCCTGCATTCTAGCACCCCCAGAACTTGAAACTACCACAACAGGTATTTTCTTTTTAAGTCCACGTTCCAATGCTCTTGTAATTCTTTCTCCAACAACAGAACCCATACTTCCACCCATAAAGCTAAATTCCATTGCCGCGATGCTAACTTCTATTCCATTAATCTTCCCAGTTCCACTTATAACTCCATCTAACATACGGCTTCTTTCACGTGAAACTTCCAGCTTTTCCTCATATCCTGGAAAATTTAATACATTTTTAGAATTAAGCGTCATATCCTCTTCCATAAAAGTTCCTTCATCAATCAAAAGTTCAATTCTTTCAAATGCTGTAAGCCTAAAATAATTTCCACATTTTGGACAGACATTCAAATTATTTTTCAGATCTTCATTGTAAATAATTTCATTACATCTATTACATTTTTTCCACTTATTATCATCTACAATATCCACTGTCAATTTTGATTTAGATGTAAGTGTAACATACTTTTTTTTTGATTTTCTACTTGAAAACAAACCCATTTTTTTCACCTCTCAAAAATTTTATTTTTTATAACAAAGTTATTTTAAAATCAAACTTAAAAATTATAACTATTTTACTCAAATCTTTATTCTTTATAGTTAACTCCCATTAAAAAAACATAAATTCTATTTATTACTTTAAAATATTAAATCTTAACCCTTTACATAATAATTCATTATTAAAATGAAAAATGATATTATTTAGTTTGATATTAATATAATTTGATTTAAACCTAAATAACAGGTGTTATAATACTATTATATAATACATCATTTTTATTAGAATAAAATTTGAAAAATTCATATTTCTAAAAAAATACCCTATCTAAAATCGAAAATTTATATTCATCAAACGAAAGAAAATAACAGCATAGAAAAAATCTGTCACTCCTATCCTTTATTCCATACTTCTTATCTCCAACTATAAAAAGCTCCTTATCAGCTAGCTGAGCCCTAATTTGATGCTTTCTTCCAGTAATCAGTTCGATATCCAAAAGCGAAATATTCTTATTTTTCCCTAGTAAATCCAATATTTTCTTCTGATTTTTCAATTTATCAATATTTGTATATTTAAAATAAGTAATGCTTTTTTTAGATTCCCTTGAAACAGGATTTTCAGAAACAATGACTCTATTTTCAGCCGTTGTCAAATAATTTTCAATTTTAAAGTCTTTTTTATTTTCTTCAAAATTATTTTCCAAAAATTTATTTTTCTTTTTAAATTTCCTATTATGAACAATTGCAAAATATTTTTTATGAACTTCATTATCTCTAATCTTTTGAGAAATATATCGCAAAAATTTCAACGTCTTACATCCAATAACAAGTCCTGATGTTTCAAAATCAAGCCTATTTGCAAAATTAATATTCTCTTTTTTATAAATTTTCTTAAAAACTTCAGCAAGTCCATATTTATGCCCTGTTCCCTTATGCATTGGAATTTTTTCTGCCTTATTTACAATAAAAAAATCTTCATTTTCAAAAATAATCATTTTTTTATATTTTTCAAGCTCATTTTGAGAAATTTGAAATTTTCTTATTTTATTTTCGGTTTTTTTTGTCTTTTTAATATTTTCCATCGACAGATTTTTTATTATAATTTTATCATTTAATAATAATCGATAATTTTCCTTTGTTTTTTCCCCGTTAACTTTCACATCTCCAGATCTTATTGCACCAAAAATCCTACTAAGTGGCTCATTTTTTAAACTCTTTCTCAAGTATCTATCTAACCGCATTCCTTCCATCTCAGAATTTACGTTGATTTCGTTCTTTTCCAAAAATTTCTCCTATTTTCTAAATTATTTATTATTATGGATTTTTATACTTTCCACTATTCCTATTATGATAAACGAAGCCAAAAATGAACTTCCGCCATAACTCATAAATAACAAAGGTTTCCCTGTAACTGGCACAAGTCCGATTGTCATTCCTACATTTACAATTACATGCATAAATATTACACCCGCCAGTCCATACAGTATGAGACGGCCAAAGCTATCCTGTATAATTCGGGCGATCCTCATTATATCATAAATTAATCCAAAATACAGAAGCAAAACTAATGTAGATCCAAAGAAGCCCATTTCTTCAGATAATACTGAAAAAATAAAATCTGTTTGTGCTTCAGGAAGGAATTCCAATCTACTTTGACTTCCTTGTAATACTCCCTTTCCCAATACTCCTCCTGCTCCAACTGAAATTTTTGACTGAATTACGTGCCATCCGCTTCCTTTTTTATCTTTTTCAGGATGTAAAAATGTTTCTACCCGATCTCTCTGATAACTGCTAAGTACGAATCTATAAACTGGATAAACCGATAACATTACTACGATTCCTATTATCCAAATTGGTTTCATGTTTGCATCATACAAAAAAATCATAAATAAAAATGCAGAAATTGTTATTAATGTTGTTCCTAGATCAGGCTGTATTAGAATAAGCAATATAAGAGGCAATGCAGGAAGAATTGAGCCAATAATATCCTTTAAATTATTTATTCCATTCTTATATTTTTCTACAATCCAGTAGGCAATAATCAAAATAATTATTACTTTTACAAATTCTGATGGTTGCAGCTGAAACGGACCTAATGCAATCCAACGCTGTGCTCCAAGCGTCTTTTTTCCAGCAAAACGAACAAGCAGCAACAATACTGCTCCAATTCCATAAATATGCCAGATGTATAGTTTTATACGTTTATAATCAAATGATGCTATAATAAACATCAGTATTGTCCCTATAACAATCCATAGGATATTCTTAACAACCATTCCATTTTGCCTTGTTGCACTATACACAAATATTGTACTAATCGTCACAAGTGCATAAACTATTGATAAAATCATTTTATCCATACGAAAAATATTATTTTTCAGATCTTCAATTATTCTTTGACTTTGAAACATTTTTTTCTCCTAACCCTATTTTTTAATTTATAACTATCATAAACTATTCTTTGCTTATTTTTTCAATATTTCCAAGAACTGTAATATTTTCTGTTAAATATGCAGTTTTTGCAAAATTATTTACATCTGTAAGATCTACTACACTTACTTCTCTTTTTATTCTTTCTGTATCTAAAATCTCATTTTTTCTAATATAATAATTTCCTAAAATTCCCATTCTCGAACGTGGATTTTCCATTGAAAATGCAAGTCTGCTCATATATTTATTTTTTGCCTTTTGAAGTTCATCTTTTGTTACTCCACTTTCACATAATTTTTTAAATTCTGCAAGTGTTATTTCTATTGCTTTTTCATAATTTTCTATATTTGTTCCAATATATGTTGATGTTAAACCTCCAGAAAGATAATACTGATTAAATGTATACACAGAATATGCAAGCCCCTTCTTTTCACGAATTTCCTGAAAAAGTCTAGAACTCATTGAACCTCCTATAATATTTGATAAAATATCAGTATATATTTTATTTTTACTGTTGTAATCTTCACTTTGATGTGAAATACAAATATTAACTTGATTTATATCCTTTGAAATAACTTTTTTACCAGCATTAAATGAAAAATCTATTTTCTCACATCTATCAACTTTTTTATCAGCCAATTTTCCAAAATATTCATTTACTTTCTGAATAATTTCATCTTTATCAAAATTTCCAGAAACAACAATTGAAATATTATCCTTTGTGTATCTTTCCATATAATATTTTCTAATTTCTTCTGCTGTAAATCCCTTCACACTTGCTTCTGTCCCAATAATTGGCTTTCCATATTGTCCATTTATACAATCTGCATAATTTATCTCAAACACTAAATCATCTGGCGAATCCTTATACATTTTAATTTCTTCCACAATTACATCCTTTTCCTTTTCTAATTCCTTTTCGTCAATTGTAGAATTTGTAACAATATCAAACAAAATATCAACAGATTTTCCCAAAAATTGTGTTAAGGCATTTATATAAAAAACTGTTTCCTCCTTTGTTGTATGTGCATTTACATTTGCCCCAAGATAATCAATTTCATCTGAGATTTCAAAATAATTTCTAGTTGGAGTCCCTTTAAAAATCATATGCTCCAAAACATGCGAAATTCCTTCCTCTGTATCACTTTCATCCCGTGATCCAGTTTTTACAAACACGCCAACTGAACAAGTTGAAATATTTTCTAATTTATCAAAAATAACTTCAATTCCAGTATTTGTCCTTATTTTTTCTATCATCTTAATCCTCTCTGAATTTTTATATTTTATTTATTTTTATCTTTTTTACTAAATAAACATTTAAATAAAAAATTAATATTATATTAAATACTAATACTCTGAATCTCTAAACAATTTTATCCCAACTACCAAAAATACAATTAATGGAATAAAACAAGCTGCATAAATTGGAACTGTGCCTGAAACTGCCATTGACCGTAAAATAGTACTAATTCCATAATAGGCATAACCTATTATTACAGACAAACCAATATTCAGTGCTGCTCCCCCTCTTACATATCTACTTCCTAATGAAAGTCCAATTAAACACATAACAAATGATGACAATGCAAAAGATATTCTATAATAGAATTCTATTCTTAAATTTAAAGAATCAGCCCCAACTCTTGTAAAGTAAACTGTTTTTTCACGTAATTCAGGCATTGTCAAGTTTTTAGCCTTTACTGGACTTGCCAGCACATCTTCCATACTTGCAATAAACTTAAATTTTTTTGTATCAGCAGGTTTTGTCAAATTGGTTCTGCTATCATACTCCTTCAAATTTTTAAAAGTCCATACATTTGTCTTTAGATTAATTTTTGCAAATGGTGAAGTATATATTTTACCAATTTTGCTAAATCCCTTTTCAAATTTAAAAATTTCAATATATTCCATTGTTCCAGTATTTTTATTTACATTTTCACTATACAAAACTGTTCTTTTATCAATTTTTACAAAAACAAATTTCTTTTGTGCCCTTACAGGCTCCTTATTATCAATTTTGAGAGATTTTAAATTTTCCTTTTTAGTATTTGACTTTCCTAACATGTCGTAGTTTATCCAAAATACTCCCATGCTTACAAGAAATGAAAAAATCATAGGAAACAATGCTATTCTTGCAAAACTTATTCCGCTTGTTTTCATTGCGGCAATTTCCAGCTGTTTTGCCATTTTGCTTATACACAATAAACTTCCCAGCAATACTCCAAGAGGAGCAGTATTGGTTATAATTTCAGGTGTTCCGTATCTTAGATATTTTATGGCATCGTGACCTTTAAGTTTTCCATCCATAAGCCATCCTGTCAAGCTAATACTTTCTGCAAGTAAAAATATCAAATAAAACATCATCATACCCAAAATAAAACTTTTTATATAATTTGAAATTATATACTTGTCTAATTTATTCATACTCCTCCTCTCGTTAATTTCTTCTATATTTTTTTATTGAAAAATATATACATAACATAAACAAAACAAAATTAGGAATCCACATTGCAATATTTGCAGGTACGTTATTTTTCAGTACCATAATTTTTGCATAACTTGCCATTCCTATATAGCCAAATATAACAATTAAACTTATTCCAAAACTTATTCCTCTTCCACTTCTTCTATGCCCAACTGAAAGAAGCACTCCAAGCCAGCATAAAAACGTACTTGCCAGCGGACCTATAAGCCTTTGGTAAATTTCTACCTGTGCCTTTAAAGCCGTTTCCTTTTCTCCAGGTTTATTTATATTTTCCTTATAAAATTTATTCAATTCCTTTATATTCATTTCTTTACGGCTTTTTTTCACTTCCTTTTTATTTTCTCTAAAAAAAGTAGTAATAGGTATCTCCTGTTCCATATACTCAGCTGAAACTTGATTGCTGCCGTCTTTTTCAAAAGCATAACCTTTTACTTTACTTAAATTTATAATTCCTGGATCAAATTTTGCATTTTCAGCTAAAAAAACTATTGGATAATGATTATCGCCACGTTTATTTATAATCAAAAAGTTCTTAGCTGTTGCTGCTTCATTATTTACCTCGTCAATATAAAAGCCAAATCCCTTTTCTTCATTTACCAGAAATACTTTTTCTTCCGTCAATGAACTAGGCTTTGAAGCAAGCACCTGTTTTGTCTGAGCATTTATATTTTCCAATGCACGAGGATTTACATAAATTTCAAGTCCTAATCCAATCAATGTCAATACTATACCAAAAATAAATGCTGGTCTAAGTATTCTAAAAAGTCCTATTCCAGAACCTTCCATCGCAACAATTTCATTTGTTTCTGAAAGTCCACCATAAACAAGCATTACTCCAAGAAATGCTCCCATAGGTATTGTCTGCACAAGAACTCCTGGCATTGCATAAAACAGATAGTCTATTATGGATATAAACGGTAAATCGCTTGCAAATAGACGCTCCATAACTTCCATTACAACATTTAACATCATAATAAAAGTAAATATGCTGATTCCAAACAATGACGGTAAAATGAGTGAATTGTAAATATACCTGTCAATTATTTTCATTTTTATCAATTTTCCTTTTTTATTTTTCTTTTATTCCATTTTTTTCATAAATTTTTTTATTTATTTTAATTAATCTCTTTTGATTTTTCAAATTTATCTGGTTCTGGATTTTCATAATCATGTAAAACATCATTTATTACTTCCTTTTCCCGTTGACTTATTACATATCTTTTTACATCATTTTCTATAAATCCAGGAAAAGAATCCGTAAACCTTAGTGCATATTTTGTCATAATCTTAATGCAAAAACTTTTATTCCTTGCATTTTTTATGCTTTTACTTTTTATAGATCCTGCAATTACTACAATATATACAATGATTGCAACAAAAAATAATTTTATCATCCCAAATATCATTCCAGAAAATTTATCAAATCTTTCTATTCTTATGCTTCTCAAAAATTTTTTGTTAATTATCAAAATGGCAGAATAGACAATACATTGGACTACAACAATGATAATAAAAATTTTTAATTGATTTTGCGGTTTAATTCTCTCTGAATCTAAAAAAAACTTATAAATATAATTTGTTATAAAAATAATAAAAATATACTTAAACATATTAAAAAATTCTAGAGAAAAACCTCTTCTATATCCAAGAAGAATAAATATTATCAACAAGGCTACAAATCCAATATCCAGTATCATTTTTTTACTCCTATTTTTCTACATAAATTCTAGGCACTCTTTGACTTATTCCACATAAAATTTCATAAGAAATAGTGCCACATAACTCAGCAACCTCCACAACACTAATATTCTCACCAAAAAATTCTACAACATCACCTTTTTTAGCCATATCTTTTAATTCATCAGGAAGCAAAATCATAAGCTGATCCATACAAACACGTCCTACAATTTCACATTTATGCCCTTTGTAAAAAACATGACCTTTATTTGATAAATCACGTCTTACTCCATCAGCATATCCAATGGAAACAGTCGCATAAGTTTTTCCAGCCTTTCCAAGATAAGTATTTCCATAACTTATAAAACTGTCTTCCTTTAATGTTTTTATATAACTTATTTTCGCAAAAAGAGACATTACAGGCTTAAATTTATACGGTGCAGTTTCTTTATTTGTAACTCCTCCATAAATTATAATTCCTGCTCTCACAAAATCCTGTATGCTTTCTTGAAATTTTAACATTCCAAAACTGTTGTGCAGATGTCTATATCGTATTGATGGTATCCCACTTGATATTTTTTCACACATTGCTTTAAATTTTCTTTCCTGCAATTTTGTATATCCTTTGTCGCTGTCAGATGATGAAAAATGCGAAAAGATTCCTATTGGATTAATATGTTTTACATTTTTAAGAATTTTATTTAATTGTTCAACTTCACTTTCTTGAAATCCTACACGTCCCATTCCTGTATCTATCTTTATAAACACATCTACAGTTTTACTATTTTCTGTTCCAGTTTTTTCCAAAAATTCTATTTCTTCAAAATCTGTCACCATAAAATAAATCTTCTTGTCAGCAATGAGATCCATATATTCATTTTCCACAGGTCCCAATATCAGAACCATAATATCATTATGGAGCTCCTTTATTTTAAGTGCTTCATCACTTGTTGCCACAGCAAAATTTTTAATTCCTTTTTTTATTAAGGCATCGCATATTTTTAACATTCCATGCCCATAAGCATCAGCCTTTATTACTGCTATTATTTTCTCTTTAGGCACAATTTTTTCAATTTCATCAATATTGCTATATAAATTATTTATATTTATTTCTGCCCAGCATCGCATTTTTCATTTCACCTTCTAAACTTATTATTTTATTTTTTTCATTATATTTATCAAATAAATTAGCTAAACTAAGACTTTATCCTTTTCATCGTATCCATTTACTGTTTTACCAGAATCTTTTACAGTATCTTTGGCTTTTGGCTCATCTTTACCTTTTTTCATAATATAAACTAAAGGGCTTGCCACAAATACTGATGAATATGTTCCAACTAACATTCCAACAAACAATGTCATACTAAATGTCTTTAACGTATCTCCCCCAAGAATAAGAAGTACAATTACAGAAAATAAAGTAGTCAATGAAGTATAAATCGATCTTGTAAATACTTGATTTATAGATTTTTCTATTATTTCACCAAATGACATCGAAACTTTATTTCTTCCTGCTCTGTTTTTCTTAATATTTTCCCTAATTCTGTCAAATACAACAATTGTATCATTAATGGAATATCCCAAAATTGTAAGAATTGCCGCAATAAATGGAGTATCTATCTCATATCTAAGCATTGTAATAACTCCAAATGCAATAATAACATCGTGAATTAATGCCGCAATTCCCGCTATTGCATAAATAAACTCAAATCTTACTGTAATATAAATAACAATCAATATACTTCCTATTAATAACGCTTGAAATGCATTTGCTGTCAATTCCTTACCAATTACCGCACCTACAGTTTCATTTTTTACAGCTTCAAATTTTCCAGTATTTTGTTTTAACTCTGACATTACTTTTGCTTTTTGAGTGCTGCTCATTTGCTCAGTTCTTATGATAACCGTATTATCCGTATCAGAAAACTGTACTCTCTTTGCCTTCATTTGAGGAATTTTCCCAATTAGACTGTTTAACGTGCTATTTACTGCATTTTGATCTATTTTTTTACTGTATTTCAGTTGAATTAATTCTCCACCTTTAAAGTCAACACCTAAATTTAATTTTATAGTAAATAGTGAAATTAGTGAAATTAAAACCATTACCGTTGAAATTCCCAAATAAAGTTTTCTATTTTTAATAACTTTCAAATTAATCTTCATTATTTAGAGCTCCTTTCCAGAACAACTGTTCTCTTTTTATCTTAAACACCTGTATAAACAATCTTAAAAATATTTTTGATACAAATACCCCTGTAATTACCGTAGCAACCACACCAAGTGACAATGTTACAGCAAATCCCTTTATTGGCCCTGTTCCAAAGAAAAATAACACAGCCGCCACAAGCAACGTTGTTATATTTCCATCAATTATCGCAGGAAAAGCATTTTCATAACCCTTTTCCACTGCATCGTGCAGCGATTCTCCAAACCGTAGCTCATCTTTTATTCTTTCATAAGTAATTACATTCGAGTCAACTGCCATTCCCAATGTCAAGATAAATCCTGCAATTCCAGGAAGTGTCAAGGCCGCTCCAACTCCACTAAGCAATCCTAAAACTAGAACTCCATTTATAAGAAGCGCAATATCTGCCACAATTCCAGGTATTTTATAAATAGCAATCATAAATACTGAAATTACACATAAAGCAATTAATCCTGCTACTCCAGTCTGTTTTATCGAATCTACTCCAAGTGTCGCACCAACCGTTCTATTTTCAACAATTTTGATTTCCACAGGCAATGCTCCTGATTTTAATAGATTTGCAAGGTTATTTGCTTCTTCCATTGAAAATCTTCCAGTTATGACTCCACTTCCTCCACTAATTTCACTGTTAATCGTAGGAGCCGACTGTTCTTTATTATCCAGCATTATTGCCAGTTGCTTTCCAATATTTTCTCTTGTAATCTTAGCAAAGGTATTTGCCCCTTGCGAACTCAATTCAAAACTAACTGATGGCATTCCCATTTGATCTCTTGTTACCCCTGCAGATTTCAAGGCAGATCCTTCCAAAAGCACAGGCCCATAAGAACCATCCCTATTTTTTATTCTAAACTCAAGTTTTGCAGTCGTACCAATTAATTCAACAGCCTTTTGAGGATCTTTTATTCCCGCAAGCTCCACTATCAATTTATCATTTCCACTAAGCTGAATAACAGGTTCAGCCACTCCAATACTGTTTACCCTTCTTTCAATAATACTTTTAACTTTGCTCATTGTATCAGGCTCAATTTTCCCCTGTGCCTGCAATACAACCGATGTCCCACCTCGTAAATCAAGCCCCAATTTTATTTTATTCAATGATAAAATAACAATTGGAACAATAATAACTACAAGTAACCAAATATAATGTGATTTTTTATTTTGCATTTTTTCATCCTTTCTTTTTTTATTTTTTTCTAAAATTTTCTAAAATATACTATTATTAATAAATCATTTCTCTCTTAATTTCTATGATTTTTTTTTACAAGCTGTCTTAATTTCTTGATAAATAAAATCTATAACAACTCTATTATTTAAGAAATAGTGCTAAATAATTTTTAAGCTAATGTATCCAAATATTTTTGTAAAATTATCGAAGCTGCCACCATATCCACAACTTTCCTTCTCTCTTTCCCGTTCTTTTTAGAATAGTTTTTCAAATAATGTTCCGCTTCTGTCGTCGTATATCTCTCATCCACAAAAATAATCTGAATTCCTATTATTTCTTTTTTTAACTCTTCCACGAATTCTTCTACTTTTTCAACTTGACGTTTTTTTGAACCATCAAGACTTTTTGGCATTCCAACGACAATTTTTTTCGTACCTTCATCATCTAAAATCTCTTTTATTCTTGCAATTGGATCTATTTTCGTCCTGTCAATCACTTCAAGAGCAGTCGCAAGAATTCCCAAAGGATCGCATTTTGCAACTCCAATTCTCACATCTCCGACATCAAGTCCAATAAATTTTCTCATCTTTTTCTCATTTCTAAATTTTATTATTCAAATTATAAATTAATTTTTTGACAAGGGGATAAACCCCTTGCTAATTGGCATTTATTCAATTATATAAATTATAATTTTCCATTTACAAACTCAAATACTTTATCAACAGCTTCTTTTACAGCATTTCCATCTTTTCCACCAGCTTGTGCGAAATCAGGTCTTCCTCCACCGTTTCCACCAGCAACTTGAGCCGCAACTTTTACGATTTCTCCAGCTTTTACTTTTGAAATCAGGTCTTTTGTAACTCCGACTACGAAAATCGCTTTTCCATCATTATTTGTTCCCAAAATAATAATTCCAGATTGAAGTTTTTCTTTTCCTCTATCTACGATTTCTTTTAATTCATTTACATCTTTATTTTCAAATGCAGCTTTTAATACTTTTACTCCATTTATTTCATCTACATTTTCAAGTAATTCATTGATTTCATATTTTACTAATTTAGTTTGTAATTGCTCATATTCTTTTACGATATTTTTAGCTTCTGCAATATATTTTTCTACAACATCAACTACATTTTTTCCATCAGTTTTCAACATTCCAGCAACTTTACTTAATTTTTCTTCAAGTTTATTAACATATTTCAAACTCGCATGTCCTGTTGTCGCTGTGATTCTACGAGTCCCTGAAGCTATTCCACTTTCAGATTCGATATTGAATAATCCGATTTCTCCAGTAGATTTAACATGTGCACCTCCACAAAGCTCGATTGAATACCCGTCAATTTCAACAACACGAACTACATCTCCATATTTATCAGAGAAAAGTGCCATCGCTCCTCTTTTTTTCGCATCTTCAATATTTTCAAAATCAATTTTAACTTTCAGGTTAGATAAAATAATGTCATTTACAGCTTTTTCGATTTTTTCAATCATTTCTGGCTCAATCGCTTCATAATGTGAAAAGTCAAATCTCAATTTTTCATCATCCACAAGCGAACCAGATTGCTCAACATGAGTTCCTAAATTTTCTCTTAAAACTTTATGTAAAATATGTGTTGCAGTATGGTTTCTTTGGATATCTTTTCTGCGATCCGCATCAATTTCCATTTTTACTTCTGCGCCAACTGCTGGAGCAATTCCTTTTACAATCTCTACTTGATGAATAAACACATCATGCTTTTTCACAACATTTACAACTTTTCCTTCAAATTCTCCAGAAGTGATAATTCCAGTATCCGCAACTTGTCCTCCTGATTCCGCATAAAATGGCGTTCTATCAAAAATCACTTCATACCCTGAAATTCCTTCACTTTTAGCAATATGCAAAATTTTTCCTTCATCTTCAAATTTTTCATATCCTGTAAATTCAGTTTTTCCGTGTTCTTCAAAGAATTTATCAATAAAGTCATCTTTTATCATATCTGAAACTGTAACTCTACTATTTTTTGATCTTTTTACTTGTTCTTCTAATCTTTGGTTAAATTCTTCTTCAGAAACTTCATATCCTTGATTTTCTAAAATTAATTCTGTCAACTCAAATGGAAGCCCAAATGTGTCGTATAATTTAAACGAAGCATCTGCAGAAAGTTTTTTAGTTCCCTCTTTATCCATTTTTTCAATTTCTTCAGTTAGCATTTCGATTCCATTTTTCAATGTCAACGCAAATCTTTCTTGCTCAAGTCTTAAAACTTTTTCAATATATTCTTGTTTTTCAACTAATTCTGGATAAGCCTCTTTCATATTTTCCACAACATAAGGTACTAACTTATACAAGAACAAATCATCTTTCGTAATTTCTAATTTTTGTTTCGCAACGATTCCCGCACCAAATGCTCTTCTTATAATTTTTCTTAAAATATATCCACGACCTTCATTTGATGGCAAAACTCCATCTGCTATCAAAAATACTGATGCTCTAATATGATCCGCAATAACTTTTACCGTAATTTCAAATTCTTCTTTCTTAATATCTAAAACTTTTTCAATACCTTTTATTATTGGCATAAATATATCAGTTTCAAAGTTATTATCTTTTTTTTGCACAACTGAAGCAATTCTTTCAAGTCCTGCTCCAGTATCAATATTTTTTTCTGGAAGTGGCACAAGCGAACCGTCTTCAAGTCTATTCCATTCAGTAAACACAAGGTTCCAAATTTCTAAGAATCTATCCCCTTCATCTCCTGGCTTACAGTTAATTTCTTCATTATTTTTCCCCATATTTTGTGTATCATAGTAAATTTCACTACAAGGTCCACACGAACCTACAGGCCCAGCTGCCCACCAGTTATCTTCTTCTCCAAGTCTAACAATTCTATCTTCAGGCACTCCGATTTCTTTATTCCAAATTTCATAAGCCTCATCATCTGTTTTATAAACAGAAACATAAAGTCTTTCTGGATCTAATTTCAAAACTTTTGTTATATATTCCCAAGACCATTCAATCGCTTCCTTTTTAAAGTAATCTCCAAATGAAAAATTCCCTAGCATTTCAAAAAATGTATGATGTCTAGGCGTTCTTCCTACATTTTCCAAATCGTTAGTTCTTATACATTTTTGATAAGTCGTAATTCTTGGAAACGGAGCTTCTTTCTCTCCCAAGAAAAATGGCTTAAACGGCACCATCCCAGCCACCGTCAACAACAAACTTTTATCATCTGGTATTAACGAAGCACTTTCAAAATGTTTATGCTCCTTTGATTTAAAAAAATCTACAAAACTTTTTCTTATTTCATTTCCTGTCATTTTTTCTATCCTCTCTTTAATTATATCTTTTTTATTTATAAATTTTACTTATCTTATTTTTAAAAATAAATTTAAAATTTTAATTATTACTCTAAATCAAAATTATAAAAAACTTCTTTAAATTTTTCTAAAATCATATAAAAATTTGTACAATTAAAACTATTATTTATTTTTTCTTCCAATCTCTGATATTTTTCATGTATCTTTTTGGATTGCCTAATCGCTCTTTCTTTATCATCAAGAGTAAATTTTATTCCTTCACTTTTCTTATATTTCTTATTTAGTTTCCTTGTAAGAATATTTTCATAATTTTTTTGACTGCATTCTCCTATCTTTATATTTTCATAATGATATAGCAACCAAACTTCAAAAGAACAATTGGAAAAAATCAATTTATAATTATTTTTCACACATTCCTTGTTAATTTTATCCAAATCATTTTTATCTTTGTCTAAAACACACCAAATTTCAATATTTTCATCAATTATATTTCTTTTTTCTTTATTTATTTCCTTTTCGATATTTTTCCAGCTTCCATCTCCACAGGAAATAAATCTAAATCCAATATCTACTGCCTTATCTTGAAATTGTCCGTAATACTCCTTTATATACTTATCTTCACTACAATTTTTAGAGCCTTCCATAAAAAAATAAATATACTTTTTCTTTAATTTTCGATTTTTGTTATTCATTCCTTTTTTTCTAGCCATAAATCAACCCCAAAATCTTCTAATTTAGGTATTCCACCAAAATTTCCATTCAAATAATCTCTTAACAAGTATTTATTTTTTTCGTATCCTTCTATATCTGATAATGAATAAAGTTCAGTTCCTGTTGACACATTATTATTTTCCAAAAACCATATTTGATCTTCTCTAAATAAATTAAAATCTAATAATAATAAATTGTGAGTAGTAAATATTAATTGAGCGTTTTTTCTATTATATTCTACAGAATTAAACATTTTTATGATTTCCTTTATCAAGCTATAATGCAAAGTAATGTCTAACTCATCTATTATCATTACTCCCCCATTATTTAATAAATTATAGATTGGAAAAAACATTGATAGTATCTTTTGTGTTCCTGCAGATTGCTCATAGTAGTCTAATTTATATTTTTGTTTTTGGTTATCTTCATAAACAAAATGTATTCTATAAATATAAGCTATTTGAGATAACAATTTCTCCTGTTCTTTTTCACTCAATATCTGAAATTCTTTACTTTCTCGTATATTTTTTAAGAAAAATTCATTTTTTTCTCTATACACCTCAATATCATTCACAATAATTCCTATTTTTTTTAAAAATTCTATGACTAACTTTTTGTTATTTTTATTTTCATATATATATTTTCCCAAATCATCACTATAATTATTAATTTTTATTTTATCTATATAAAATATATATTTTTCTATTTCTTCAGGAACTCTCCATTCGATAATTCTTGATATTACACTGTCACTATCTGTCAGAGTCTCATTTATAAAGCCTATAGTTATTTCATATTCTGAAAATATTTCTTTGTCATATTTTACAATTTTATTGTTTTCTCTTTCAAAAACAAGTTTTCTTTCTAAAGCAGTTATATATAACTTTTCTTTTATAATTTTTTTTGTATTAAAATTTATTTCTAATATATATTCATAAATTTTATTATCTACTACATTCCTTACTTTTATCGTTGAATTTTTATCTTCTTCCCCAAATCTAAAGCCTTCTTTATTATATTTTTCTATCCCTTTATTAAACAAATAATACCTAAATATACTTAAAACTGAAGTAAAATTTGATTTCCCACTGGCATTTCCTCCAAACAGCACAGCAGTTTTCAATAATTCAAATTTTTCTTTCCCTACTTCAACTTCAAAAGAATTTCTATCTTCAATTTTATTTTCAGCTTCCATTGAAAAAATTGTTTGATTTTTAAAAGATTTTAAATTTTTTATCTCTATATCTAATAACACTCTTACCCTCCTTATACCACAAGGAATCCTCACCTATTTTTATTTTTTTCTTTTATTATCCTAAAATCATCATTTTCAATCAATATAACTTCCTTATTATTTATTAATTTCAAATCCAATTTATCCTTATACAATTCAACTATTTTTTCAGAACTTTCTGCAAACGGTTCTTCCCCAAAATGAGGAACTATATAAAAATCTATTAGATTCATTCCCGTGTAATCACTCAGTTCCTTTGCCAACGTCTTATCATCTGCAAGAGAAGCATATTCGATATTAGGACCTGTTATTACAGACCCTGCCGATTCTCCAATATAAAGCAATCCTTTTTCTATTCTTTCCTTCAAATAAGAAATTAAATTTTTTCTTTTCAATTCTTGTAATAAATAAAATGTATTTCCACCAGAAATAAAGATTATCTCTGCCTTCGATAATTTCTCCTTTACAGTTTTTTCTGAAAAAATAGAAATATCTAAATTATCTACTTCATATCCAATATCCTCAAAAGCTTTCTCTGTAAGATACATATAATTCTTATATTCTTCCACATTAGCTGCTGTCGGAATAAATAATATTTTTTTACTTTTAGTATTTTTATCCAAAAATTCTTTTACAAATCCTATACTTTCGTATAAAGATGACGTCAAAATCATATTTTTCAAAAAAATCAACCTCCTAATCCAACTTGAAGTTATCTCCAAGGTAAACTCTTCTGGCAGTTTCATCATTCGCAATTTGCTCACCAGTTCCAGAAATCAAGATTGTCCCTTCAGCCATTATATATGCTCTTTCAGTAATTCTCAATGTTTCACGTACATTATGGTCTGTAATTAATATTCCAAGCCCACGTTCCTTTAATTGCATTATTATATTCTGAATATCTTCTACTGCAATCGGATCAACTCCTGCAAAAGGTTCATCAAGTAGTATAAAATCAGGATTTGTAGAAATCGTTCGAGCAATCTCCACCCGTCTACGTTCCCCTCCTGAAAGTGCATATCCCAAACTTTTTGCAACGTGCGATAATTTAAATTCTTCAATCAGACTTTGCATTGTAGCAATACGTTCCTTCTTTCTCACTCCACGCATTTCCAAAACTGAAACGATATTTTCCTCCACAGTCAAGTTTCTAAAAACAGATGCCTCCTGCGGCAAATATCCTAGTCCAAGCCTAGCTCTTTTAAACATCGGTAAGTTTGTAATTTCCTGACCATTATACATAACTCTTCCGTGATTTGGTCTTACAATCCCTGTAATCATATAAAACGTAGTCGTCTTTCCTGCCCCATTCGGTCCAAGAAGTCCCACAACCTCGCCCTTTTCCATCGCAAGACTTACATTTTTTACGACTTCCCTATTTTTATATATCTTTTTCAAGCTATCGGCTTCTATACTAATTTTTCTAGCCATATTCTCTCCTATTTATTTTCTTTTTTCTATTCATTTGTAAAAAATTCTAATTTTTTTATTTCTTTCCCTTTTTTTACAAGATTCAAAATCTCTCTTCGTTATAAACATTACTATTATTCAATTTTACAGCCTTCATTTTTACATTTTTTTCAATTTTTTTCTCTCTTTTTCAATGCCATTTAATGCCATTTATTTATTTTAACTTCTTTTAACTTCAATAAATCTGTTCGGTAATTTAATTTTTTATTTCACAAGGAATCAAAATTTCCTGCTTTAGAACATTTGTTTTATTAAATTCTAAATACATATAGTTTCCGAGCAAGCCTAATAATTTTAAATTCTTAAAATTATTATTACTTCGATATATTATAAATCATTTTTGCTTTTTTTTCTACTTTTTTTTAAAATTGACCACGTAAAAATTTAACAAAAGATAGCAAGAAGTCACCAACTTTCTATAAGTGAGAGATGAATTTCTTTTTTTGTAAAAAAATTGAGAAAAGAGATACATATATGATATAATTCATTTAGATTGAAAGAGATTTTTGAAAGAAGTAGACAGTTTCGCACTTTCAAATGCTCAATTAAATGTTAAACAATCGTTTACGATTTTCATAAGAGAGCGAAGTTTCAAGATCCAAATCTAAAAAGAATAGTGTTAAAAGTTACATAACAAATTGTGTGAATAATTTGATACGAATTGAAGAAAACAAATATTGGAGAAAAAATTTAAAAAATTACAGAAATCATTATAAAAAGAAAGGAAATAAAAAAATGATTTTTTTAGATAAAGCTATTTTGTACTTAACACAAAATATTGAAAAACCACGTGAAGTAATCGAAGAAGAACTGGAATTTGTAATAAAGCAATGCATTTTAAATTATTTAGTAAATGAAAAGAAAATCAATATTAATGAACTTTCTGATTTAAACATAACACTTGTTATAGATTTTGAAGATGATGATGTCAACAATAAGAAAAAAATGGTTGTAGAAGAATATATGTTTGAAGTAAACCATAAAAATACTCCTTTAGTACGAACTTTTAGACTTGGAACCGATAACGAACATTATATCAGAACCGACTTAAAAGAACTAGAAAATGAAATTGATATGTTTGAAAATGGTATTGGTATTTCTAAAAAAGATTAATTTGATTAAAAATACATTGAATAAAAAAGTTTTTAGAATAAATTTTAAAATAATATCATTATTATAATAAATTATAAATTGATAAAAATTATTGAGTGCCACCGTGGCACTCTAAAAATTTTATTGTACATATACTCCAAAATCTTTATTGTCAACTAAAATTTCAATATTTGGCATATCTTTGTATTTTGGATAAATTTCTGATAGAAACCATGCTACAAGTTCTTCATCTCTTTCGATCTCTGTATCATTATTTACAAATACACTTACAACCAGCTCCTTAAAATTTTTCAATCCCTTCTCAATATCGCTTAAAATCTGCTCTTTCGTCTGTCCTTTTGTACAAATCATTAACAGGCACATTTGATATTCACTTTTCAATTTTTCCAAAACTCTTTCATTCAAAATAAAATTTTTCTTCAAAACTTTAGTCCTATAATCATTGTCAAAAGTTTCCAATCCAAATGCAAATCTCACTTCCTGCTCAGAAAAATACTCTCTAATTTCATTCAATCTATTTAAGTACCCAAAATACGCTTCAAAATAAAGTATTTTTATATTTTTCTCTTTACAAACTTCTCTTATTTTCTCCAATGTCATACCATTCAACTCAAACACCGACCCAGAGTTTATAACTTCAAGAACTCCATATTCCCCAGTAACCCTGCTCAAAGCCTCAAAATTCACTTTTTTCATCTCTTCTTCGTTATTCGTATTATCCAAAATGTAATTACAGAAAGCACACTTTCCATAAGCACAGCTAAATCCTTTTAATAACACGATTTCACGAGGATTCTTCTCTTTTATTACACTATATCTTTCCATTTCCCATTTATGTCCCTTTTTATTTTTTAAATAATTTATCTTTTCTATGCTAACAATAATTTATAAAGAATTTAATAATTTTACAGATCCAATATTAATCACTTATTTTACCTTGTTTTTTCCATAAAGTCGCAATATACACAAAAGGTGTATCCAACAGCGAAATTACAATTTTTAATAAATATGTTGAAAATATAATTCCAATTACTGTTTTAAACGGATAAACTCCTGTAAATGCCAAAAATGAGAACACAATATTGTCTAAAATTTGACTTATCATTGTACTGGCATTGTTTCTAATCCAGATGTCCTTAAAAGATGGTCTAAATTTTCTAATAAATTGATAAGACCAAATATCAAATGACTGAGAAACTGCAAATCCGCACACACTTGAAATCGCAAGTCTTGGCATGAATCCAAATACTGCTGATAAAGCACCTTGCATTGTATCATCAGGCGAAACTTTTACTTTTAGCACAATTTGCATTATAAATGTTGTAAATAACATCGCAGCAAAACCTAGCGAAACCACTTTTCTAGAATAATGTTTCCCTTCGTTTTCTGTCAAAATATCCGATGCCAAATAAATTCCTCCGTAAGCAATATTTCCCATTGTAATTCCATCAAAACCAAACAAAGTCATCATTTTCCCAACTTGAATGTTAGCTAGAACGATTGACAATGGCACAACTGATAGCAGCCCTCCTTTTCCCCAAAATCTGTAAGCCAGTGCAACTGCTGAAAAATTCAATATTAAATATCCTAGCCACAATAATTCATTTACCCCAAATTGCAGGTGATTTAAAAAATTAAGCATTCATTTCCTCCTTAAAAATTTTTATTTTTTATTTTTTTCTATAATTTAAGCAATAAAAAAACATACTATCCTTTTGAATAATATGTGTTTCCAAAAGGTTTTTTTTATAGATGGAATATCCCAAACATCATTATATTTTTTATTACTATTATTTATAGTTATTTTTACTGGCTTTTATTATACAAGTATTTAGTCAAAAATGCAAGGAAATAATATTTTTTTATTCTTTTTTAATTTTTAAATCCGAACTTTTATATAAATTTTCAATATATTCATTCTTTTGCCTATTTTCATCATAAACAAAAATAGGCATTTCAATGGAAAATCCCTTCTTAGCATCTTTTATTGCTTCCAATAAGCAAATTTTTGAGTTTTCATTCCATTTTGTGTAGCAATTTTTCATTCTTTTTGGCTCTAATTTATATTTTTGTAAAAGTGCTAAAACTTCTACTAGCCGTTCACTTCGGAACACAATTGAAAAACTGCCCATATTTTTTAATAAATAGGAAGAAATCTTTATAATTTCCTCAAGTGTCAAATCGATATTGTGCCTTGCATTTGCAAGCTGTTCCAAGTCATTGGTTTGTGAAATATCGCCAGTAAATTCAAAATATGGCGGATTTGTAACTATTGTGTCAAATTCATCACGGTTAAAAATATTCTTGTAATTTTTTATATCCTCATTTATTATTTTAACTTGATTCTCAAATTTATTATTTTCAACATTTCTTTCAGCAATTTCCGCCATTGTTTTTTGTAATTCAATACCTGTAATTTGTGCCTTTGAGCATTGTGCTAAAAGTAAAGCGATAATTCCACAGCCAGTTCCAATATCAAGAATTTTTTTTGTTTTTCTATTAATTTTTACAAAATCAGAAAGTAAAACTGAATCAAGTGTAAAGTTTTGAAAATCATTTCGCTGAATTATTTTCATATTTTTTATTGGAGTAATTGTTTCTTCTCCAGTTTTTTTCATAAAATATAGCTCCTTTTTTAAAAAAATAAATGCGGAAATTAATTCCGCAATATCTGTATTTTCTATAATTCTCCAGCATAATTATGATGAACCTTTTGAACATCATCATCATTTTCCAAAACATCAATTAATTTTCTCAATTTTTGTAAATCATTTTCTTCAAGAGTTTCAACTTCAATTGATGGCAAATATTGAATATCCGCTTCCAATAATTTATATCCTGCATTCCTTAAGGCATCTGCCACAGCATCAAAGTTTGCTGGTTCAGTTGTAATATAAAAACTGTCTTCCAAAGTTTCCATATCTTCCATTCCAGCCTCAAGTGCCACTTCCATCAATGCTTCTTCATCAATGTCATCTGTTTTTTCAATAATAATTTCACCTTTTCTTCCAAACATATATGAAACTGACCCAGAAACACCAAGATTTCCACCATTTCTATCAAAAGCCATTTTTACAGATGAAGCAGTTCTATTTTTGTTATCAGTAAGAGCTTCTACAATAATAGCAACTCCTGCAGGTCCATAACCTTCATAATTCAAGGTTTCAAAGGCTGTTGAACCATCAGTTCCTGCTCCCTTCTTAATTGCTCTGTTAATGTTATCATTAGGCATATTAATTGCCTTTGCTTTTTCAATTGCATGTTTTAGGGCAACGTTAAATTCAGGATTTTCTCCACCTCTTGCTGCTACTGTTATAAGTCTGACAAGTTTTGTAAATGATGCAGCTCTTTTTTTATCCTGTGCTTCTTTACGCCCAGCTATTGTACCATGTCTTCCCATTTTTTCCTCCTAAATCGATTATATAAAATTATATCATAAAAAAAAAGTCTAATCAATGGTGAAATTAAAGGAATTTTTTTATTTTAAAAAATTTATATTTATTCTTGACATTTTAAAAAAAAGTGTTATTATAAAGATAGAGATGGAAAACTTTGTAAATCAAATTATCTTATATTAGGAGGATTATTACAATGAAAGAAAGATTAGAAAGAATGAGAAATGGAAAAGGATTTATTGCAGCATTAGATCAAAGTGGTGGAAGTACTCCGAAAGCATTAAAATTATATGGAATTGATGAAAGCGAGTATTCTAATGATACAGAAATGTTTGACTTAATTCATAAAATGAGAACAAGAATCATAAAAAGTCCTGCTTTTAGTGATAAAGAAATTGTAGGAGCTATTTTATTTGAGCAAACTATGGATAGAAAAATTGATGATAAATATACAGCTGACTTTTTGTGGGAAGAAAAAGGCGTTTTACCTTTCTTAAAAGTTGATAAAGGGCTTGAAGAATTGAAAGACGGTGTTCAAGTAATGAAACCTATTCCAGGATTAGATGAACTTTTAAAAAGAGCTAATGAAAGACATATTTTTGGTACAAAAATGCGTTCTGTTATTAAAAAAGCGTCTCAAACAGGAATTGCAAAAGTTGTAGATCAACAATTTGAAGTTGCAGATAAAATTATTGCAGCTGGCCTTGTTCCAATTATTGAACCAGAAGTAGATATTCATAATGTTGACAAAGCAGAATGTGAAACTATTTTGAAAAATGAAATTAAAAAACATCTTGATAAATTACCTGAAACTTCAAATGTTATGTTAAAAGTTACACTTCCAACAGTTGAAAACTTTTATGAAGATTTAACAAAACATCCAAGAGTTGTAAGAGTTGTCGCATTATCAGGAGGTTACCCAAGAAAAGAAGCAAACGAAATTCTTGCTAAAAATAAGGGAGTTATCGCAAGTTTCTCAAGAGCATTAACTGAAGGATTGTCAGCACAACAAAGCGATGATGAATTTAATAAAGATTTGGCAAAAGCTATTAAAGAAATCTATGATGCATCTGTAAAATAATTTTACATAGAATTAAGCACTAAAAATGTAATAAAATAACTATTATTTTGCAAAGGATTAAAGTCTTTTATCAAAAATAAAAGATATTAAACTATCAAATAAAAACTAGCTCGTTTTAAAAGAATGAGCTAGTTTTTTTAGTTGAAAGATAAAAATTAATCTAAAATTATATTTTAATCAAAATTTCCCTCATTTTTTCAAACTCACCCCAATTTTTTTCATTTACAAACTTCCTCCATTTTTCAAAATCATTTTCTTTCATATAATTTCTCAATGTGGAAGCATTTATTTTTATATCATCTCTGGAAATTACAATAAAATTTACAGATTTTTTTATTTTTTCACTAAACCAGCTCTTACATTTAGATTCCTCGCCATAAACAATGTAATCGACTTTTCCCAAAATTTTTTCTGCTTCACAAAACAAATAATCCCCCCATTTTGTAACATTTCCAGCTCCCAAGTCAGCGAGTGGGAAAATTACCAATTTATTTTCCACAATTTCATTTTCATAAACTTTTTTTATCAATTTTTTCCTTAATTCATAGGAAAAAGGATTTTCTATTGTTCCAAATTTATCGCTAGAACCAATAAATACCAAAACTTTGTCACATATCTCAAGAGCTTTATTTATAATATATTCATGTCCTTTGTGAAATGTCTGAAATCTTCCCAGAACCAGGCCTGTCTTATATTTTTTCATTAAAGTTTCTCCATTTTTTTATAAATTAAATATAAAATTTCAAAATTTTTTTTATATTTTTATAAGAGGGCAAGACCTCTTGCCACTATAACTGTTTATTTACAGATTTAAACTTTTTTAATATTCTTTTTCCCTCTCCAACCTAAATTTTACTGATGCCTTCAAATATTTTAAATATTTTTCATCATCACACATAACTTTCCCTTCCACATCACTTAATTTGGCAACTGGTCTACCATTTACATATTGAAGTTTGATTACAATATTTAATGGTTTTTCTTTTGTGTCATTAGTCACAAATGTCCCAATTCCAAAAGAGATTTTTACTTTATCTTTAAATGTCTGATAAATCTTTTCAGCTTCATCAAAATTTAGTGAATCACTAAACAAAAGTGTCTTTGTCTTTGGATCTATTCCATATTTTTGGTAGTGATTCAATATTTTTTCAGCCCAGATATATGGATCACCTGAATCATGCCGCACTCCTGTGTAGTTATTTACCATGCTTCTGTCAAAATCTCTTAAAAATAAGTCTGTCGTTATTGTGTCGGTAAGTGCTGTCCCGTTATCTCCCTTGTATTCATCATACCAGTCTTTTAATGCGTAATGATTTGTGTAAGACAATGGAATTGAATCAATTCCTTGGTACATTTGGACATACTCGTGTGCATAAGTCCCAATTGGCACTAAGTTGTATTTCATTGCCAAAAATACATTGGAAGTTCCGACCATATTTTGAGTTTCGCGGGATAATTTTTTTACTACTTCTTCCTGCCATTCTCTTGACAGCCTTCTTCTGCAGCCAAATTCCGCAAATTTAAAATTATATTTTTTATTTTTAAAATCTAAGATTTTTTTCTCCAATTTTTCTTTTGCAGAAATAATCAATTCATCATAATTAAATTTCATTCTAAAATACACTTCGTTAATAATTTCAAGCAAGTAAATCTCAAACTGCATTGCACTAAAAAGCGGTCCAGAGACAATAACTCTAAGTTCTCCATTTTCAAGCACAGTAGTCACATAATCCTTAATTGGATGCCACAGTCTCAAAAACTCAACATAGTCTGGCTTTATGAATCTTATTGAACGCAAGTAGTTCAATTCTTCATTTTTAAACCGCAAACCGCACAAATGGTCAATTTGCTCGTTTATTTCCGTAACCATTTCTTTTGTAAAAAAAATATTCGGAGTACGGCATTTGAAGTGATACTCTCCCACTAAATCAGTATGCTTGTGAAAGATTACCTGGTTCATATTAAATTTGTAAAGATCTGTATCAAGCAGTGATGTTATAATTGGCTTTAGTTTCATTTTATTTTTCTCCTTTTTTATACGATGACATAGGTAAAATTTTGTGTAAATTTATTTTGTGTAAATAGTCTATTTTTTCTTTTATTCTCAAATCTGAAATATTTCCTGTTCTAATATATTCATCCAAAACTTCGTAGCTAAATCCCAATTTTTCCTCATCAGATTTCCCGCTCATTCCATCTTCAGGCACTTTTTTCAAAAACATTTCAGGAAGTCCAAGTTCAGCTCCAAGTTTGCGCACTTCGGTTTTTGTAAAATCAGAAATTGGAGAAAAATCCCCCGCAGCATCTCCAAATTTTGTCGAATAACCCACAAAATCTTCCGACAAATTACAAGTATTAGCCACTCTCCCGCCAACAATGGCAGAAATTCCATAAAGCACAGCCATCCGTATTCTAGCAGGCTGATTAGTCTTATAGGCGTCAAACTCATCTGGATTTACTCCCATTTGCTGCAAAATTAGTTCTTTTAAATCATTTACAGGCTTTTCAACATTTATTTCATAATGCTTTATTTTCAAAAACTCAACTAATTTTTTGGAATAATCAATATCATGCTGCATACCTTTTGGCATAAGAACTCCTATCACATTTTCCCGTCCCAGAGCCGCTACACAAAGTGCTGTCACGACTGAAGAATCTGTTCCTCCTGAAATCCCTACAACTGCCTTACAGTTTTTTCCATTTTCTTCAAAATATTTTTTTATCCATTCGATAACTTTTTCTTTTTCATTTTTCATAAAATCACCTCTTTATTTTATTATACCTGGAAGTTTTGTGAATAGCAAGGTTTTCAAGAAAATTGTGTTGCTAAAACTTTGTAAAAATTATATAATAAATTTGTTTTATAATTAAATTTATTTTTTAAATCATCAATTAAGAAAATAACTTAATGAAAGAATTTAAGAATAAGTATTGAATTATAATTATTTGATATAAAAAATAAAAAAAGTAAGGGGGATAAATAAAAAGTGAATACTAAATACTTAAAAATTAAGCCATCAAATGATTTTTTTAGAAAATATGGGATTAAAAATTTTGAGATTGAGTATGTTAATTTATTTTCTAAAAAGAAAGAGATGGAGATATTTGTAAGGGTTCATAATTTTGCTGCACATAGTGAGATACAAGATTTAAGATGGTCGCTTTACAAAAGTTTTGAAGATGGAGTAAAACTTAAAATTAAGTTGGATGTTAATCCTGAATTAATTCGAGAAGATGTTACTGGATTTGTAAAATTTATGATTGAAAATTATAAGGATGAGAGCAAGAGATATCAGTATATTTTCGCAACTTATGAAGTAAAAAGTATAGAAAATTCAATATTTATAAAATTGCCATCACATCATTTGATAGAAGAAGCTCAAAAGACTGATGCAAAGGAAGAATTGAAAAATAAAATTTGTGAATGTAGCGACAATTCAGTGAATATTGAATTTATAAATGGTGAATTTAAGGAAATTAAAGAAATATTGAATGCTAAAGATAAATTGAATTCAGTAAAAGCTAGTGAACTTCCTAAATATGAAAATACTGGAGCAAATAATGGAAACGGATATTCAAATGGAGGAAACTTTAATGGAAATAATAATGGATATAGGCGGAAAAAAATTCCTGATATAGATGCTATGCCTTTTTCTATGCTTGATATTTTGAATATTGGAGATAATGTTGCCTTGGAAGGAAAAGTATTTAATCTGGATATAAAAGAAACTAAAAATGGTAAACTTATGTGTGATTTTATGATTACAGATTATACAGATTCTATCAGTTGCAGAATTTTCTTTAATATGGATGAGAATATTCAGGTAAAAGTCGGAGAATGGGTAAAAGTTACTGGAAGTTTTGAATCGGATATGTATACTGGAGAAATGTATGTTAGAACACAAAAGGTTAAAGCCATTGATTCTAAAGATGTGAAAAAAGAGGATAATGCTCCCAAAAAAAGAATAGAACTTCATGCACATACAAATATGAGTGAAATGAGTGGAGTTATGTCAATTAAGGATTATGCGAAAAGAGCGAAGGAATTTGGACATAGCGGGATTGCGGTGACAGATTATGGAGTAGTTCATTCTTTTCCATTTGCATTTAAAGAGGCAAATGAAGATTTTAAAGTTATTTTGGGGCTAGAGGCTTATATGGTTGATGATGAGCAGGACTTGATTACAAATCCTAAGGATAAGATGATTGAAGATGAAATTTATGTTGTATTCGATATTGAAACGACAGGATTTGATCCGTTTAATGACAAAATAATTGAGATTGGGGCTGTGAAAATGCGTGGAAGGGAAATTATTGGAGAATTTTCTGAATTTGTAAATCCTGAAATTCCAATTCCGCCAAAAATAACAGAACTTACAACGATTACTGATGAAATGGTTGCAAATGCTGAAAAAATAGAAACTATACTGCCAAGATTTCTAAAATTTTGTGCTGATACAACAGTTGTTGCCCACAATGCAAAATTTGACGTGGGATTTATAAAGCAAAAAACTATTGAGCAAAGGCTTGAATATTCTCCAAGTGTAATTGATACGTTACCTTTGGCTAGAACATTGCTTCCAGAATTGAATAAATATGGACTTGCCAGTCTGGTAGATTATTTTAAAATTACACTTGAAACGCACCATAGAGCTGTTGATGATGCGAAGGCGACTGCAGAAGTTTTTCAGAAATTTTTAAATATGATTTTAAGTAAAGGACTTATGAAACTAACTGAAATTAATACGGAATTACAGCCAAATATTCAAAATGCTGAAACATTGAATACAATGATTTTGGTAAAAAATCAAGCTGGACTTCGAGACTTGTATGAACTTGTGTCACGTTCAAATATAGAATTTTTTGGAATGCGTAGACCTAGAATACCAAAAACTTTGTTAAATAGCATGAGAAAGAATCTGTTAATTGCGAGTTCAGCTTCTGCTTCTGAAAGAAATAAGGGAGAACTTGTAAATCTTTTTTTACGTGGAGCAGAAAAAGATGATATTGAGGAAAAGGCAAAATTTTATGACTATATTGAAATTCAGCCTCATACAAATTATGCTGACATGGTGGAAAGAGCGGATAAGGAAATTGACAATTATGATAAAATTAAGGAAATGAATAAATATTTTTATGAACTTGGAAAAAATCAAAATAAAATTGTTGTTGCAACAGGAGACGCACAGTACCTTGAAGAGCGGGAAGCAATTAACAGAAATGTCCTGCTTTTGGGAAGCGGAACAATGTGGAAAACTAAAGTTTCAGAAGGAGTCAGAGAATATGAATTTTTCGATAGAAAACTGTATTTTAAAACTACTGAAGAAATGCTGAAAACCTTTGACTATTTGGGTGAAGATATAGCTATGGAAGTTGTCGTGGAAAATACGCATAAAATTAGCAATATGATAGAACAGGTAAGACCCGTTCCAACTGGATTCTATCCTCCAAAAATTGATGGAGCTGAAGAAGAAGTAAGGGAAATGACTTACAAAAGACTTAAGGAACTTTATGGGGAAAATATTGATGAAAGTTTGAAGGAAAGAGTGGAAAAGGAACTTAATTCAATTATTCAAAATGGATTTGCTGTACTTTATCTAATCGCACAAAAACTTGTACATAAATCAGTAAATGCAGGATATCTTGTAGGTTCACGTGGTTCAGTCGGCTCTTCAATTGTTGCCTATCTTATGGGAATTACCGAAGTAAACGGACTTTATCCACATTATAGATGTCCAAACTGTAAGTATACAGAGTTTATGAATGAAGAAGGAAGCGGAGTTGACTATCCCGACAAGAATTGTCCAAAATGTGGTACAAAATATATAAAGGATGGGCACGCTATTCCATTTGAAGTATTTATGGGATTTAATGGGGATAAAGTGCCTGATATTGACTTGAACTTTTCTGGTGAATATCAAGGGGAGATTCATAAATATACGGAAGAGCTGTTTGGAAGCGATAATGTCTTTCGTGCTGGAACAATTTCTACGCTTGCTGAAAGGAATGCTTTCGGGTATGTGAAGAAATATCTTGAAGAAGTGGAAGGAACACCTGAAATAAAGGAAAGAAAAGCGGAAATCATGAGAATTGCGAAAGGCTGCGAAGGTGCGAGAAAAACAACTGGACAGCATCCTGGCGGAATGATAGTCGTTCCAAAAGATAAATCTATTTACGACTTTTGTCCAATCCAGCGGCCTGCCAACGATATGAAGTCAACTTCCAAGACAACTCACTTTGATTATCACGTAATGGATGAACAGCTTGTAAAACTGGATATTCTAGGACACGATGATCCGACAACACTTAGAATTTTACAGGATTTGACAGGAGTCGATATTTATACGATTCCACTTGATGATAAGGAAGTAATGAGCTTATTTAGCGGGACTGAAGCACTTGGTGTAACTTCAGAAGAAATTGAATCTCCAACAGGAACATCAGGAATACCTGAATTTGGTACATCTTTTGTAAAGCAAATGCTTGTTGATACAAAGCCAAAAACTTTTGCTGAATTAGTTAGAATTTCTGGACTTTCACACGGAACAGATGTTTGGTTGAATAATGCACAAGATTATGTAAGAAGTGGAATTGCAACTTTGAGTCAAATTATTACGGTTCGGGATGACATTATGAATAAATTAATTGATGATGGACTGGATAAATCATTAGCATTTTCCATAATGGAATTTGTCAGAAAGGGGCAGCCTACTAAAAATCCTGAAAAATGGAAGGAATTTTCTAAAAAAATGAAGGAACATGGTGTAGAGCAATGGTATATTGATTCATGTGAAAAAATAAAATATATGTTCCCAAAAGGGCATGCTGTGGCTTATGTAATGATGGCAGTAAGAATCGCCTATTTTAAGGTGCATTATCCAATTGAATTCTACACAGCTTTTCTAAACAGAAAAGTTGGAGACTTTAAAATGACTACAATGTTTAGACCAATAGATGATTTGAAAAAAGCAAAAATGGAAATGGATAGAAAAGGAAATTTAAATGCTAAAGAAAAGCAGGAATTATTTTTGTATGAAATATTAATTGAAATGCATTATCGTAAAATTGAACTAGACCAAATTGATATTTATAAATCAGAGGCAAAACTTTTCACAATACAGGATGGAAAAATAAGAATGCCGTTAATTGCAATGGATGGACTTGGAGATGCTGTTGCTGAAAACATAGTTTCTGAACGAAAAGAAAACAGTTTTTTATCAATTGAAGATTTAGTGAAACGTACAAAATTGAATAAGACAATCGTGGAATTAATGAAGGAATACGGATGTTTTCAAGAATTGTCTGATACAAATCAACAGACATTGTTTTAGATTTTATCTAAAATCAAAATATTTATAAAATACTAATTGACAATTATAAAAAGATATAATATTATATAACAAAAAATATGGAGGACTTAGAGATGACAGACATTGAAATCGCTCAAAATGCGAAATTAAAAAAAATTGGTGAAATTGCACAAAGTATTGGACTTATGGAAGATGATTATGAACCTTATGGGAAATATAAGGCTAAGGTTAGTTTGGATGTGTTGAAGAGAAACGCGGGGAAAAAAGATGGAAAGCTGATTTTAATGACTGCTGTCACTCCAACACCTCCAGGAGAAGGAAAATCAACTGTTACTGTTGGATTGACTCAAGCATTAAATAAACTTGGGTACAAATCAATTGCAGCACTTAGGGAGCCGTCTTTGGGGCCTGTGTTTGGGATGAAAGGTGGAGCTGCTGGTGGCGGAATGTCGCAAGTGGTACCTATGGAAGAGATAAACTTGCATTTTACGGGGGATATTCATGCAATTTCGGCTGCACATAACTTGATTTCTGCGTGCATTGACAATCATATACATTTTGGAAATGAACTTGATATTGATGTGAATAATATTACTTTTAAACGTGTGCTTGATATGAATGATAGAAATTTGAGAAGTATTGTCGTTGGGCTTGGACCAAAAGTAAATGGCGTGCCTCGTGAAAATTCGTTTCAAATAACGGTTGCTTCAGAAATTATGGCGATTTTCTGTCTTGCTGATTCTATTACCGACTTGAAGGAAAGAATTGGGGAAATAGTTTTTGCATACAACAGAAAAGGGGAAATGCTTAAAGTTAAGCAGCTTAATATTCAAGGGGCAGTTGCGGCATTGCTAAAAGATGCGATAAAGCCTAATCTGGTACAGACTTTGGAAAATACGCCTGTATTTATTCACGGTGGGCCTTTTGCGAATATTGCACATGGATGTAATTCGTTGCTGGCTACAAAAATGGCATTGAAATTGTCGGATTATGTAGTTACGGAAGCTGGATTTGCGGCTGATTTGGGAGCTGAGAAATTTTTGGATATAAAAGCTAGGCTTGGGAACTTGGAGCCAAATGTTATTGTAATTGTTGCGACAGTTCGTGCATTGAAGCATCACGGCGGAGATAAGGACTTGAAGTCAGAAAATATCGAAACATTGACAAAAGGACTTGTAAACCTTGAAAAACATATTGAAAGTATGCAAAAGTATAATTTACCAGTTGTTGTGGCGATTAACAAATTTATAACTGATACTGATGCTGAAATTCAAGTGATAAAAGATTTTTGTGCAAAAATGGACGTGGAAGTTGCCAACTGTGAAATCTGGGAAAAAGGTGGAGAAGGTGGAAAAGAGCTTGTGGAAAAAGTTATGAACGCCATTGAAAAGAATGAAAAATCAGATAAAAAATACACTCCACTTTACGATTTGAACTTGTCAATTCAAGAAAAAATAGAAAAAATAGCAAAAGAAATTTACGGAGCAGATGGAGTAAATTTTGCCCCAAAAGCACTTAACAATATTAAAAAATACGTGGAAAACGGCTACGATAAATTGCCAATATGTATCTCAAAAACACAAAAATCATTGTCAGACAACCCGAATCTGCTGGGACGACCAACAGGCTTCACAATTACAATCAATGAAGTAAGATTATCAGCTGGAGCAGGATTCTTAGTAGCAATGGCTGGAGAAATTATAGATATGCCAGGATTACCTAGAAAGCCAGCGGCAGAGTTAATTGACATTGATGAAAATGGAGTAATTTCAGGATTATTTTAAATTTAATATACAGATATAATAGAATGGAAAAACATAAAAATGGAAAATACAAAAGTAAAAATGCGAAGACGGGACAGAGAAATTACAGACAACGAAAAAATAAAAGAAATTATAAAAGCCTGTGACTGTTGCCGTCTTGGCTTAAACGATAACGGAAAAGTCTACATCGTCCCACTAAATTTTGGCTTTACCGAAGAAAATGGAAACTATACATTTTATTTTCACGGTGCAAGAACAGGGAGAAAACTTGATATAATAAAACAAAATAACTACGTAGGATTTGAACTTGACACAAATCACAAAATTTACACAAAAGGTGATAAAGCTTGCAATTATACCGCCAGATTTCAAAGTGTAATTGGAAATGGGAAAGTTGAGATTATTGAAGATTCACAGGAAAAAATGAAGGCGTTGCTGGAACTGATGAAACATAATACTGGAAAAGCAGAATGGGAATTTGACGAGAAAATGCTGAAGGCGGTTTGTGTGTTTAAACTTGCGGTTGAGGAGATGAGCTGTAAGGAGCACGAGTAGAAATTGCACTTGTATAGTACAAGAACTGGATGGTGAAATAATTGGGAATATTTGGAAAAATAATAAATAAATTCCGAAATAAGAATAACGAAGAAGAAAAATATTTAAAAATTGCAAGAGAACATATAAATAAGGCAGGAGAAAATTTAACAAAAGAACAAATTGATGAAATGATGAAGTTGGGAATGGATACAAGGGAACTTTATCCAGAAGTTTCAAAATTGTATTTTGAACGAATAGAAGATTATTTTCCTCCTGCTTCAACAATGTTAGCTACTTTTTATATGGATAAAGATGATGAAATGTATGAAAAATATTGTTTAAAGGCTGCAAATCAAGGAGAAAACATAGCAAAGAAAAGTCTTGCTATATTTTATGCAAAAAATAATAATGAAGAAAAAATGCTGGAATGGTACAATAAACTTGATGATAAGGAAGATTATGATGTATTAGCCTACATGTCAAATTATTATATGTTTCAAGATAATTACGATAAAGTGAAAGAAATAAATTTTACAATATTAAAAAATAAGAAAGATGATAAGTATGCTCCTAATTGTTTAGGTGATGCATATTTTGCTGAAAATGATTTTGAAAATTCTGAAAAATATTATAAAATGGCTTTGGAAAATGGAAGTCCTGATTCAAAGGATAAATTATTCAATCTTTATCAAACAACTGAAAATATAGAAAAGTTTAGAGAGTTAATTGAAAGAGATGAAGCTAAAAGAGGAGAAGATTTTTTAAGCTTAGGAAATCTTTATTTTCATAAAAAAGATTATAAAATGGCTGAAAAATGGTACTTAAAGTCTGAAAAATTGGGATTTTTAGAAGCAAAATATAATTTAGGATATGTTTATTATGAAATTGGAAATTTTGATAAAGCTGAGAAGTATTTTCAGGAAGTGATAGAAAAAATCCCACATCTTAAAGAAAGTGCTGTTAAAAAATTAATAAATGTTTATAACAGTCAAGCAAATGTCTATCTAACCAGTGGAGATTTTGATAAAGCTGAAAAATATTTAAAAATATTGGTTGAAAAATATGGGATAAAGGAATGTTATTATAATTTAGCAGTAATAAATAGACAAAAAGGAAATATAGAAAAATACAAAGAATATATTTTGAAAGGAATTGAATTTGGAGATAACGAATGTATGTTTAGTTATGCACTATCTGTTTATTCAGAAACTGGTAAATATACAGAAGAAGTTGACATGTGGTTAAAAAAAGCCGCAGAAAAAGATCATGTTGATGCAATGTATGAGTTAGGTCTTTTTGCTTCTGAACAGAATAGAATTGAAGATTCTAAAAAATGGTATAAAAAAGCAGCTGAAAAAGGAGAGACAACTGCAATGAATAATCTTGCTAATATTTATAGTGAGGAAGGAAATAAAGAAGAAGCAATGAAACTTTATCTGAAATCAGCTGAAAAAGGTAATCCTTTAGCATTTTTCAACCTTGGAAATTATTATGAAGAAAATAACAATATAGAACTTGCGAAAGAATATTATGGTAAAGTATTAGATTCGTTGAAAGGTTATCCAACGTGTAAAATAGAGCAAGAAGCATTGGCAAAATTAAAAAAATTACAGAATAATTCAGAATTGAAAAATAATTAACGATAGAAGGTGAAAAAATGTCAGAAAATTACGATTTTGAAACACTTTTAAGCAGAAAAGGACAAGGTTCATTTAAATGGGAAGCAATGTACAGAGAAGTGCCTAATTTATCAGATGATATTGTTCCGTTTTCTGTGGCGGATATGGAGTTAAAGATTGCTCCTGAAATAAGAGAAGGATTGAAAAAATATATTGATGAGGTGATTTTAGGTTATACTGGAGCAACTAATAAATATTATGAAGCGGTTATTTCGTGGATGAAGAGAAGGCATAATTTTAAAGTGGAAAAAGATTGGATTGTTTGCACTAGTGGTGTAGTTGCGGCACTTTATACAGGGGTGAAGGCTTATTTACAAGAGGATGAGGGTGTGATTATTTTTACACCAGTGTATTATCCTTTTTATAATGCGATTAAATCTTCTAATAGAAAGATTGTCGATTGCGGATTGATTGAAATTGACGGATATTATGAAATTGATTTTGAGAAGTTTGAAGAGTTTGCAAAAGATGAGAATAATAAAATGTTGATTTTGTGTAGTCCGCATAATCCAGTTGGAAGAGTTTGGAAAAGGAAAGAGCTTGAAAAGATAGGAAAGATTGCATTGGAGAATGATTTAATAATTATTTCTGATGAGATTCATTGTGATATTTTGATGCCTGGATTTAAGCATACTGTTTTGCAGACTTTGTCGGATGAATTGGCAGAGATAACAGTTACATGTACTGCACCTACTAAAAGTTTTAATTTGGCTGGAATTGGAGTATCGAATATTATCATTAAAAATAAGAAGTTGAGAAAACAGTTTGAGGCTCAAATGACGAAAGATGGTTCACATGTGTTTGCAGCACTTGGATTTAAGGCTTGTGAATTGGCATATAATGAAGCAGAAGAATGGTTTAATCAGTTTTTGAAATTAGTGGATAAAAACCAAAAGTTGGTAAAACAATTTTTTGAAGAAAAGTTTATTGGATTTAAAGCTCCGTTAATTGAAGGAACTTATTTGCAATGGCTAGATTTTAGGGCTTTAGGATTGAAAGACGAAGAATTGAAAGCATTTATGACGAAAAAGGCGAATGCATTTTTTAATGAGGGATATATTTTTGGAAAAGCCGGTTCTGGATTTGAGAGAATTAATTTGGCTGTGCCTACGAGATATATTGAGGCGGTTTTAGAGAGAATTTATAATGCAATTAAAAAGGAATATCCAAAATTTTGTAAATAAGCTACTTAGAATAATAGCTCGTTTTAACATCAAGTTCTATAAAGATAAAAATATATTTATTTTTTAAAAATAAGAAATAAATCTCTCTTATTAGATAAAGATTAAGAAAATTACTATCTGGTAAATTATATAAATAATAAATTTATTATGAATTTTGACTTGATGAAAAAGTAATACTTCTTGTTATTAAATAAGATTCAGAATTAACATTAAATAATACTAAGTTTTTATATAAAATAGTCATAATTTTTGTATTTATTTTAAAAATGATTTTATTATGAAATTAAATTAATTTTATATATTACTTTTTTATAAGAATTGTGGTATAATATACTGAAAAAAGTAAATTGCTCATAACAAAATTTTTAAATCTTAAAAATACATAATTTTTAATAATTTATTTTAATAAAAAATTTTGGAAAGGGATGGAGATATAAAAAATGAAAAAAGTGGATAGCTTTTTTAATAATAAATTCAAATTTTTTAAAGGAAATAAATATTGGAGGGGGAATTGTGAGAAAAAAAATAAATAATATCATTAATTCTGGAAAAGAAAAGATAAAAAGAAAAAAAATAGAAATTGGAATGTTAGCACTGATTAATACAGTTATTGGATTTAATATAAATGCAGATCCTTTAAATTTACCAAAGGAATATTCTGAAAATATTGCAGTAAAAGGGTATGAAAATGATGTATTTGATTATGATTTCAACAATGATGGAATAGATGAAAAAATTGTCATATCTTATAATATAGTTGACAATTTAATTGGAGCCGTTGTTTCAATTTATACAAATCAAAGCGGAAAAGATATTTTAACGTATCAAATAACTTTTGATAAAAAGTTTAATATAATGGAACTTCAAGCAATGCAAAAAATGCTTGATAAAGTGAAGGAATATTATCCTGAATATTCTAAAAATATTCAGCCAAATGAAACTAGATATATTACAATTTATGGAGATAATAAAACAAATGACATTGTTTTTGATAAAGTAAAATTTAATAACCATTCTCCTGAAAATACAAATAACTTTTTATTCATAAAAAAATCATCAAGTATGTTAGATGCTCCAAATGGAAGTGTAATAGCTAACTTGGGGTTTAGCGAAAAACCTGAAATACTGTTTGATATGGTTTCAGATGCTCCAAATGCACAGACAAAATGGTATTATACTGAATTTACAAAAAGATTTACTACTAATGTAAGTAAAAAAGTTAAAAAAGATAAAAATGGTAAAGTTATCGCAGAAAATCCAACTACTGTTAAGGGATTTATTACAGGTGGAGATGATAATGTTTCTAAAAGAGGGTTTTACTGGGATAAAATGATTAATAAAATAGAAATTGTGAATGACTTTATTACTAAAGCTATAAATGATAATGAACAATTATATATTATTACAGAATATGCTCCTCTATCACGTGATAAGCCAAGTAAAAAGGATAAATTTGGAAATAAAAATAATCAAAGTATTATTGGCTATACAAATTCTAAGAAAGAAGGAGAAATAATTAATATTCCTGATCAAACAATTTTTAGAATAATTGGTGAAGAAAATAATATGTTAAAAATTGAAACACCATTTTATGGAGGACCTTATTTTATTGAGAAAGTACAAGGAACTTACCAAAAAGTTGAAAATATAAAAGAGGAAGTTAATAAATTTATCGCAATTGATCCAAGCAGTCAAACTGAAGTTCTTTTCCAGAGAATTCCTGAAACACAAAAATATGAAGTTATAACATATTCCTATGTAACAACTGGAAAAGATGGATACGGTTCTTATGAAACACCACATGGAGCGTTCTTAATAGCCTTTACAAGACCTTATATGACTTTTACAAGACATGCAAGACCTGGCGATAAAACAATTCCAGGAAGATCAGACTTAGCTGTTGCAGGAAGCGCAAAATATGCAGTAAGGTTCAGTGGCGGAGGTTATATGCATGGAATCCCAACAAACTTTGAATTTAAAGGTTCCACATTAGATACAAGCACTGCTCAAAAAATAGGAACTTATAAAGAGTCTCATAAATGTGTACGGCACTTTGATGATCAAATTGGATTTATCGTCAAATGGATAAATGCAGACAGCAAAATTAAGGACAGAGATAATACAATACCTGAAGAACCTGTAATAGCAGTAGTTTTATAAAATAAGTTTTAAAATAAAAAGGAGGAACAGATTTATGATAAAAAAAATAAATTTAACAAAAATGAAATTTTTAATAGCAGCAATAGCAATACTTTCTGTAATTTCAATTAATGCTTTTTCAGCACCAAAGGTAAAGGAAACAAAAAAAATCGAAGTAAAAAAAGCTGAACAGAAGAAAATAGAATGGAAGCAAATTTCCCTAGAACCTGATCTAGATGGAGATGGAATTAAAGATAAAATTGATGTAGATTATGCGGTGGATGGAAATAATGTCCATCTAAAATTTACACCATACATATTTAGCGAAAAAGCTAAATTTGTAAAGGGAAAAAGTGTGGAAAAAGTAATAAGTAAATCTGAGTTTGAAGCAAAATTTGATACTTTTATAAAAGGGTTTATAGCAGAATATCCTAAAAAGTCAGGAGTTTCACCTAAACCAAAACAAAATACACAAACTCCAATCTCAGAAAAACAAGAAATAACAAAGCCATCAACAACACCAGGAACTAAAATCAATAATGAAAATAAAAAACCTACTTTACAAAATGACACTCAAAAAAATAATAAAACTATAAAAAATAATACAGAATCTCAAGAAACAATTGATATGAAAAAAGAAGATAATCCAAAAGGAAACACAAAAATAGAAACACCTAAAAATTCAAATTCTCAAAATGGATCTCATTCCTATATAAAAGAATTTTCAGCCCAAAGGCCTAAAAATCTTACTTTTAATTTTCAATATGATAAAAATTCTCCAAAGGATATGGATGAATTTGTTTTCATAAAAACTGCGACAAGTATAAAAAAAGAGCCAAATTCAAGTTCTAAAACAATAAAATCTGCCTCTTATTCTCAAAAATACAAAACTACAGGTATTGTTGGAAATAAATCAGATGAATGGTATGAAATATTTTTTGACAATCAGCTTGGGTACATTCCAAAATCTGCTGCTGAAAAGAGAGAATTTGACTGGAACGATATGATGAATAAAGTTGAAAAAACAAATAAATTCATAAACGAAGCACTTTCAGCAAATAAAAAATTATATGTTTTAGATGACTATACTCCTCTTGGTGGTGGAGAAAATGGAAAGCGAGATAAATTTGGAAATCGTGCTAACCAAAGTGAATTTGGATATTTAGATAAAACTTTTAAAGATTATATAAATATTCCAGACAGAACTATTATGGTTATTGATGAACAAAATGATAAATATATAAAAGTTAAAATAGATGCTTATGATAACGGTATTTATTATTTAAAACCTTCTACAGGTAAGTATTTAAAAGATGCTGGAATTACAGGGGAAATAACTAGATTTATCTATGTTGACAGAGCTAGTCAAAATGAAATGGTTATTGAAAAATCTGGAAATAACTGGAATGTTGTAACTTCTTCATTTGTAACAACTGGAAAAGATAGTGGAAATTCATTTGCCACTCCCTATGGAACATTCTTAATTGCTTATTCTAAACCTGTAATGCAATACACAGGTTCAGATAATAAAACTGTCGTAGGAGATGCCAAAAATGCAGTAAGATTTAGTGGTGGTGGCTATATGCACAGTATTCCATCTTTATTTGAACCAAAAAATACAAGAGAACAAAGAAAAGCTGCAACAGCCAAAAAAATTGGAACTTATCCAGAATCACACAAATGTATAAGACATTATGATGATCAAATTAAATTTATTTACGACTGGTTAGGAAATTCTACACCAGGACACAAGGAAGGTTACAGAGTTCCTAGTGTTCCTACTGTAATGCTGGTTAAATAAAAAATTTATTTAAGCCCTATTTTGGGGCTTAATTTTTTATATTTTTTTAAAATAAAAACACCCTAATTTTAGAGTGTTTTACGATTTACTGATATTTTACTGATTTTGCCATTTTATGAATTGCTTTAAATAGTTATTTTTAAAGGTTTTGAAGTAATCTTATTTTTTAATCCAAGGCATAAGTTTTCTTAATTCTGCTCCAACTTTTTCTACGCCGTGATTAGCAAATTCTTGTCTTTTTTCTTTTAAGAATGGTTGTCCAGCTTTGTAGTCAGCTAAGAAGTCGTTAGCAAATTTTCCTGATTGAATATCTTTTAAAATTCCTCTCATAGCTTCTTTAGTTTCTTTTGTAATAATTTTTGGTCCAGTTAAATAATCCCCATATTCAGCTGTATTTGAAATAGAATTTCTCATTGTTGCAAGTCCACCTTCGTAAATTAAATCTACAATAAGTTTCATTTCGTGAATACATTCAAAGTAAGCATTTACTGGGTCATATCCAGCTTCTGTCAATACTTCAAATCCAACTTTCATAAGTTCTACAACTCCACCACATAATACTACTTGTTCTCCGAATAAGTCAGTTTCTGTTTCTTGTCTAAATGTAGTTTCAAGAATTCCACTTCTTCCACCACCAATTGCTGATGCCCAAGCTTTAGCTACTTCCATAGCATCTCCTGCTGGATCTTTTTCTACTGCTACTAAACAAGGTACTCCGCTTCCTTCTTGGAAAGTTCTTCTTACTAAGTGTCCAGGTCCTTTAGGTGCAACCATAAATACACTTATATCTTCTCTTGGAACTATTTTTTTGAAGTGAATGTTAAATCCGTGTCCGAATGCAATATATGCTCCTTCTTTTAAGTTTGGTGCGATGTCTTTTGCATAAACTTCTGCTTGTAATTCATCTGGAATTAAGATCATAACTATATCTGCACCTTTTACAGCATCTGCAGTTTCTTTTACTGTAAATCCAGCTTCTGTAGCTGCATCCCAAGATTTAGAACCTTTTCTAAGTCCAACAGTTACATCAAATCCACCTTCTTTTAAGTTTAATGCATGAGCATGTCCTTGAGATCCATACCCTAAAATTGTAATTTTTTTACCTTCCAATTTACTTAAATCGCAATCAGCGTCATAATAAACTGTTGTTCCTAAAATGTTTCCTGCCATTTTTAAGTCCTCCTAAATTTTTATTTAAATTTACACATCTATATAATATAACATTTTTTAAATTTTTTCAAATTTTTTTTAGTACTGTGTATAATCTCGTTAATTCATTTGCAATGCCAAGGTTGGATATTGAAAGAATTTTTGTTAGATGGTATAATCAATATAAATATTTAATCTTTATTGAAAAATCTATATTTTTCAGAAATAGGAGATTTACTATGAATATTATTATAACTGAAATTATTTTAGTTATACTTATTGGAATATATTCTATTTTAACGTGGTATTTTTTTGGAAGAGATCCGAAAAGGAAATCTATTATTCCTGAATTTTCTGAGCCAAAAAATATTTCGTCAATGTTTGTTGCATATATTAATGGCGAAAGGGATTCAAAGGAAATATTGAAAATTGGAATATTGTCATTAATGCTGAAAGGTTATATTTCTCAAGTTGATGAAAATGGTACTGGAAATAAGAAACATATTTTGAATAAGAAAAATAGAGATAATTTGAAATTGAGGAAGGAAACTTTGTTTCAGGAGGAAAATAATTTGCTGGATGTTCTTTCGGAAAATGATTTGTTTGGGAATAAACTAGGAATTATTGGATTTAAAAATCGTATTGTACATTTTTTGGAAAAAAAATACAAAAGAATAATTTATAAAAATAATTATTTGTTTTTTGTCCCTGTAATATCTGGAATAGCGGTTTCTATAGTTTTTATATTATTAAAATTATTACAGGGAAATCTTGAAAGTGCTATTATAGGTACAATGTTTATATTTATATGGCTTGAGTATGTACATAGGATGTCTGCAGGAATTTTAAAATTTTTATATGTAGCAGTTATGTTGGGAATAATTGTTGCTGTAATGATGTATATGGAGGTTTATTTGGGATTAAGCCTGTTTATTTTGGGAATAATATTTTTGGTTTATGAAAAGGCAATAGGAAAATATACAGTTTCGGGACAGCGAAAAATGGAGTATATTAAAGGTTTAAAAATGTATTTTGAAACTGCTGAAAAAAATAAAATAGATAAATTTGAAACAGAAGAAGAAAAACTTAATTATTTTAATCGAATATTTCCTTATATTATCGCACTTAAAGTGGAAGATGAAAAAATAGGAATTTTTAAGGATTCTTTGGGTTTTTTAAATATAATGGGAAGTTATGCTGAAGCTCAATATTATGTTAATGAATATGTAGATAGGAAATTTCCGATTTTTAGAAAAAAATATATTTTTTGGTAAGATAAGTTATGATTAGAAAAACAAAATATATTTTTGAATTAAAAATAGATTGTTATAATTATAAAATTTTATAAATTATAAAATAATGAAATGAAAAAGGAGAAGAAAGTTAAAAATGAAAATAGTGTATTTAGATAATGCTGCAACTACAAAAATGTCCGACAAAGTGATAGAAGAGATGACAAAATCGTTTAGTGAAAATTATGGAAATCCGTCTTCTGTGCATTCATTGGGACAACGGGCAAAATCAGCTGTGGAAAGGGCAAGACATATTATAGCACAGAATTTGAAGGTTGAAATAACTGAAATTGTATTTACATCTGGCGGAGCTGAAGGGAATAATCTTGCAATAAGAGGATTTTTGAAAGCAAATAAGGATAAAGGAAAACATATCATAACATCTAAGATTGAGCATTCTACGATTTTAAAAACCTTTGAGCAGCTGGAAAATGAAGGATATGAAGTTTCGTATATTGGTGTTGATGAGAATGGAGTTGTGGATATTGAGGAGTTAAAGCAGGAATTGAGGGAAGATACGGCTCTTGTTTCGATAATGTTTGTGAATAATGAAACTGGGGTTGTTCAGCCAATTAAGGAAATTGGGAAAATTCTGGAGGAAAGAAATATATTTTTTCATACAGATGCGGTACAGGCGATAGGAAAATTTGAGATTTTCCCAAAAGATTTGAAAATAGGAGCTTTGACGGCGACAGCTCATAAATTTTATGGGCCTAAGGGAGCAGGATTTGTATTTATTGATAAAAAATATTCGGTTGAAAAGGAAATCTGGGGTGGCTCGCAGGAAAGAAACAGACGAGCTGGAACAGAGAATGTCCACGGAGTTTTGGGGCTTGGTGTGGCACTTGAGGAAGTTTATGAAAATTTGGAAGAAATGTCAGAAAAAGAAAGAGAATTGCAAAATTATTTAGAAAAAAGATTAAAAAGTGAAATTGGGAAACTTGAGAAAAAAATAAAAATAAATGGAGAAAAGGTGAATAGAATAAAAACTACAACAAATGTCTACATAGAAGGAGTGGATATTCAAATGCTGCTGGTAGCACTGGATTTAAGAGGAATCTGCATAAGCGGCGGTTCTGCATGTATGTCAGGATCGCTTGAAAATTCGCATGTTTTGAAGGCTATGGGGCTTAATGATGAGGAATTGAAAGGTTCATTTAGAATTAGTATTGGTAAAGATACTACTATTGAAGAAATAGATTATTTTGTAGAAAATTTAATTGAAGTTATTTAAATATAGAATTATAAAACAGATTATCAGATAGTTTTAAAAAAAATAAGAAAGCAAAATTTAACAAATTGTTAGTAGAAAGGAAATTAAAATGAATAATATAAAAGCGATATTTATGGATTTGGATGGAACAGTGCTGACAAGTGAGCATAAGGTTTCGGAAAATTTGATAAGAAAATTGAGAGAACTGGAAAAAAAGGGAGTGAAAATATTTATTGCAACTGGGAGAACCTTTTCTTCGTCAAAGCCTTTTGTGGAAATGTTGGGGATAAAAAATCCAGTAATTAACTATAATGGCGGGAGAGTTACAAACCCGTTAAATAATGAAGTTATTTTTGAGAAACCTGTTGAGGCACAGGATGTTGAGGAACTTATCAAAGTTTCAAGAGAAAAGGGGATTCACTTAAATTTATATATGGATGACAAGTTATATATTGAAAATGAAACAGATGAAGGTAAAAAATATTCAGAAAGCGTGGAAATTCCATATTATGTGAAAAATTTTGACGAATTCATTGGAAAAGCCTCTACAAAAGCATTATTTATTGCAGAAAATTCAATTTTACTGGAGTTAAAAAAGGAATTGGAAGAAAAATTGCCACATATTAATTTTGTATTTTCAAAGCCGCATTATTTAGAATGCTTGAATAAGGAAGTAAATAAAGGGCTAGCAATAAAGGAACTGTTGAAAAAATATGATATTTCTCCAGAAGAAACAATGGCGTTTGGGGATCAGTGGAACGATTTGGAAATGTTGAAGTTTGTGAAATATGGGTATCTTATGGGGAATGCTACGGAAGAACTGAAACAGGAATTTTCAAAAGATAAAATTACTTTATCGAATGATGAAGATGGGATTTATGAAGTGATAAAGGCACTTTAGGTATTTTTATAAAAATAGAAATTAGGTAGAAATTATGGGAAATAAATTTGTACATTTGAAATTGCATACGGAGTATTCGCTGCTTGAAGGTGTTGGGAAGATTGATGAATATGTTGGAAGAGCTAAGGAAATTGGGGCAAAAGCACTTGCAATTACGGATACTTCGATGTTTGGGGTGATTGAGTTTTTTAAGAAGTGTAAAAATGCTGGAATAAAGCCGATTATTGGACTTGAGGTGTTTCTGGATGGACTTGAGAAAGTGGGAGAATTTTCGCTTACCTTACTTGCTAAAAATCAGAATGGGTATAAAAATTTATCAAAATTGTCGTCAATTTCATATAGCAGGTTTACACGGAATCGGAATAAAATTAAGTATGATGAATTGAAAAAATATTCAGATGATTTGTATATTTTGTCGGGCGGGATAAACAGTGAAGTTGTAAAGGGTATTCTGGACTTGGAAAATACTCAAGTTAGAAGGGTTATTGAGAAACTTGGCAAGGATTTTGGGGATAATTTTTTTATTGAAGTTCCTGCTGTGGAAAGGCTGGAAAAGGCTAGAAAAATGCTTTTTGACATTGTGCGTAAAAATAAATTTGACAATTTTGTTATTACGAATGATGTTTATTATCCGAATAGAGAAGATGCAGTTTTGCAAAAAATTGTGGAATCAATAAAAGAGGGAAGCAAAATTGATACAGAAAAATCGGGAAATAGTGAAATTTTGTATGATGATTTATATCTAAAATCTGAAAATGAAATAGAAAAAAGTTTTGAAAATAAGGAATATAGCGAATTTTATGGAACTGGAATCAATAATGTGGAAAAAATTGTGGAAAACTGCAATGTTGATTTTGAGTTTCATAATTTTAAATTTCCAAAATATTCGTTGCCGCAAAATATAAGTGAAAAGGAGTTTTTACGAAATCTAGTATTTGAGGGACTTTTTCACAAATATCTGAAAAAATCTGTTTCAGATTCTGAAAAATTGCAGCTGGATAAAAATTTTGAGATAATTGAAAAAGAGATTGCAAAAGATGAAATTGCTGGGCAGAAATTGAAGGAAGTTAAAATTTGGGAAGAATTATTAAAGAATAATTTGGAAAATGTTTTGGAGCGTGCAGAGTATGAACTGGAAATTATTGATAAAATGGGGTACAACGGATATTTTATCATTGTCTGGGATTTTATAAAATTCTCACGTGAAAATGGGGTTTATGTTGGGCCTGGAAGGGGTTCTGCGGCTGGGAGCATTGTTTCATATGCTTTGAATATTACGGAAATTGATCCGCTTGAGTATAATCTGATTTTTGAACGTTTTTTGAATCCTGAACGTATTTCGATGCCTGATATTGACATAGATTTTGATCAGGAACAGCGGGAAATTGTCATAAATTATGTGGTAAATAAATATGGGGCAGAATATGTGGCACATATCATTACGTTTGGAACGCTAAAGGCAAGGCTTGCGATTCGTGATGTGGGGCGTGTGTTAAATGTTTCGCTTGTAAAAGTCGATAAAATCGCTAAAATGATACCGTTTAATACGGAACTGAAAGATGCCTTGAACAATATTCCTGAAATTAGAAAAATGTATGAAACTGACAGGGAAATAAAAAGAGTGATTGATTATTCACTAAAATTGGAGGGAAAAGTGCGACACGCCTCTGTTCATGCGGCTGGAGTCGTTATTTCCAAAGATGTGCTAAGTGATGAGATTCCGACTTATTCTGATGGGAAGACGAAGATTGTTTCGACACAGTATCAAATGAAGGAACTGGAAGAGCTGGGAATTTTAAAAATGGATTTTCTTGGCTTGAAAAATCTCACGATTTTGCGGAAAACTGTGGAAAATATTGAGAAAAGACGAAAAACAAAAATTGTATTAAATGATATTCCTCTAAATGATGAAAAAACGTATGAATTGCTTACAAAGGCTGATACAATGGGAGTTTTTCAATGTGAGTCAGCTGGAATCAGAAGCCTTATGAAGAAAATGAAAATTGAAAAATTTGAGGACATAATTGCATTGCTTGCACTCTATCGTCCAGGACCTTTGCGAAGTGGAATGGTGGATGATTTTATAAATGTGAAAAATAACAGGACTGAGATAAAATATATTGATGATTCGCTAAAATACATACTTGAGGAAACTTACGGGATAATTTTGTATCAGGAGCAGGTTATGAAAATTGTGAGTGAAATGGCAAATTATTCGCTTGGGGAAGCTGATGAACTGCGGCGTGCAATTGGAAAGAAAAATCCTGAACTAATGAAGAAAAATCGTGAAAAATTTGTAACAAATGCTGAAAATAAAGGAGTTTTATCGAAAAAAGCAAACGAAATTTATGATTTAGTGGAAAAATTTGGTGGATATGGATTTAACAAGTCACATTCGGCAGCTTACGCCCTGATTGTTTACTGGACAGCATATTTTAAAGCAAATTATCCATTAGAATTTTTTGCTGCGATAATGACAACCGAAGTGCATAATCTGGACAGATTTGTTGTTTTTGTGAATGAAGCGAAGGAAAAAGGGATTAATATATTTTTGCCAGATGTGAATTTGTCTGATTATGATTTTGAAATTGAGGAAAATCAGGCGGATAAAGAAAATTTTGGAAAGGTTGGAATAAGATTTGGACTTTTTGCGATAAAAGGTGTGGGAGCAGCATTAATTAATGAAATAAAAAAAGAACGAAAAAACGGAAAGTTTGTTTCCTACAAAGATTTTGGATATCGGATGAAGCAAAACGGAATTACAAAAAAACAGCTGGAATCGCTAATTTTGTCGGGAGCATTGGATGGACTTGATGGAAACAGGTTTGAAAAATACAAGTCCATTGACAAAGTTCTAGAATACAGCCAGAAAAAATACGAATCTGAAGAAGATTTGCAAATGATTTTATTCGGAGGGAAAAAGGAAATATCAGTTGACTTCCAGATGGAAAAAAGCGATGAATTTCCTCAAAAAGTATTGCTTCAAAATGAAAAGGAATATTTGGGAATCTACGTTTCGAGCCATCCTTTAAATGAGAAAAAAAATCTGATAAATATAATTTTCCATAACAAAATATCAGAAATTTCTCAAAAAGAGCTAAAAAAAGTACGAATTATCGGAATAGTGAAAAATGTAAAAAAATTTGCAACACGGACTGGAAAAGAGCCAATGGTAAAATTTGAAATGGAAGATTTTCAAAAAAGTATTGAAGTTGTCTGTTTTCCAAGAGAATATGTAACTTTTGGCTATAAAATCACAGAAGGGCAGATTATGGTGCTGGAAGGAATTGTAAATTCCGAGCAAAATAAAAATACAGTTATTTTAAACAACATTTGCAACATTGAAAATCTAGAAGAAAATAAAAATCTAAAATTATACATTTTAATTGACGAAGAAGTGAAAGAAAAAAATCAGGAATTGAAGCAGATTATTTTAAAAAATAAAGGTGACAATCAAGTATTTTTGGCGTTTAAAACGAATGAGAAAAAGGAAGTTGTAAAACTGTCTGAAAAATATAATGTGAACTTATCGCTCAAGTTTATTAGGAAAGTTGCGAAATTGGTGGGGGTTGAGAGAATAAAGTTGAAATGATAAAAAAATTAAAGGAGTTGAGATATGTTTTTTTTGAATAATAAAAAATTAAAAAAATCTTTTGAAGTATTATTGATAATTATAATATTTTTTACAATAAATATTGTAACATTTTCTGAAAAGTCAGAATTTTTAGCAATTGGAAATTTGAAAATTGTAAGGCAGGAGCCGTTAGTTATAAAGAGGGAAGATTTGAATATTACGATTGAGAAAAATAAGACAATAAAGGTTGAGAGTGTTTATACATTTGAAAATATTGGGAATTATAATGTGAAATCGACGTTTATGTTCTGGCTGGATACGAATATTGAGAAGAGCTTAAAAGAGGATTTTAGTAATAAAAATACAAATAACCAGGGAAAATTTGTAAAAAATATAAAGTTTTTGACAGATTATAAAAAGGCACAAAATTTGAGAGCAGTTATAAAATTTGATGAAAATATTTATGAAAGTCAAGTTACAGATAGTATCCAGCGTGAATGGTTTGCCATTTCAAAGGTTATTCCGTCAATGGAAGAAGGGAAAATCGCTGTTTATTATGATTTAGTAAATACAAAATTTTCAAGAAATAAGGATTTTGTGTACAGTTTTGAGTTAGTTGACAATTTTTTTAACAAAAATAAGGCGGAAATATTGTATATAAATGTTTATAATAAATCAGATTTAAAAATTGACAGTATAAATTTTAAAGATTATGAATTTAAGAATATTAGTAAAAATAGTACAAAAGAGCATTATGAACTGCTAGAGAGTGGAGTAAATCTGGATGGAAAAATTTCAATAAAATTTAAGTAGGGCAAATGTTGGTAATTTTGCCTGAAATGTAGTAAAATATACACAGATTAATTCAAATATAGAGAGAATCATAAAAATTGAAAAGAGGAAAAAATGAGAATTGTAGCAGGAACATTGAAAAATAGAAGAATAAAATCAAGGGAAGGAAGAGAAACCAGACCTACGCTAGAAAGAATAAAAGAGGCAATTTTCAGTATAATTGGAGAAAAAGTTGCAGATGCAAAATTTCTGGACTTGTATTCAGGAACGGGAAATGTCTCATTTGAAGCACTTAGCCGTGGTGCAAAAAGAGCGATTATGATTGAGGAAGATAAAGAGGCGCTTAGAGTAATTATTGAAAATGTAAATCATCTTGGAGTGGAAGAAAAATGCCGAGCCTACAAAAATGATGTTTTTCGAGCGATAGAAATTCTTTCAAGAAAAAATGAAACATTTGATATAATATTTTTGGATCCGCCTTACAAGGAAAATATTTCAACAAAAACGATTGAAAAAATTTCAGAAGAAAATCTTTTGGAACGAGATGGAATTATAATTTCAGAACACAGCACGTATGAGAAAATGGCGGATAAAATAGGTAATTTTGTGAAATACGATGAAAGAGATTACAATAAGAAGGTAGTTAGTTTTTATAGGTTTGAGGATTAAATTGTCAAGTAAATTTAATGTTTATTGTTTTCAAGAACTAAAATTTTTTATTAAAAAATAAAAATAGGAGAAAATATGAAAATTGAAGAAACAAATGAAATAGAAGAAGAAATAGAGAATGAAGAAACAGAGAATGAAGAAACAGAAAAAAATAAATTAATAACAAATCCTTTTAATACAAAAGATATAAAAATAACTCCTAAAACAACAAGTTTAGATAATATAATTAAAAGATTAGAAAATGAAGAAATAGATTTAAATCCTGATTTTCAAAGAAATGGAGGATTGTGGGATAATTCTAAAATGAGCAGATTAATAGAATCAATTATTTTACGATTACCTCTTCCTATTTTTTATTTTGATATTTCAAATAATGATAAATGGATAGTAATAGATGGGTTACAAAGGTTAACAACAATAAAAAGATTTATTGTTGATAAAAATTTGAAATTAACTAATTTAGAATTTTTAAAAGAATTTCAAGGTAAAAAATTTGATGATTTAGAGCGAAATATAAGAAGAACAATAGAAGAAACAGAAATTGTGACATACCAAATGGAACCACAAACACCTAAAGAAGTGCGATATTCAGTTTTTAATAGAATAAATACAGGAGGAATAACTTTAAATCCTCAAGAAATAAGGCAGGCATTAAATCAAAAAAATAATGGTGTGAAATTACTTGAAGAAATAACAAAAGAAAAAGATTTTAAAAATATTGTAAATGTAACTTCTAAAAGAATGGTTGATAGAGAATTAGTTTTAAGATATATTGCTTTTAAAAAATATAATTATAGAAAACTTAATCAAGAAAAAAAATCTTTACCAAAGCTATTGGATGAAACAATGGAAATTGTTGATACTATAGAATTTGAAAATAATGAATATGTTGTTATGAAAACATCATTATTAAAAACATTAAGTAATTTAATAGAAATTTTTGAAAAGAAATACTTATTTAATAAAAAACTAATAGATAACAGTAAAATAAAAGTTCTGAATAAATCATTATTTGAAATATGGACAGTTTTAGTAAGTGATTTAGATAATAAAGAAATATTAAGATTAAAAAATAAGAAAGAAATTTTGAAAAAAAATATATAGAATTATTAAAAGATCAAGATTTTAATGATGCAGTTACAAGGGGTACAAATGATAGAAAATCTGTAGTAAAAAGATTTTCTCTTTTAGAAAAATTGATAAGGAGTGTTATAGATGATTAATAAATTAAAATTAATTAATTTCAAATGTTTTAAAGAAAATGAATTTTTTTTTAAAGAATTAAACTTATTGACAGGAATAAATAGTGGGGGTAAATCTTCTGTGATTCAAAGTTTGTTATTAATAAAACAAAATTTTGAAAAAAGACAAGAGATAAAAGAGTTAATAAAATTATTGAGTTTTAATGATAAAAATACTGTTTTTAAAGATATATTTCTGAATGATAAATATGTAAAATTAGGTTTAATTAATGATATTTTGAACGAAAAAGCAATAGATGATGAAATTTTCATAGAATTGGAAATAGATAATAAAAAATTAGATACAAAAATAAAATTAGATGATGAAAAGAAAATTGTAGCACAATATAAAAAAATAGAAAATTGGGAATTTCTAATAAGTGAAGATAATTTTTTTTATTTATCAGCTAATAGAATTTTCCCAAAAGAAAATTATGAATATTCTAGAGAAAAAATTTTAAAAGGTCAAATTGGAAATAATGGAGAATACTCAATACATTATCTTGCTGAATATTATAATGATGAAATAAAAATAAAAAATTTAAAATCAAATGATACAAATAATTATCAATTTAGAGAGAATGTATCAAGATGGCTTGGAAAAATAAGTAAAGGGATAGATATTACAGCAGTAGTTAATGATGCGAAAGAAGAAGTTAGGTTAAATTATAACTATGGTAGTAGAAATTTTTTGCCACAAAATGTTGGATTTGGTATTACTTATACTCTGCCAATAATAATTTTATTATTAAAAGCACAAAAAGGAGATATTATTATCATAGAAAATCCTGAAACACATTTACATCCAGCAGCTCAATCTGAGCTTGCAAAACTATGTTGTAAAGTTGCGGCAGAAGGAGTTCAGTTAATAATAGAAACTCATTCAGATCATTTTTTAAATGCTATTAGAGTATCTGTAAAAGAGAATATAATTTCTTCAAATGAAGTTCAAGTATATTATTTCAATAAAAATTATGAAGAAAATGAAATAGAAATGGAAGAAATAAAAATAGATTCTAATGGAAGAATAGAAAATTGGCCTAAAGGTTTTTTTGATGAATGGGATATTCAGTTGGAGAAACTTTTATGGTAGAGTTTGTGATATTAAATAGTTCTTCTTTACCATTTAAAGATAAATATGAGTTTGAAAAAAATATAATAGAATTTTTAAAAGTAACAAATTATCTTTCCCAAAAATTAAAGAATTATATAAAAATAAAAACTTTTATTGAAATTAAAGATATGATAATTTATTCAAATAAAACTTTAAAAGAAACTATATATAGCATTAAAGATGAGGTTTTAAGAAGAAAATTATTTTCATTAATATCAAATAAGGTTATAAAAATTGAAAATCCAATATTAAATAAAACAAATGAAAATAAAACTTATGGTTTAAAAGAATACAAATATGAAGATAAAGAAAATAAAGAGTTCGGATATGTAGATATTTTTGGAACAGTGCTTGTAAGTTTTTTATCTAATGAAAAATGGAATAAAATAGAGATAGAGTTATTAAAAATATCTTTTTTAGAAAATGAAGAAATAAAAGAAGAAAAAATAAATTCTTAATATTAGTCTGGAAAAGCATTTTGAAGAAATAAGAATAAAAGAATTTTTAGAAGATAGAAAAATAGAAATTATAAATGAACTAATAAAAAATTATGAAAACAAAAAAGATTTCTTAAAAAAAGTACATATTAATAAGGTTGTTGAAGAGACTTTTACAAAAATAAAAAATACTAGAATGTTTGAAGAATTTGTGACAATAGTTTGTAATTTGGAAATGGGAGCAAAAAAAATAAAAGATTATGAAGTTTCTGATGAATCTGATAGTGTTAAAGGTAAATTTAAGTTGAAGGAAAAAAGATGTTTTAAATTTGATGATGGTAGTTATAGATATATTTTTAAACATATGAAAAATTTTTCTAATGGTTATAGAATGTATTTTGAAGAAAAAAAAGATAAAATTATTATATGTTATTTTGGAAAACATTTATCTACTAAAAAACATAAAAATTAAGAATGAAAGGAGAAAAATAAAAATGGCAGTAAAAAAACAAAGTTATGAAGAAAATATTGCACAAATTGATGAAATTTTGGAAAAATTGGAAAGCGAGGAATTGTCGCTAGATGATTCAATTTCTGAATACGAGAAGGCAATTAAGCTTATTAAGGATTCGGAGAAATTGCTTGAAGCTGGGGAAGGGAAAGTTATGAAGGTACTTGAAAAAAATGGGAAAATGGAAATGGAAGAATTTGAATGATTGGGAGATAAAATGCTACAGAAATATTTAAAAGAAAAAAAGAAAGCTGTTGAAGACAATCTGATAGAATTACTTGGGAATTATAGGGGTAAATATCCTGAAAAATTGGCAGAGGCAATGGAATATGCAGTTATGAACGGAGGAAAGCGAATCCGTCCTATTTTGATGTATATGATTTGTGATTTGTTTGAAAAAAATAATTGTAAAAGTTATGATAAAATTAAGGAAATTGCTGCTGCACTTGAATTTATACATTGCTATTCACTTGTTCATGATGATTTACCAGCGATGGACAATGATGATTACAGACGTGGTAAACTTACAGTTCACAAAAAATACAATGAAGCAATCGGGGTTCTTGTGGGAGATGCTCTTTTGACGGAAGCCTTTGGAATAATTGCAAATTCTAAAAGTTTAGGAGATAAAAATAAAATTGAGATTATTTCAAGATTATCTGAATATGCAGGATTTTTTGGAATGGTCGGAGGACAGTTTGCGGATATAGAATCTGAACATAAGAAAGTGGAAATTGACACGTTAAAATATATTCACGCACATAAGACTGGAAAATTACTGACTGCTGCGATTGAATTGCCAATGATTGCTTTGGATATTGAAGGTGAAAAGCGTGAAAAAATGGTAGAATATTCAAAATTATTGGGAATTGCCTTTCAAATTAAGGATGATATTTTAGATATTGAAGGGGATTTTGAGGAAATTGGTAAAAAATCGAATGATGTGAAAAATGAAAAAACCACTTATCCTAGCATTTTTGGGTTGGATGAGAGCAAAAGGCTACTTCAGGAATATTTGGAAAAAGCAAGAAAAATTATTGTTGATGACTTTAATGGGAATCAATTATTTTTGGAATTGACGGATTATTTTGGGAATAGGAAAAAATAAATAATTAAATATATTGAAAATTATAATTTAAACGGGAGAAAAAATGTTTATCGAGAAGAAAAATTACTTTTATATTGAAGAATTTGAAAAATATGGGATAACGGCAGTTTATACAAAAAAAAATGCTGGAAATATGTCTGATTATTGTCCAATTAAAAATCAGGAAGAAGGAATACAGAAAAAAAATCGGGAAAAATTATTAAAGGAATTAGGTTTGTCAAATAAACAGGAAGTTATGACTTTTCAGACTCATTCTAACAATGTAAAAATTATTGATGAAAATACAGAAAAGTATTATTATGAAAAGCAAGATGATATTGATGGATTTTTGACAAAAAGGAAGGATATTGCGATTTTTACATTTTATGCGGATTGCTTGCCGATTTTTGTATATGATAAGGAAAATCAGGTTATAGGAGCGTGGCATTCAGGGTGGCCAGGAACGTTTAAGGAAATGATGAAGTCAGGGCTTTTGGAAATGCAAAAAAAATATGGGACGCAAGTTGAGAATGTAGTAATGGCGTTAGGAATTGGGATTGGTCAAAAGGATTATGAAGTTGGAAATGAATTTTATGATAAGTTTGTGGAAAAATTTGGGAAAAGTAACAGAGAAATTGTGGAAAAATCATTTTGGTTTAATGATAAAACAGGGAAATATCATTTTGACAATACAAAATTTAATGAACTTATGGCACTCAAACTTGGGATAAAACAGGAAAATTTGATTGTAGCAGATGAAAGTACATTTGATGAAAAATTTCATTCTTATAGAAGGGAAAGAAAAAACGCTGGAAGGGCTACGGCTATGATTAGTTTTAAATAAAAAAGGGAGGAGACAAATTTATGAAAAAAATTTTATTTTTAGTATTTTTAATGATAGAAGCAATAGGATTTTCAGTTAATTGCAATTGGTATACAGGGAATACAGAATCTGCAAGCAAAATGGTAGAACTGGTTAAAAATACAAAATTAACAGATAAAATTTATTGTGATGTAGAAAAAAATAAAATGGTATATGAAACAGAGGATAAAAATAATGATAGTTTTATGGAAGTAGGGTTAATTTATAACAAAGGAAGCAAAAAGGGACTTACCTATATTGAAATTGCTAATTATTTGGATGAATTTGAAAAGGATGTAATTAAATTATATCCTTGGAAAAATTTGACAGAGTTAGAATATAGTAATTCTCCAGAATATTATAAATACAGAATGTATATTTACAGTCCTGAAAATAAGGATGAATTTATGATTTATATGATTCTTTATGATACAATAAATGGTGAATGGAAGCGTTTATATAGTAAAGATTTTTGGAATAAAAATGATGAGAATGCTGTTGAAATGATAGAAATTATGGAAAAAGTGGGAGCAAGGGCAACAGATGATATAGTTTATTAAAAAAGTGATTTTTAAGTAAAATAGTTTATAGAAGAGTTACACAATAATGAATAATAGGAGATAAATAATGAATTTTTTAATAAAAATATGGACTGCATTTATTTTGGACTTGATTTTTGGGGATCCGGAAAAAATTACACATCCAGTTCAAATTATTGGGAAAATGATTACATTTTTAGAGAAAAAATTATATGGGAAAAAAGGAAGCTTTGCTGGTGGAGCAGTTTTAGGTATTTTAGTAGTTGCAAGTACATTTTTTGTAATGTATGGATTTGTGGAATTGACAAAAATTGTAAAAGTTTTGGAAATTTTGGAAATTTATTTGATGTATACAGTATTTTCGGTAAAATCACTGGCTCGTGAAGGAAAAAGAGTTTATAAAATTTTAAAATTAGGAAATCTGAAAGTAGCAAGGGAAAAATTGTCTTATTTGGTTTCAAGAGATACAGAAAAGATGGATAAAGTTATGATTATTAGAAGTACGATGGAAACTATTTCGGAAAATATGGTGGATGGCGTGATTGCACCGATGTTTTATATGTTTGTGGGTGGACTTCCGCTTGCAATGGCCTATAAGGCAATAAATACACTTGATTCAATGGTTGGGTATAAAAATGAGAAATATGCAAAGTTTGGTACATTTTCAGCAAAATTAGACGATATGGTAAACTTTATTCCAGCCAGAATTTCTGGGATTTTTATAACAGCAGCAAGCTATATTTTGAGATACAATTACAAAAATGCATGGAAAATATTTAAAAGAGACAGAAAAAATCACGCAAGTCCAAATTCAGGACATTCAGAAAGCGCAGTAGCAGGAGCGTTGGGAGTCCAGTTTGGTGGAAAAGTTTCCTATTTTGGAAAAGAAGTAAAAAAGCCGACAATTGGAGATAAATTAAAAGAATTTAGATTAGATGATATAAAAAAAAATATATTATTAATGTATATGACAAGTTTTGTCTCAATGTGCTGTTTTTCAACAATTTATTTAGTTTATTTAATGTTATAAAATTATTTTAATTTCAGATCATATTTAAGTTATGTACACAAGGGGTTAAGACCCCCTTGCTAAATCAAAAACTATCTATAAATAAACAACAAGATTTCCCTCAATAATTTACAAGCTAATGCCGTAGATTGCCCAGATTGATCATACACAGGCGACAGTTCATTCATATCAAGTCCAACAATATTTAACTGAGAAATTTTTTCTATTGCCTTATGAAGTTCCACAAAAGTAACTCCTCCAGCTTCAGGCGTTCCAGTTCCAGGAAATTCCGATGGATCAAGCACATCTAGATCCAATGTAAAATATACTGGTTTCCCTTTCAATTTTTCCACAACTTCATCAAGTCCGTCAAAATTAAATTTTGTCGTGTGAAGATGTTCCTTTGCAAACTTCCATTCATCTCTTTCTCCACTTCTTATTCCAAATTGAAAAATCTTACCATCTCCAACAATATCCCAGCATCTTCTAATTACAGAAGCATGCGAATAATACTGCCCTAAATATTCATCTCTCAAGTCTGTATGTGCGTCAAACTGGATAATATGCAAATCTGGATATTTTTCGGCAACTGCTTTCACAGCTCCCAGCGTAACAGAATGCTCTCCACCAATCATAAACGGAATTTTCCCATCTTTCAAAATTTTTGCCGTTTCATCCTGAATATCCTGCAACGTACTTTCTGAATTTCCAAACGAAAGTTCCAAGTCTCCACCATCAAAAACCTTAATATCCTCTAAATCCTTATCTTGATAAGGACTATAAGTTTCTATTCCAAAACTCTCATTTCTCATAACCGCCGAAGCAAATCTAGTCCCTGGTCTAAACGAAGTTGTACTGTCAAACGGTGCTCCAAAAATAGCAATTTTGCTCTCATTATATTCATTGTCACACCCTATAAATGTATGTATATTTTTATTTCTCATATATAAACTCTCCTTCTAGTTTTTATTCTAATTATTTTATTAAATCTTTCACATAATTTGGCAAAGCAAATGACCCTTTATGCAATTCCGTATTATAATATCTCGTTTCTATGCCAAACTTATTCCATTCATCAGCCTTCAAATCTTCTACAGGATTATATTTTTTTGAAGCAAATCCAAATAGCCAGTGTCCTGACGGATATGTCGGTATATGTAGCTGATAAACTGTTGCAAAGGGGAAAACTGCTCTTAACTGTTTATTTGCTCTTGCTGTTGCTTTAGCATCCGCCTCATAATAGGGACTTTCATGCTGATTTACAAGAATTCCGTCATCTTTTAGCGCATTAAAGCAATTTCCATAGAATTCCCTCGTAAATAAATCTTCTCCAGGCCCAAATGGATCAGTTGAATCCACAATTACAATATCATATTCATCTGTCTTGGAACGTACAAATTTCAATCCATCCTCGTAATAAATACAAACTCTTTCATCATCCAGCTTATTCGCTGTCTTAGGTAAATATTCACGGCAAAGATCGACAACCATCTTGTCAATTTCCACCATATCAATTCTCTCAATATGTTTATACTTTACAAGTTCACGGACAGTTCCGCCATCTCCAGCACCAATAACCAATATTTTCTTAGCTTTAGGATTTACCGCTATCGGAACATGTGTTATCATCTCATGATAAATAAACTCATCCTTTTCTGTTAACATCATAAATCCATCCAGCGTTAGAAACCGCCCAAATTCCTGTGATTCAAAAATATCTATTCGCTGAAAATCACTCTTCACACTAACCAATTGCTTGTCAACCTTTATAGAAAATCTAACATTTTTCGTATGTTCTTCTGTATACCATAATTCCATCTGCTACACTCCTTTCAATTTGTATTACCTTTTTTTATAAAAATCTTACAATAAAAAAATATCTAGTATTTTATTTTCAATATTTCTTACTTTGAAGCTTTTTTTAATTTCTCAATTTTTTCATTTTTTATAATTTTGTTCTATTTTCTTACATTCATTAAACGTTTCTCAAATAATTTTCCTTAACCTTAATCCTGTTTAACCATCCTGTCAAAAAATCATTCTGAGTCGCATCTCTTTTAGCAAGGTATTTATAGTATTCACGCTGTAAACTGTGATATACAACCAAAAATTTATCTGGATTAACTTCATTTAAATATTTTAGCGTCTGAGTTCCAATTGCTCCATCCATACTCACAACATTTTTACCATAAACCTTATTCACAGCCTCCTGTGCCTTTTTAATTCCATATTTTCCAGCATTTACTGAAAAATCAAATATGCTTAGTGCCACTTTATCATTTTTCACTTGATCCAATTTTCTAGCCTTATAATATTTTTCCTCATAAATTTTTTGTGCCATTGCTTTTGTTAAATCTTTCATATTTCCTTTGTACCCACATTCTCTGGCTCTTTCTTTAGTAATTCCGTACTTTGTTTCCCCGCCTTTATCATTCTTATCATTAGAGTAGCTTCCTTCAACTAGCAAAATATAATTAAAAAATTTCAAAAATCTGCTGTCAGCCATTTTTATTTCCTTCTTTCATTTATTTTAAGCAGAATCCTGCAGATACTGTCTGTGTTCTTATATCAAAAATTTCACTCCAAAACAACATTTATCTTTTCAACATGCATATCCTCAGTTCCTGTTAATAGACATCCTTTTTCTTTCGCATATTCAATATAACTTATAATTTCCTCTGTAATTCTCTCCCCTGGTGCTAATATTGGTATCCCTGGCGGATAAGCCATAACAAATTCTCCACTTATTTTACCCGCACTATCTTTTATAGGAATCATTTCTTTTTCTGAATAAAAGGCTTTTTGTGGCGGAAGCACAACATCAGGATTTATATATTCGTGATCAAACATTCCTGTTGAATCTTTTGAATAAAGCCGTTTAATTTCTGCAAGCGAAGATATTAGCCGTTCTATTTCCAATCCTCTGTCTCCCGCCGAAATTATCGCCAAAATATTTCCCAAATCTCCAAATTCAATCTGAATTTCATAATCATCCCGCAAAATATCATAAACTTCAATTCCAGCAAGCCCAATATCTTTTGTATACACAGATAATTTTGTCATATCAAAGTCATAAACCGAATCCCCATCAATCAGTTCTTTCCCATACGCATAATATCCACCTAGTTTATTAATTTCATTTCTGGCATATTCTGCAAATTTAACCGTCTTTTCAAAAAGTTCCTTCCCATTTATTGCTAAATTTTTTCTTGCCACATCAAGCGATGTCATAAGCAAGTATGAAGAACTTGTAGTTTGAGTCAAGTTAATAATTTGACGGACATAATCGGCATTTATTCGCTCTCCACTTAACAAAATCGAACTTTGTGTTAAAGAACCGCCTGTCTTATGCATACTAATTGCAGCCATATCCGCTCCAGCCGCCATTCCTGAAATTGGTAAATTATCGTCAAAGGAAAAATGTGCTCCATGTGCTTCATCAACTAGCACAAACATATCATTTTCATGTGCCAGTTTTACAATAGATTTCAAATCTGAACAAATTCCGTAATAAGTAGGATTATTCACTAATATTGCTTTTGCATCAGGATTTTCCTGAATTGCCTTTTTCACATCATTAATCGACATTCCAAGTGATATTCCCAATTTTTTGTTAAGTCCAGGGTTAATATAAACTGGAATTGCTCCGCAAATTACCATCGCATTAATGGCACTTCTATGCACATTTCGTGGAATAATGATTTTATCTCCAGCCTTGCAAGTCGCCATAATCATAGCCTGCACAGCCCCAGTTGTCCCGCTTACCATAAAATAAGCCTCTTTTGCTCCAAAAGCCTCTGCCGCTATATCCTGTGCCTCCTTAATAACCGAAGTTGGATGGCATAAATTATCAAGCGGCTTCATCGAATTGACATCCATCTGCATCGCATCCAGCCCAATAAAATCCCGAAATTCCTTATTTCCACGCCCTCCTTTATGCCCTGGCACATCAAATCTCACAACCCTGTTAGAAAGATGATTTTTTAAAGCATCAAAAAGAACTGTCTTATTCTGTCTATCTTTATCAATATTTTTCCCCATTTCTTCAACTCCTTTCATATTTTTACTTTTAATTATTACAATTCTAAATTCCAAAATTTTTCATTAAATATTTAGACAAGTTACATTTACATTTTGATTAGTAACTATTTTTTTATAATTTATATGCTTTTTTTCTTAAAAGCAAAGGGGAACAATCGCCATCCCCTTTTATTTCGCAATATTAGTTATTTCAATTTCTTCAAATTATAATATCTGAAGATTTTGGCGAAAGTACTACGCACTAATCCCAGCTCGTCTAAGCATTTTCAATTCAATTATAATATGTAATTTGATGAAAATAGATACCAAGCAAAATTTCGTTAGAAGAAAAATAGATGTTTGAGCTTTTGTAATTTATTTTAAAGTTAAATATATTTATTTGTATTAAAACAATTTATACTCAAAAGCAAGTTCTATTTTTCTTTTATAAGAAAGTTTTGCGTCAAGCGGGGTTGTAAGGGCATGGCGTTTGATGCCCTTACGTTAAAATAAAATATAAAAAAAGAAAAAATAACTATTAACTAGACAAATCTAAAATAAAATTTATAAAATAGTTAATTTGAAGACTTAATTTAAGTATAAAATATTCTTAATATATATTCATTCCACTATAAATTTCAATCATTTCCTTCCTAAGTCTATCCGTAATTTCCAGCCTTTTTTTAGGTGCGATTTCATAAACATCTTGATTGAATAGATAATTTTGTAATCTGATTTCCTTTATTAGCATTTTTGTATGGAAAATATTAGACTGATATACATTTACGTCAATTGCATCGTATATTTTTAATTTTTCAGGCTCAATATAATCTTGAATAGAAGTTATATTATGATCTGTAAAAAATTTCTTTCCTGAAATATCTCTTGTAAATCCACGTATTCTGTAATCAATTGTAATTATATCAGAATCAAAGCTGTCTATCAGATAGTTTAACGTATTTAATGGCGAGATTTCTCCACAAGTTGCAATATCAATATCCACTCTAAAAGTGGAAATTGAATTATCTGGATGGTATTCTGGGAAAGTATGCACTGTTATATGGCTTTTATCCAAATGAGCATGAACTGTATCAGTATCCTGACTTGCCCCACCTTTTTTTATACTGTTTTCATCCATTCCAATTTCCTCAAAAAATGACTTTCCTCTATTACAAGATTTATCGATATTTTCTGGACTTATTCTTTCTTCTGCAATTAAAACATTTACAGAGGCTCCTTGTGGCTCGTAATCCTGTTTTGATATGTTCAAAACTTGTGCTCCAATCATTTCTGCCACACGAATAAGTATTTTTGTAAGTCTTTCTGAATTATATTGCTCATCAATGTATGCAATATAGTCCTTCTGCTCCCTCTCTGTTTCCGCATAGCAAATATCATAAATATTAAAGCTTAACGTTTTTGTTAAATTATTAAATCCATACAGCTTAATTTTATTATTTTCCAATTCATTCATCACTTCCTATCTCATTTTCATAAATTTTTTTCACAACGATATTAAAAAACTATTTATAATACCAAAAAAATCTATATATTTCCCTAAATTTCACTCATAATTTCAAATATATTTTTTCGCCAAATTATAACATTTATACACAATTTTTACAATGAAAATTATAAAATGAATTTCCTTTTAAAAAATTAAATCAAAAAAATCACAGCTAAATTAATAACTGTGAATTTAAATTTATATTATGACAATTTTTATAAAATCATTCTATACTTTACTATTTTATTTTCACATCCCATTACATAAATTTCATTTTCAATCACACAAATTTTTATAATTCTCTCCTTTAATATTTTTTCCTGTTTTAAAATATTAAACTTCATGTCTGTAATTATCAATTCCCCATTTTCCAGTCCGATAAAATATTTACCTTCAAATTCTTCAATATATGTTACTTTTCTATCTGAAATTTTTATTGAATTATAAAGTTCCTGATCCAGAATATTCCATATTTCAACCTCTCCATCTTCTGTTCCCGCAAAATATTGAAGTCCAACTATTTTTGAATAGGCATGATTATTTTCTGTTTTTATTTCAAATATTTTTTTTAATCTGTTTTCAAAGATACTTATTGTATTTATTTGCTCATGATCTTCTCTAAATTTTATTATAACATTTTCTCCACTTGTGAATATTTTATAACTCCCATTTTTTTTACATTTTGAAAGTTTTGTAGAAATTAGCTCTTTTGTATCGACATCATAAGAAAAAAGAGCACTTTCTTTAATATAGACAATTCTTCCACTTGTTATAAAGTTCATAACTTGGATTATATCCCCCATATCAAATACAAGTTCTACTATTCTCTTTTTATTTCCATCACATTTATATACTTTTCCATTTGGAGTAGAAACAAAAAATATACTGGAAACAAACAATTGATTTTTTTCCTTTATATATTTTATAATTTCACAATTTTTTACTTTTCCTCCACTTTCCTTCTCAAATTTTCCCTTATTAAAGTATATTAATTTTTCTCCTGTCGTTATAATCCGCTTATTTATAGGTTCAACACCAAAATCATTTATTCTGGTTTTATAGTTTATATCTTCTTCTAAAATTAATTTCATAGATCCCCTTAATTAATACACTATATCTTCTGTTGGAAGATATCCGGCATTTTTCAAAACTCGTTGCATATTTTCACTTGTTCTTGAAAAAATTTCATTGTTATAATAAATTTTCCAATCTCCATCAGGCTTGGTTGTATCAAAAATATATTTAAATAACATAAAAGTGTCCCCTCTTTTAGCATCATAAACATATAGCCTATAAGTATAATATCTTGGTTTATTTTTTTCATTTTTTTCTGGTATATTTGTCGGAAGTAATTTTAAAATGTCCGATTGAAAGTCAGACAATATATTAAAAATATTTTTATAAGTCAGTTCTTTTTTTTCGTTTAAATTATAAAGCAGTCCAATTTCTATATTCCCTATTCCGACATAATATGTCATATAATCGTTTTCAACATCACAATAGATACTTCCTTTTAATTGTGAGTGATTTATTAGCTCAATTTCCTTGGATACATAAATATTTGGATTTTTAATCCATTTACACATACTTTTATTTTTAGTTGCACTTACATTTGTGTTTGAGAATGAAATTCCTGATACTAACAAAGCAAGTATTAATATTGATTTTTTCACTTTTCCTCCTAAAATTTATAGTTGATGTATTAGTACTAAATTTTATTTAATAAGAACGAATTTATATTTTAATTATTTTATTTAATTTCTTAACAAAAAATCTGATATTTAAATAATAAATAGCACATAACTATTTTAAAATCAAATTCAAAGATTATAATTACTCTATTCAAATTTACATTGTTAATAAAAGTTTACCATATTTTCTTATTAATTTCAAGAATAATAGTTTAATCAATAAAATTGAATTTAATTAATACTTTAATTACTAAAAAAGAAAATCAAATTAATGATTTTCTAAATTTTAAATCAAATATGAATTACATTAAGTATACTCATAAGAATTGGTACAACTAATATAAATAAAATCGTACTTGTAGTAACTACATTCGTAGAATATCCAATATCTCCATCAGTTTCATTTACTAAAATAGGCAATGCTGCAAATACTGGTGCTGCCGACTGAATTACAAAAGTTTTTATTTCCAAATCATTCAAATGCACATAATGTTCTGCAATTTTCAAAAGCACAATCATAACAATTGAAGAAAACACAAATCTTCCAAGTAACGCCAAATTTGTATCCAAATCAAATCTAATACTATGAAGCCCTGCATCTGCCAATACAATCCCAATATACAGCAAAGCAAGCGGTGTGACAATACTTCCGAGATACTTAGTAGTTTCTACAATCGGTGTCATAATTTTTATTCCTGAAAGAAGAACAACAAAGGCGATAACAAAGGCAATAAGTGGTGGTGATAATAATTTTTTCAGATTAAATCCACCTTTTCCATCTCCACTTCCTCCTTCCATCGGATCATTTGCCAAAAGCATATATCCCAAAGTCCATATTGATACTGTATTAGTAATGTAATACATTAAATAGTATTTTGAAGCAGCTTCTCCAAAAAGAGCCATATTTAAAGGAAGTCCAATAAATATTGTATTTGCATTAACTACCGCATTATAAAACACTCCACGTCTTCCATTTCTCATTTTTACTATTTTTATAACAACAAAAGCAGCAACATATCCAATAATCACTGAAGCAAATGTAAAAATCAGACGGTTTGACACTTCCTTCAGGGCATCCATATTTAAATATTTTAAGACTGAATAAAATATTGAACAAGGTAAAGCCACATTTGTTATAAGTTTTGATACATTTTCACTGAATGTATGATGAAACCAGTGTCTTTTTTTCAAAACATATCCAATTGCAATCATAACAATGATGGGAAAAATACTTCCCAACGATTTCAAAAAAATCATTTTTAAATTCCTTTCTTTTTATTAAATTTATTCAAAAAACAAAATTTATAAACTAAACAAGGCAAGGACTTTGAAAAATCCCTGCTCTTTAATTCACTTTATAATTTAAATAATAAATCTGTATAAGTTGGAAAATTCCAATATTCCTTACCAAATTATCATATAGAACTCTCAGCACTTCCAGTCCTGTCGCCAATTTTTCCTTTGATAATTCTATCTTACCAAGCTGCAATGTTTTAAATTCTTTGAAAACTTCTTCGGAAACTCTTTTTTTAAGGTTGTTATCTCTAAAAATATTTTCTCTAAAACTTTTCATAAATTTACCTCTTTCTTTTCAATATCCTTCTTATAGCTTAGTTTTTTTACTCTTCACTTTTATAAATATAAGTTTATTATACAATGCTAGAAAATATAAGTCAAATAAAAATTTCCTTATCTTTTTTTTCTTTTTAAAAATAATAAGATAATACAATTTTTCACAACCGAAATCACAAGTATCTTTGAGCTAACTAATAAAAAACATACTTACAAAAAAGTACGTTATTCATATTAGGTAAAATAAATGTTAAAATAACAATTAAGAAACATATAAAAATCAGGAGAAGATAAAATGAAAGATTTAACAAAAGGAAACGAATTAAAAACTATAATTTATTTTTCTTTACCAATTTTAATAGGAAATTTATTTCAGCAGATTTACAATATTTCAGATACAATCATTGTGGGAAATTTTTTAGGAAAGGAAAGCCTTGCGGCTGTAGGCTCAAGTTATCAGATTAATGTACTTATAATAGCTGTTTCGATAGGGATTTCGCTAGGGACAAGCATTCTAATTTCCCAATATTTTGGTGCAAAAGATATGGGAAATTTGAAAATTACTGCAAATACAGGATTTATTTTTTCCATAGTTTTATCTCTTATTGTTACAACATTAGGTTTTTTACTGTCAAACAATATTTTAATTTTAATTAATGTTCCACAAAAATTGTTACTGGAGGCAAATATCTATTTAAAAATTATTTTTATTGGAGTTGTCCCAACTTTTGGCTATAATTCTCTCACAAATACGTTAAAAGGTGTAGGGGACTCAAAAACGCCGACTTACATCTTAATTACTTCCGTAATTTTAAATATTATCTTAGATATATTTTTTGTAGCAGTACTAAACTCTGGAGTTGCAGGAGCGGCAATTGCAACTGTTATTTCACAGTTTGTTTCTTTTTTTCTTTGCTTACTTTACATAAAATTTAAATATCCAAATTTAATTTTTAAAAAATATTATTTCAACTTAAATTTTAATATTTTAAAAGAAATACTGATTATTGGAATGCCAGCAATGTTACAGCAAGTTTTAATCAGCCTAGGATTTATTGTCATTCAAATTCTTGTAAATGGATTTGGAACAGACTGTATTGCAGCTTTTATTTCTGCTTCCCGAATTGATTCCTTCGCAGAATTGCCATCCATAAATTTAGGACAGGCGTTGATGACTTTTACAGCCCAAAATTATGGAGCCAAAAAAATGGATAGAATAATTAAAGGTGGAAAAGATAGCCTAATTTTAGGAATCTCATTTTCCATCATAATCTCAATTATTATTTTTATTTTTCCATCATTCTTTATTTCAATATTTAACCGAAATCCCGAAGTGATTTTTATAGGAAATCAATATTTACGTATAATTTCAGCATTTTACGTAATTTTCTGCACAATGCAAATACTAAATGGATTGCTACTAGGCTACGGAAAATCCTTAGTTCCACTAATAGCCTCTATTACTTCATTTTGTATGTTTCAGGTGCCTCTAGCCATTTTACTTTCCAAAACATCGTTAGGCTACAACGGAATTTGGATTGCAGCACCGATAGGCTGGACAGGAGGACTGCTAATTCGAGTATGGTATTTTATAAAAATTTCTAAAAAAATATAGAAAAAATAAAAAAATTATAGTAAAATCAAGATTATTTGGTATTTTTTAAAATTTCAAATAATTTCATCGAAAGGAAAATTTATATGGAAGAAAAAATTTACACTTGTCCGCTGGAATTAACTCAAAAAATATTATCAAAAAAATGGACAGTCATCATATTATGGCTTTTAAGACACGGAAAAGTCAGAACAAAAGATTTCAAAAATCAAATAAAAGGCAGTAACGAAAAAATGATTATCGAGCATCTAAACTATTTAATCGAAGAAAAACTCATTGAAAAAAGGGAATATGATGTTTATCCAAAAAAGACAGAATACGTTCTCACTGAAAAAGGAAAAGATTTGCTGCCTATTTTGGAACTTATGCAAAGTTATGGAGAAAAATATTATGTTTAAGAATTTCTATTTTTATTTAAAAATAAGGGGTTTTAAACTGACCCCTTGCTAAATAATAATTATAATTAAATTTGAGGAAGAATAATTTAAAAAAAATTCCTATTCTTACTTTTCCCAATTAATTTTAAATTGTTTTCTGCATAATGATTCCATCTTTCTGTTATTTCATTTAATTTAAAATTAGCAGCTTTATATTTATTATTATTTGTATTCTACTTACAATTTTTATGAATTATTATTATTATTCATTAATTCTTTATTTTTCATTTAAATATTCCTAAATTAATATTTATTAGAACTTTTATTTAATTTTTTTACTTTTCTTCCAAAAAATAATCATAAAAATATTGTTATTTTTTTAAAAAAAATCTGCTTTTTTTAATTTTAGAAAATCATAAAAAATAAAAGCAAATTCGTTTAATATTAGTTAATATTTAATAAAAGCGATAAAAAATTAATTTTATTAGTAACAAGGGGATAACCCCCTTGCTAAACATTATTTATAATTTGAAATTTAACCAATTATGAAATTATTTTGGCGACACTAAAATCTTAACTTGGCTCTTTTCTTTAACTAATGCCTCAAATCCTTCATTTACAATATCTTTCAGTTTAATTCTCTTTGTTACTAACAAATCCTTTGAAAAATATCCCTGTTTCATTAATTCCAATGTTTTAGGAAATACGTCACGATATGCGATAACTCCTTTTATTGTTCTTTCCTGAATTACTACTTCATTAGGCTGAATTGGTGCTTCTGTTTCCCAAATACTTACAACCATTAATTCTCCATCTTTTTCCGCTGCTTCAAGTGACTGTTGCAATACTGCGGGAACCCCTGTTACTTCATAAGAGACATTTACTCCTCCATTTGTTTTTTCCTTTATAAATTTAACTGAATCTACTTTTGTAGGATCTACAATAATTGCTCCCAATTTTTTAGCGATTTCCTGTCTTTCAGATGAAACTTCCACAGCATAAATTTCTGTCGCTCCAGAAGCTCTTAAAGCATCAATAATAAGAAGACCAATTGGTCCGCATCCAAATACTGCTGCTGTATCTCCTGTGTTAAATTTACTTTGTCTGACAGCATAAACTGCCACTGCTGCAGGTTCAGTTAATGCTCCTTGTTCATAATCAATTTCATCTGGCAATTTATGAGCCTGATCCTCATTTACAACTACAAATTCAGAAAAACCTCCTCCTCCACCTGCAAGTCCAACAAAATTCAAGTTTGGATCCAAATTATACTTCCCAATTAATCCATTTTTTGCCAAAATTGGCTCAACTGTAACCCTATCTCCAACTTTAAATTTAGTAACTTTACTTCCAATCTCTATAATTTCTCCACAAAATTCATGTCCCATTGTAATCGGTGCTTTTTCTCCTGTATAAGGATGTGGTTCATTTACAGGAATAAAAATTGGTCCTCCTAAATATTCATGTAAATCACTCCCACAAATTCCTGCATATTCTACTTTAATCTTTATTTGATTTTCCCTTCTTATCTCTGGAATTTCAACTTCTTCTACTCTTACATCTTTTCTATTATGCCATCTTGCAGCTTTCATTGTTGCCATCTTATTCCCTCCTATGCTTAAGTCATTTGTAAAAGTCTAAAATCTCCAATAATTACAATGCTTTTACACTTGTAATTCTTACTATTTTTCTCCAACATTTTTGATATAAAATTTTAATATTTCAGATTAAAATACTATATTTTTGAGTTTTTATATTATTACTTTTACAATCACCTATTATACTATTTTAGACTTTAATAGTATACCCTATTTTTTTTCAAAATCAATATGTACTTACAATTTTTTGTATCTAAATATTTTAATAACAAAGTAATTTATACTAAACCCCATTTAAATAACGAATTTATTACAAATTTTTCTAATAAAGGATATAAACCTAATATTTTCAAGTAATTTAAGATATAATTTTTATTTTTTAAACAGAGTTTAGTATGAACTAATCCGTCGGAGCATTTTTCTGTGCTGGCAAAACTGTTTGAGCATAGCGGCGAGTCTTTTGTCAGTGCAGAAAAATGTCGTAGACTAGCCATAGGTTGTAGGATTTGCGGCAATGAGCAATCCTACGGAAATAAAAAAGAAAAAAGTTGAATGATTATGAATTAGCTATTGAACAATTCTATTATAAAAATTTATTCTCATTTTTAAACGGGGTTTAGTATTAAATAAAATATTATTTTATATTATTTTATATTATATTATATTATATCATTCTAATAATTAAATACTATTACAAAAAAATGAAGAGTTTTAAAAACGCCCCCAAAATGTCTCCAAAGGTTTTTTTAAATCTCTTCAAGCTATATAAATACTGTATTCTATTTATAAAATGGCGCACCTGACAGGAGTTGAACCCATAGCCTTCTGATCCGTAGTCAGACGCTCTATCCAATTGAGCTACAGATGCATGTATATTTTTTCCATTCTTTTATTAAAAAAAAATGGCGGAGAAGGAGGGATTTGAACCCTCGATCCAAGTTTTAGCCCGGATACTCCCTTAGCAGGGGAGCGCATTCGGCCTCTCTGCCACTTCTCCAAAATTATTTAAATGGCGGGTGAACTGGGATTCGAACCCAGACATCTTGCGATTTCGCCGGTTTTCAAGACCGGTCCCTTAGCCGTTCGGACATCCACCCGTAAATTACTCAATTAGTATATCATATTTTTATATTACTTGTCAATAACTTTTTTAAAAATTTATAAAATGGCATATTGTCAAGTCAAGTATAAAAAAAATATGCCAATTACTTTATAGTTAAAACTACTAATACTCTGGCATAATTTATAAATTGATTTTATATGTGTTTTTTATTTTAATCTCCATGTCGTTGGTGAAAATAATATTAACATTGGAAAAATTTCTAATCTTCCTGCCAACATTCCAAAACTCAAGATTACTTTTGAAAAATTATTTAATTCGACAAAACTAAATGCCGGACCAACTTTTCCCAATCCAGGTCCAATATTGTTAAACGTAGCGGCAACAGCACTAAAAGCTGTCATAAAGTCATCAGTAGAATAGGAAATCATTAATAGTATTCCTCCAAAAACTAATGAATAGATTAAAAAGTATACTGCGATACTTTTTTGCATTTTCATATTTACTGGCTTGTCATCATATTTTATTGTGACTACACGATTTGGACTTATCATCTGAATTATTTCTGCAAAGTAGATTTTTACCATTAAAATAACTCTTGATATTTTTAACCCTCCTGCTGTGGATCCCGCACATGCTCCAAAAAACATTAAAATTAATAATATGACTTGTGAGAATAACGGCCATTTTCCAAAATCAGCTGTTGAATATCCCGTTGTTGTAATAACTGATGAAACTGAGAAAAATACATCTCTTATACAATGTAAAATTGAATCATAACCTTTACAGATATTTAAAACTATTAAAACAATTGCTCCAAAGACAATTAACAAATAATATCTTAACTCTTCATTTTTAAATACATCTTTTATCTTTCCAATTAAAATAAAATAATAAATGTTGAAGTTTACTCCAAACACTATCATTCCAATTCCAAGCACTACTTCAATGTAAGGACTCTTGTATGGTAAAATACTTCCGTTTCTTACTCCAAATCCACCTGTTCCAGCTGTACCAAATGCCAGAAGTGAAGATTCAAATAAATCAAGTCCTCCAAATATTAGTAAAATTATTAAAACTATTGTCATAACAATGTAAATTTTATAAAGCATTCTAGCAGTTGTTGACAATTTTGAAACTAATTTTCCAAATGTTGGTCCAGGAACTTCAGCCTTCATTACGTGAACTGATGTTGCAGAACTTGGAAAAATTGCAAGTGCTAGTACCAGAACTCCCATTCCTCCCACAAAATGGGTAAAACTCCTCCAAAACAAATTAGAATGGCTAATTTTAGTAAGATCTGTTATTATGCTTGATCCTGTGGTTGTAAATCCGCTTACAATTTCAAAAAAAGCATCAATAAACGACGGTATTTCCTTTGTAAACACAAACGGCAATGCTCCAAATATAGACATCAGAATCCAAGACAAGGACACTATTATGTACCCTTCTCTTCCTTGAATCCTCTGATCTTCAGGAAGTTTTGCCGAAAGTGCAAATCCAATTGCCAAGAGAAGACCTATTACAGATCCGTAAGCAACTTTATATTTTGCACTTTCATTATATAAAAAACTTATAATCAAAGGCAAAACCATTAATCCAGCCTCAAGTATAAGTATTTTTCCGATTATAAAACTTATCATTTTTTTATTCATTTTTACTCCTTAAACCCAATATGTATATCAAAAGTTTATACAGCAGTATTTTTTAGCTTAATTCTAAAATTTTTAATAAAAAATTTTAGCTGTCATTTTATTTTTAGGGCTTTCACTTTTATATTAACACATATTTAAATTTTATTCTAAAATATCATCAAAATCTTCGATCGAAGATGCTGTTGTAACGACCATCACACTATCGTTAATTTTTATTGCATCATTTCCTCCAGGAAAAATCATTTTTCCATCTCTTAATATGCTCGCAATTAATGTACCTTTTTTTATTTTTAAATCTTTCAACGAGATATCAATAGCACGGCTGTTTTTATTAATTTCAAAAGTAATAAATTCTACTTGACTTTCTAACCTATATAGAAAGCTCATTGTAGAGCCTCGCATATTAGTTTTTGATCTTACAACGCTTATTATCATATCGGAAATAACTTTTTTAGGTACAACTGTAGATGTTCTTGTATTTTTTTCAAGTATTGAAAGCATTAGAGTCCTGTTCATTTTTGTGATTAATTTAGAATTTGTTATGGAATTTACAAACATTGTAATAACTGTATTCTCTTCGTCACTATCTGTAAGAATTACAGTTGAATCATAATTATTTATCCCTTCCTGCATCAGAAATTCCTGATCAGCTTCATCTCCTCTTATTACAATTGCCTTTGGATACGACTCACTTAATTTTTCTGCACGTTCCTTATTATTTTCTATAACTTTTACTTTAATTTTGTTTTCCAGCAGCTTTCCTATTAAATAATGGGAAATTGTTCCTCCACCAACAAGCAGTGCAGAATCAATTTTTAAATTGCTTTTTTCAATTTTATCGTAAAATTTATGTACTGCTTCCTTTGATCCTGCAATATGGACAATATCCCCTTCTAAGATAGTAAAATCTCCACTTGGAATAAATACATCTTCACCTCTTCTAACAGTACAAATAATCACTTTATCCTTTGAACTGAATTCGAGTTCTTTTAACTGCATTCCATTTAAAAAGTTATCTTTTTGAACTCTTATTGAAATAAATCCAGCTCTTTGACCAAAAAAGTTTTCTACACTTAAAGCGACTGGAAACATTAATTTATTTGCAATACTTTTAGCAGTTTCCTGTTCAGGATTTATCATAAGCGAAATTCCAAGCCCTTCCCTTACAAACTGCATATTTGAACTATATTCAGGATTTCTCACTCTTGCTATTGTAAATTTTGTTCCAAGTTTTTTTGCTATAATAGAAGAAATTATATTTAACTCATCTGATTCTGTTGCCGCAATAAAAATATCAGCCGTATCTGTCCCCGCTTCCAACAAAGTTTCATAAGAAGCCCCATTTCCAACAAGTCCTGTTATATCATAAGTTTCCACAAGTCTATTTAATATTTTCTCTACCTTCTCAATTAGAATAACATCATTTCCTTCTGCTGAAAGTTCACTGCAAAGCGACTCTCCAACAACACCAGCTCCCGCTATAACTATTTTCATACTTTTTCTCTTTCTTTCATAAAATTTTTATTTATTTTTTATATAATATATTTGATAATTTTTTATTTTATTACCTTCATTTTAAAGAATCTTAAATGTATCTTGCAACTTCCTTCGCATAATAAGTAATAATCGCATCTGCTCCTGCACGTTTCATAGCATACATTTGCTCCATCACAATTTTCATTTCATCAATCCACCCATTTTGAGCCGCAGCCTTTACCATCGAATATTCCCCCGAAACACTGTAAGCTACAATTGGAACTTCAAAAGTATCACTTACTTTTTTTATTACATCAAGATATGCCATCGCAGGCTTTACAATTATAATATCCGCTCCTTGCCGTAAATCTTCGGCAACTTCATCTATTGCATCCTTTGAATATTGAAAGTTCATCTGATAGGACTTTCTGTCACCAAATTGTGGTGCCGAATCTGCTGCATCTCTAAAAGGTCCATAAAATGCAGATGAATATTTTACAGAATATGCCATTATTGGAATATTTTCTAAATGATTTTGAGCTAAAACTTTTGAAATCTTTTCTACACGTCCATCCATCATATCCGATGGAGCTACAATGTCAACTCCTGCCTTTGCATAAGAAAGTGCCGTTTTTCCCAAAACTTCCAAGGTTTCATCATTCTTAACATAGCCATTTTCATCAAGTATCCCACAATGTCCGTGGTCTGTATATTCACAACAGCAAATATCACAAATCACAAGAAAATTATCATAATTTTTCTTAATAAATCTAACTGCATTTTGAATAATTCCATTTCCATTATATGCTTCTGTAGCACAAGCATCCTTTTTTTCAGGAATACCAAAAAGTAAAATTGAATTTATCCCTAATTTTACAAGTTCATCTAATTCTTCCGAAAGTCTATCAATTGAATATCTAAAAATTCCAGGCATCGACAGAATTTCACTTTTAATATTTTCACCTTCCTCAACAAAAATCGGATAAATCAAGTCCTCCTTCGCAATATAGACATCTTTTACAAGATTTCTAATAACTTCATTTTTTCTCAGTTTTCTATGTCTTTTAAACAATTTTACTTCACCTTTTTTCATTTCCTCTATTTATAATTTAAAATCAGATTATTCAACAATCTATTTTTTTATTTTTCAATTCTATCCAAAATCTTTTGAATCTCGCTTTTCATAGCACGTGAACGTCTGCAATTTTTCCCGCTCGTAGAAACTGCAATTTGAAACTCATCATTTTTTACAATTCCTCCAAACATCACATTCATCTTAGTTTTTGAAGATACATTATTAATCAGTATTCCTTTAGAATCACAAATTTCAGCCACATTTTCATTCAATTCCTCATTATCCGTAGCTGCAATAACTAAAAAATACTCTTTTACAAGTTTTTCAATCTCATCGTTATCATTTTCAATTTTTCTATTATTCTCTATTCTCAAGTTTTCCAGTTCCAGCAACTTCTCTTCTGCAATATTTTCCGCAATAACCGTAATATCAGCCTCATATTCCATAATTTTGCTAATCTTTTTAAATGCAACTTTTCCGCCGCCAATAACCAAAACTTTTTTATCTTTTAAATTTACAAATAATGGAAACCACATATTTTAATACTCCTTCTGTTTTTTATTTGATGACAATAGAATAACATATTATAAAAAGAAAAACAAGCGATTTACAGCATAATATTTTTTTCACTAATTTTTTAAAAAAGAAGTAAAAATAACGTGATTTTTTAATATAAAAATGATAAAATAAATCTGTTTGACAACTACGAAAATAAACAAAAAAATCCAAAAAATAAAAATGGAGATATTATGAAGTACATAAAAAATTTTTTTGAACAATTTATCATTCTCATTCAATTTATGACACGAATCCCAATACCGCTAAAAATCAGCTACAGCGAAAAAAAATTTGGAAAATCAATAAAATTTTTCCCTTTAGTCGGCTTAATCATCGGCTTAATTTTATATTTTGCAAATTTTTTAATTATAGTCTATTTAAAAAATATTTTTTATAACAAAACAATAATTGCCATATTTTTAATAATTTTAGAAATCCTGATTGTAGGAATAATCCATATTGATGGGCTTGCTGATACTTTTGATGGACTATTCAGCTACGCAAAAAAAGAAAAAATGCTAGAAATTATGAAAGACTCAAGAATCGGAACAAATGGAGCGGTTGTTTTAATTTTATATTTTATCACAAAAACTGTCCTAATCTCTGAAATAATTACAACAAACCCCAAATATCTCATAATCTTTCCGATTATTGCCAGACTTTCAACCCCAGTAAATGCTGGACTTTCTAACTATGCCCGAAAATCTGGAATGAGCAATTCCATAATTTCTGAAAATGGCATCTTTGAAGCGATTTTTTCACTTGCTCTATCAACTATCCTAGTTTTTTATATAATTAGCATAAAAGGAATTATTACTATATTCATTGCATTTATATTTATAATTATTTTTATGCTAAATGTAAGAAAAAAAATTGATGGAATAACTGGCGACACAATGGGAGCTTGTCTTGAACTTACTTCAATTCTAGTTTTATTTTTAGGAATTGTTTTGAGATAAAATTTAAATAATAGATAACCATACAAACTTAGAATTTAATAAAATATTCTGAGGCAAGGGGTCTTGACTCCTTGTAGAAATAAAAAAAATTAGGTTATCGAATAAAAAATAAAGAAAGGAAAAAATAAAATGACAGAAATTTTATTTATACGCCACGGCGAAACAGATTATAATAAAAAAAATTTATATTACGGACATTTGAATCCAGGTTTGAATGAAACTGGAATTAATCAGTTAAAAAATACAAAAAAGAAACTTGAAGAAATGAATGAAAAAATCGACATAGTTTTTTCAAGCGACTTGAAAAGATGTAGACAAAGCCTTGAATTACTTGAACTTGATGAAAATATTGAAAAATATTTTTCAGAAGAGTTAAGAGAACTTAATTTTGGAGATATTGAAGGAAAAAGTTATGATAAAATTAGAAAAGAATTTCCGTATTATATTGATGAAATGAAAAATAATTGGAAATATTTTAGAACAAAAGGAGGAGAAAGCCTTGATGATTTACAAAAACGGATTATAAAAAAAATTGATGAAATAAAAGAAAAATATCAAAATAAAAAAATTCTTATTGTAGCTCATGCTGGTGTCATTCAAACTGCAATTAGCTATTATTTATTTAATAATTTAGATGGATATTGGAAATTTAAGCTGGATAATGGGAGTATTACGAAGATGGTTGTGACAGATGATGGGTTTATTTATTTTGATTATATAAACCATAAGCCGCAATATTAAAAATCATATAAACTTAGGATTTGAGTAAAATAGTCACAGTTTTGGAATTTATACTAAACCCCATTTGAATAACGAATATGTTGTAAATCTTTTTAGCAGATTAAACCTGATATTTATTTTCAAATAATTAAAATAAATATTCGCTTTTTAAACAGGGAATAGTATTAGTTTTAAATCAGTTTTACTACATTTGTCATCAGTCAATAAATTTGTTATGGATATTATTTAATAAGGGGCCTTGACCCCTTGTCAGAAAGCAAACAAAATATCTTCTCTATTTTTCAAACAGGATTTGACATAAATATTTTTACTGTGCCATAATTAACAAAAAAATCAATCAAATTTTAAAATTTTCACTAAAAAGTATGTTTAAATCCAATTGTTCCTTTGTATCCTGAACGATTTGAATTATTGAAAGAATGTTCATATCTCGTATCAACGTAAAGATTACTTTTTTGTCCTAAAGGAGCTTGAGCACCTAGTCCAATTTCTCCCCAAGTTGTACCAAGTTTTTCAGTTATTTTGTCTGAACCAATGTTTGTGTATTTGCTATCGTATTTTGTGAAGTCGTGCCACACGTTTGCGACTGCGTAATATGAGTTTGTTCTACTATTACCATTATCACCATTGTATGCTAATCTTACGCCAGCTCTTCCACGAAGTCCGTTTCTGTTATCTTGGTTGACATTTCTTAATCCGTCATTAAACGATTTTGTATTCAGATATTGGTAAATTAATTGAGCTTGTGGTTCAACTGACCAATTTCCATTTTTTGAGATATTAAAAGATTTTCCAGCTTCTCCTGAAAGTAATAGTCCAAAGCCGTTTTGTTTTGCACTGTAATCATCTCTTGAATTATATTTATTTTGTAAGTAAGAAACTTGTCCTACTAAATCGTAATATGAACCTTTGGGAGTATATTTAGTTTTTGTAATTCCTAATGAAATACTTTCAGATTTTCCTTTTCCTGTATACTTGCTATCGGAAATTTTTCCATTTTCAGCACGGTATTCATCAAAAAAGTCCGTATTTGCTCTGTTATACGAAATATATCCACCTAGCAAATGATCATTTCCATTTTTATCCTTATTAATTTTAAAATCGTGTCCAATTTGTACCCCGTAAAGATTTCCTTCATACTGGAATCTGTCTGTTCCATTTTCATTTAATCCGCTTCCATAAATTCTTGTCCAAATTTGTCCTTTATCAGCCGACATATTTTCTAAATCAAGAATTCTATTTTCCCCTCTTCTTTCATGTAAAGTTCCAACAGTTGAGTATCCCATTTCCATATTAACTTTTGGCATCAATACATATGCAGAAACAGGTTGTGCCATAATGTAAATTGGACGGCTAGAACCAGAAGATCCGCCAGTTGTTCCCCCAATTATTCCAGCAGTTGCCCCAGAGCTTCCAAGTGGCGAGATTGTCCAGTAATATTCCCAAATTCCATTAACTTGTCTACTAGTAAGTTGTGCTTCAGCGGCTCCAGCAGTTTTTGCAGTTCCAGTAAATGTAGTTGGCGATGAATTTCCAGCTACTTTTACAACTGGGACACTGTTTATCCGTTGCGATAGTTGCTGAACATTTCCAGGAATATAATTTTCAAATATATTTTCTTGTGGGGTATCATCAATATAAATTGGTACTACTTTTGTTGTTCCGGTTGCATTTCCTGTGATATAGACTAAATCCGATTCTGAGTTTTCCCCATTTTCACCACCTGGTGCATTCCAAATAGTATTCATTTCAATTCTACCATTATCTCCATGATAATTTCCTTCTATAATAAGTTTATCCTTATTAGAATCATTTGTTAACTGAATAAGTCCACTGTTATTTAAAGTTCCATCATTATTAATTCCATCAGATGTCAATTTTATATGATAAATTGAAGTTACCCCATCACTTTCTGTAACATTACTTTCATCAAACGATAAAAAAGATTTTTTATCTATATTTAATGAATTAATTATTGCTCTTTGTTCAGAAAGAGAACTATTTTTACTTAATCCCCAGTATGCTCCACCTACCAAATTTACATTTAAAACAGATTTTCCATGTTTTGTCATCAAACCTAATATTTGTGTCCCACCATCACCTTCAGTGCTATCATCTATTCCATTAACTGTCAATTCTGAATAAACACCATTTGCTTCATCTGCATCAACTTCAACTAACCAACCATCAACAGCTGAATGAATTTGTGATTTAAAACCATTAGTACCGATTAAATTAAGTTCCGCATTTTTTATTCCATATCCATTCTTAGCTTCAACTTTTACAGTAGGCACTGTTGAATTTGGTGCTGTTATAAAAACATCTTTTAAAGTTACTTTCTGATTTGTAGCACTAGAATTTGCTCCTGTAATTGGATTTATTACTGTATATAAAATTGCTTCTTTTGATGAACCAAAATTCATGTCAATATTACTTGATACTCCAATCTGACCAGTCGCTTTAAATTCTGTATTTGAATCTGTCACTGTTATCAAAGTTCTAGGTGTAAATAAAGGACTTGGCGTTCTTGAATCTATATCTCCTTGCCCTGTAAAAATAAATTTTTTACCTTCACTAATTCTAAAAACACCATGTGAATAATTATTATAATTAAGAACATCCCCATCTCCAGTACCAGAATTTACAATATATTCTCCATTTGCATTTGAAGTTATAGGTGTTGCCACTGCAAGTCCACCTGTCATCAAAAATGTGATTAGAAGTGCTTTTGTGTACTTTTGTTTCTTTTTTAGAATTTTCTTTAAAAATCTTTCTATTTCTTTCATAATTGTCTCCTTCGTTGCTTTTTTTTTTTTTTGAAAATTTAATTAAATTATACCATTTTTTTTAGTTTCTGTCAAAAAAATATAAAATTATAAATCAGCAACTCTCTGATGAAATATTACAAAAAATTTTATTATCAACATAAATTAAATTTTAATATAGCAAAATTTCTAAACATCAGGATATTCCCTCACAACCTTCGTAATATTACAAGCACCCTCAATCACAGGAAACATCATAACTGCTCCAGTTCCTTCCCCCAATTTCATATTCATAAAAAGCATTGGCTCTAAATCCAGTTCCTTCATAATATATTTCATTCCTGGCTCTTCACTTAAATGTGAAGCAATCATAAATTCTCTTGAAATTGGACAGATTTTATAGGCAATAAGAGCGGAAACAGCGGAAATAAAGCCGTCTATCACAACAGGAACACGATTTTTAGCACATCCTAAATAAGTTCCAGCCATTCCGGCAATATCCAATCCCCCAACTTTAGCCAGCACATTTATTATACTTTTTTGATATTCTTCTGTTTTAAAGTTTTCAAAATTTATTTTACTTTCAAAATCTGTATTTTTTTTATCTTTTTTAACATTCTTTTTTTCTTCAACATTTTTACTTTTTTCAAAAAAATCCAGCAAACCATTTACTTGAATTGCCTTTTTCACAACATTTTTTTTATGCTCCAAAGTTTTATCATCAATTCCACTCCCATAACCAACAATCTCATCTATCGGCAAATCCGTAAGAACCTTCAAAACCGCACTGCTAGTCGTAGTGTTTCCAATCCCCATTTCTCCCGTTGCAAACAAATTATACCCATCCTTCACAAATTCATCAACCATCTCAATTCCAGTTTCAATCGCTTTCACAGCCTGCTCATAAGTCATTGCAGCTTCTTTAGCAATATTATTAGTACCAGACTTTATAATTTTTTTTTCAATGATTCCTGAAAGATTTATCTCATTTTTAATATCTGAACTTTCATCAATTCCCAAATCTACTACTCTAATATCTGCATCGTAAACCATCCCAAGAGCATTAATCGACGTTTTTCCATTTAACATCGCTTCCACAACATATTGTGTTATCACTCTTTTAGATTTACTTACCTTTTCCCGTTCTACTCCATTATCAGCCGCCATAACAAGCACCATCTTTTTATCAGGCTTATAATTTTTGTCAATTCCTTCCAGCCGAATTGCCAATTCTTCCAGCTTTCCTAGTCCTTTTGGAGTTTTTAACAATGAATTCAGTTCTTTTTCCTTTTCTTCCATTCTATTTTTATCTAGTGGTTTTATTTTTTTTATTGTATTAAATAATAATTTCCCCATTTATTATTCCTCTATTCGTAATTTTATTATTTAGAAATGCTAACAATAAGTGTTTTTCAACAAGGTATCAAACCCTCTTACCATAAAATATATTTTCTATTTTTCAAATTACAAGTTTATGTAATTTTTAATAATTCAATTTTAAATATATTTGGGTATAGTTCCAGATTTTTTAGCAATTTTTTCAAAAGTTTTTTCCACACCAGCCAATATTTTCTCCATATCCTCATCATTATGAACATAAGAAACAAAATGCGCTTCATATTTTGAAGGTGGCACAATTACACCATTTTCTAACATTGTGTTAAAATATATGCTGTAAAATTCGCTATTTGTACTCATTGCATCTTCCAAGGTTTTTACTTTTTCCTTTGCAAAAAATATTGTAAAAAGGCTTCCAAAATAATTTACAGTTGCTGGAACATCGTATTTTTTTATTAATTCATTAATTTTATTTACTAGATTTTCTGTTTTTTTATTTATACTTTCATAAATTTCAGGATTTTCCTTTAAAATTGAAATAGTTTCTATTCCCGCCGCAACTGAAATCGGATTTCCAGAAAGTGTTCCAGCATGATAGACATTTCCGACAGGCGAAATTAAGTCCATAATTTCTCTTTTTCCTCCAAAGCCGCCAACTGGATAGCCACCGCCAATAATTTTCCCCAAAATAGTCAAATCAGGCGTAATCCCAAACACTTTTTGAACTCCTCCCAATGAAACTCTAAATCCTGAAATTACCTCATCAAAAATTAAAACAATATTTTCCTTTTGTGTAATTTCACGCACTTTTTCCAAGTACTCCTTTTCTGTTTCAATAATTCCCATATTTGCAGGAATTGGTTCAATAATCACACACGCAATATCCTTATCATTTTCCAAAGTCTCCTTTAACTTTTCAAAATCCCCAAAAGGCAACGTTATCGTATCCTTCACAACGCCTTCAGTAATTCCGTTACTATCCTGATGCTCAAAAGTCAAAAGCCCTGATCCAGCCTTAACTAACAGCGAATCCGAGTGTCCGTGATAACATCCTTCAAACTTTATAATCTTATTTTTACCAGTAAATGCACGAGCGAGTCTCACACTAGCCATAGCTGCTTCCGTCCCTGAAGTAGTCAATCTCAATTTTTCGATCGACGGAAAACAGCTTTTCACAAGCTCCGCCAATTCCACTTCCTTTTTCGTAGGCAACCCGAACGAAGTTCCCTTTTCAAGCTCCTTTTTCACAACTTTCAAAACTTGTGGATAATTATGCCCCAAAATCATCGGTCCCCAAGACCCAATCATATCCACATACTCATTTCCATCTTCATCATAAAGTTTACTCCCATTTCCACTTTTAATAAAAATCGGATATTCGTTATTGACAGATTGAAATGCCCTAACTGGACTATTTACTCCACCAGGTATCGATTCCTTTGCTTTTTCATAAATTTTTTTGGAATTATTTGTATTCATTTTTGCTTTCCTCTTTTCCTTATTTTACTTAATTTAAACTAAAATTACATTTGAGTATATTTTATCATATTTATTTTAATTTTGGAAATATTATGCTATTCCTCATTTAAATAGTAGATTTTTAAGACTCCTTTTTAATAAATAAATATGTTTCTCTTCTAAGTTATAATAATAAAAATAATATTCTGATTTAAATCTTCATCATATTTTCACTCCAAAATTCAAAAAAGAAAAAATCTTTATAAAACAAAAAAATAACTACATAAAGTAGTTATTAATATAATTATTATTGGTAATTTATTAATGGAGGCGACAACCAGATTCGAACTGGTGTACAAGGTTTTGCAGACCTCTGCCTAAGCCACTCGACCATGTCGCCACTTGACTTTTATAAGTTTATCATGTTTTCAAACTTTTGTCAAATATTTTTTATTTCTCCTCCACCAACAATCTCATTTTCCAAATAGAATACAATATGCTGCCCTTCAGAATTTTCATGAGTCTTTTCATCAAATTCAAAAATTAATTTATTTTTTTCATCTTCTAAAATCTTTAATTTCCCAGTCAGACCTCTTGAAGAAAATCTTGGACGTGCAGTTAATTTTACTCCAATTATATTTTCCAAACCACAATGAAATTTATAATTTATCACTTCAATTTCCTTTACTAGCAATTCTTCAAAATCCCCCACGACAACTTCATTTGTTTCTGGCCGAAGTTCCAGCACAAAAAACGGCTTTCCCAAATTAAGCCCCAACCCACGTCGCTGTCCAACGGTGTAAAACTGATAACCTATATGCTCTCCAATGATTTTCCCGCTTTTATCCACAAAGTTCCCCTTTTTCACATCATTTCCAAGTACTTTTTTCAAAAATGGAATATATCCGTTCGGAGCAAAGCAGATTCCTTGGCTATCTGGCTTATTGTGTGTATGAATTCCGTTTTGTCTCGCAATTTCTCGAACTTCTGATTTTTTATATTCTGAAAGTGGAAATAAAAATCGCTCCACTACTTCCTTATCCAGCCGATAAAGCATGTAAGACTGATCTTTTCTGTTATTTTTATCCCACAAAAGCACGTTATTTGGGCTAACTTTTGAATAATGCCCTGTTGAAATGTACTTTATTCCCATTTTATCAGCAAATTCCACAAGTTTTCTTATTTTCACCTTTTCATCGCAAATCACACAAGGCGAGGGAGTTTTTCCTGCATTATACATTTTTACAAAATATTCCATCACATCTCTTTTAAATTCCTCCACAACATTTAAAACATAATGGGGAATTTCCAAAGTATAACAAGTATACCTCGCATCATTTATGTCATCCAAAGAACAGCACGTTTTCCCTGGATTTTCCGAAAGTTCATCAGGCAAATGCTTTAATGTAACTCCAATTACTTCATATCCTTGCTGCTTTAACAACAGAGCGGCAACAGAGCTGTCTATCCCGCCGCTCATTCCAACAACAACTTTTTTGTCATCTAATTTTTTATCCATTTTTTATTTTTATTTCTCCTATTTTTTACAACTTAACTTTTTTCCACATAAATTCCCCAACTGGAATTGCAAATATTAAAAATAATTTATTTTTGCTTTCTTTAAATATTTTTCTAAATTTATAGCCCGCCACTTTGCAAAATTTATAATAAACAGCATTATTTAAAATTTTCCGCTTAAAAGTCAACTTTTGAGAATTTATTTCATTGTGATAAAGTGCCTGCCCTTTCGGATTCCTCAACAGTAAATTATTATATTTCGCAGTCAGCCCATCTTCCTGATATTCCTTTATCTCAATTTTCTCATTTACGTAAACCATTTTATATTTCTCACAAATTCTATTATAAACAACTGCTTCCGTAATAAACTTCTCATCTTCAAAAACTGGAAACTTGTATTTTTTTATAATTTCAGTTCTGAACATAATCCCCTTATCGCCCTTAACTCCATACTTATTATAAATTTCAAATTGTGTCGAAATCATTTCCTTTTCTGGAAAACTAGAGCCGATAATTCCCCCATTTGGATAAGTCGACAAATATCCCATTCCAGCAATATCGGCATTCTTTTCATATTTTTTCCAATATTTCAAAATAATTTCAAGCCCATTTTCCACATATTCATCATCTGAATCAAGACAAATAAAAAGTTCCCCATTCGCCTTTTCCGTTGCAAAGTTATAAGCCCTCTGCTTACCGCCATTTTCCTTAAAATAATATTTTATATCCAACTTCTTTTCACACAAAAATTTCTTTACTTTTTCTTTAGTTCCATCAGTAGAACCATCATCCACAATAAGCCATTCAAAGTCTTTAAAAGTCTGCTTTTGAAGCGATTTATACAATTTTTCAAGCAGTTCCTTTCGATTAAAAGTTGGTGTAAAAACTGTAAATTTCATTTTCTAATTCCCCTTATTTTCCAAAAATTTAAAATTTATTGTTTCATAATTTTTCTTTTTATTCCATTTACAAGATTCATAATTTTAGTTAAAACTTCTTTATTTACAAGCAATTTTGTTACTATTACTAAATACACTATTTTCAAACCAAATTTTACTATTGAGATCTGATCATTTGACAAGTAAAATATAACAGGATTCACGATAATTATGAAATATAAAAATAATTTTTTATAATTAAATGAAATCTTATATTTTTTTCTTATAATCATCATTTCCATAATCGCCCTGAACAAAAAGGCAAACAATGTAGTCCATGCCGCAATAATCGGACCAATTTCAGGAAACTTCGGTATAAATATTATATTTCCAGCTAAATTAAATATCATTGCAAACATTGTAAAATAAAAAATGTATATACTGTCTTCGTGAAAATGGAAAAAATAATCTAGACAAAATAATGCCTGTATTACAATTCCAGCCAAAATTAATGGCATATAATTAATCGCCTGATAATAACTTTTTGGAAATATTAATTTTATTCCTTCTGGAGCAAATAATTGTGCAATTACACAGGCAAATGAAATAATCGCAATAAAATTTTCCACACTTCTTGTTATCGTCGGATTTGTCTTATCCTCCTTCATAGCCTCGTAAAACTCTGGTGTCCAGCTATTTACAAAAGATCCCGTAACAACTGATAAAACTCTTCCTCCAGTAAAGGCAAGCGTATATCCACCAACCACCGCAAGCGAAACAAATTTTGCCAAAACAAGTCTGTCACTTAAATTTACAACTTGGTCTGTAAGTTCAATAAAAATAAGTGGCAATCCATTTCGCAGTGAATATTTCACATAATCAAAATTCAGCTTAAATCTAAATTTTCCAAAATAATCTTTAAAATAAAATAAAAAGACTATAAGCAATGCAATTAAATTTGCAAATTGGTTTCCAAAAACTCCCCATTTCAAATATTTTATAAAATAAATTGCTAAAATATAAGTTGTAAAAAGACTTATAACACTTCCTATTGCTACTTTCATATACATTCTCTTCATTCTAAATAAAGTTGTTGAGAGATTATTAAAGGCATTCGCTGTGGCAATTAAAATACTGACAATTATTAAAGGATAATAACTTACTTTGCTTAAATTCACAATGTATGAAAACAGTTTTTGAGCCATTGGCGTAAATAAAAAAATATATGTCAAAATATTAAAAACAACTATTATCAAAGTTGAAGAAAACATATAGCTTCCAAATTCATCTTCATTTTCCTTCAAATCCACATATTTTTTCATCTGAGCATTATATAACCCCAACCCTAAAATTACTGTAAATAGTGACGTAATCGGAGCTAACGTTCCTACAATCCCAAATTCCTCCTGTGTCAGCAATCTCGTTATTATTGGCAAAAACACAAATGAACCCATTTTTGTAACTAAATTCATAAGAGAATAAACCATTGTTCCCTTTAATAAATTTTTATTATCCATCTTTCCTCATTTCTATTTTTTTATTTTTACAAAAAATTAATTTTCTTTGACTAACACCTAATTTGTTACAATTACATATAATTTCAAAATAAGTATATTATTTAAATATAAAATAATATCAGATATATTTTATCCTAATTTTCCTTCAAAATCAAATAAAATTTATTAATATTAAAAAGGAATGCTTTATTAAAAACACTCCTTAATTTATTATTCCTAGTTATCTTTTTATCTATAAAATTTATTAATAATTTTTAAAATATAAGAAATTCAAGATCTTTTATTGCTTTCCTTAAATTCAAAGCTACTCATTACATTTAATGAAAGTATTAAAATTTATAGCCAATCACTTCTATAAATTCTATAATCCATTTCTGGGAAAATATTATCTCTACTTTCAATTTCTCTCAACCAGCTTTCATCCAAGTTGCCATTCTTGTAATCTTCGTAAATTTTGAATAACCTATGAATGTGATCACTTATTTTTTTGTGAGCATAACCAACCATTGTTCCTGTATACATTATAAATTCCCAGCAAGAAGTTTGTGCCATTAACAATTCCCTTGCAGCTTGATTTAATGCTCTGTATTCCAATTCATTGTGAGGCTCTCTTCCATTTGCCAATTCTATCATTTTTTGCGCAGCCTTATGTAAATGTCTGTATGCATAATCATTTGAACCGTCTATCCAAACGTCGTAATAACCATTTGCTCCCCAGCTTGACATACTTACGTCAACTATTTGGTTTGTAGGGTATTTTTGTAAATATTTGTATGGTGTTATTGTAGAAAAATCAGATTCAGCTATTGCTCTGAATACCCATTCTAAGAATATAGGCCCTTCATACCACCAGTGTCCATATAATTCAGCGTCGTAAGGCGATACTACGATAGGTTTTCTATATTTCATTTTTGAAGCAAGGAATTCGATTTGTTTTGAACGATTGAATACAAAGTTATAAGCATGTTCTTTTGCTCTATCTGCTGCTGCCTGCGGATTATAAACTGCTTTATAAGTTCCTTTCTTATCTGTTATTGCATGATATTTTATTCCTATGTTTCTTCTTACTCCATCACTGTGCAAGTAAGGTTTTACAAGTTCATAGTCAAGTTCATATCCTGCATCCTTATGGAATTCACGGTAAAGTCCATCTCCTGGATACCCTGATTCAGAACTCCAAACTTGTTCTGATGATTCCAAATCTCTGGCAAATGCAGCCACATAATTCTTAGTATAAACTGGTGAATAAATACCGTAAACTGGACGTGGATCACTATGCATAATTCCATGCGCATCAACTAAGAAATATCTTATTCCGTGTTTTTCCAAGAATTTATCTTGTCCTGGATAATAAGCACATTCAGCTAGCCAAATTCCCTTTGGATCCCTTCCAAAATTTTTAATATAATCTTTTTTTGCCATAAGCACTTGAGCGTTTACTGCTTCAGGATAATCCTTCATAACTGGTAAAAATCCATGTGTTGCTGTAACTGGAATGATTTCTAAGTTCCCCTGATCTTGAAATTTTCTAAATGCCCCCACTAAATCTTTGTTGTACTTTTCTTCAAATACTTGTCTTGCTCTCGTATTGAACCATAAATTATGTTTTGCAACATTTAGCATGTCAGGATATGGACTTAGTCTTTCCACTTCGTTTTCACAGAATTCGATTAATTTATTTATATGACGAAGATATCTTTCACGTAATAAACCGTCATTTAACATATTTACAAGAGTTCCAGACATTGTAATAGTTATATTCCAAGGAATGTTATCTCTTGTTAAATTTTCAAACATTTCTAGTAAAGGGATATACGTTTCTGTAATCGCTTCGTATAACCAATCTTCTTCTAAAAATTCTTCGTACTCTGGATGTCTTACATACGGCAAGTGTGCATGCAAAACAAGACTAAAATATCCATTCATAATTTCTCCTCCATACCTTTCTAAATTTTTTATATACTATATTTATACCATATTTTTGAAAAAATTCAAAACATTTTTATTCAAAATTTATTGAAAATTTAAATTTTCTTTTTTTATCATAATCTGACATTTCATATTTTAACCTTGCAACAAAATTTTCTAATATCAATCTATTTTATTTCATTAATAACATAATTTTAAAAATTACAAAAAAACTGCCAGCTAAATTCAATTGACAGGCAAAAGTGAGGACAATAAAACAAGAATTTAACTGTTATTTTTGACTGTTAAAAATCAAAAACAATATGATTATAACTGCCAAAACAGTCAAATCCCAATTTGCCATTATTACCACCTCCTGTTCAAGAAAGTGTAATCAAGGTTACATTCCATGATAGACAATTATATACAAAAAAAGTCCTATTCAATTAAAAAATAAAGCCCTTTTCCCGCATTTTTAATTTTACACTAACCTGAACAGGTTTTTTTATTTAAAATTATTATATCATTTTTTCAGCAAAAAATTTTTAATTTTCCGTTAATAAATTCAATTTTTACATCCATATTTTCCCCCTCTTCTCCATCAATACTTACATCAATTTCTTCAACAACTTTTTTTATTTCACATTTTTTGGCTTGTAAAGTTCGGATATAATCGTTATTTGTCAGATTGCTGTTCATTAAGTCGATTAGAATTTTTGGAATATCCATCGGATTGTCAATGTTTTTTACGATTAGAATATCCATAAATCCGTCATTCATACTGGCTTCATCAATTACATTTTCAAATCCGCCAACACTTTTTCCATTCAGAATCGCATATAAAATAGCCTTTTCCTTAATTGTTTTATTCCCATCCAGCACAATATCCAAGTCAAAAGTCTTTATATTTGTAAGTTCTCCAAGTCCATTTATGTAATAAGCAACTTTCCCAAACGTTTTTTTCAGTGTCTTGTCTGTATTGTAGGAAATTTTGGTAAACAGTCCACCAGCATACGAGGACAGGAATACAGTTTTCCCATTAATTAACCCAAAATCAATATTTTTGGCAGTTTTATCTGTAATTTTCTCTATCCAGTTTTCAATATTTTCTTCAATTTTCAATGCTTTTGCAAAATCGTTTGATGTTCCCGTTGGAAATATTGCAACTTCTGGAAATTTAATATTTTTAGAGTAAAGTTCGCTTAAACAACGGCTTAATGTTCCATCTCCACCTGATAAAATCAAAATATCATATTTTTCATTTTTTAAAATCTCTGTAAACAGGTCATAATCCTTATTTATACTATAAAGTGTCAATGTAATCCCTTTTTCCAACAATTTTGTCGTGATCAAATCAAAATTGCTTAAAATCATATTGGCATTTCCAGATTTTGGATTGTAAACCAAAATAGCCTTTTTTAATTTTTCCATACATTTTCTCCTTATTTTCATAAAATCTCATTAACTGAATAATCAGAAAAAATTTTTTCTCCATCTTCCAGCAATTTTTTCAACATAATTTTTTTCTCAATCGGCAAGTATTCCAAAAAAATATTTTTTGCATTTTTTCTTTCCTTTTTTGTAGAATCCTGTAAAAATACTATATTTTCAGGAACTTCAATTTGAATATTCAGCTCTTTAATATTGCTTTTATCTAACTTTTCCGTCTTTATCATAAAATCTTCAGAATTTACTATTACACAAAATCTTTTTTCCACTTCCTTACTTTTATTTTCATCTTCAGTTTTACTTTCACTTAAATTTTTAGTATTTTCTACATTTTGATTTTTTTTTTGATTATCTTCTCCAATTTTTACATAATTTTCATTTGGGTTTTCTGCCTGATTATTTTTTAATTCAATTTCTTCAATTTTTTTATACTCTAACAGTTTCAGGTCTTCTTCAGTTTCAAAATTCTCATTAATTTCAAAATTTTGAATATTTTCAATAGTTTCATAACCAATTTCATTTTGCATTGAAAAATACGATTTTATAATATTTTCCAGTTCTTGTGTGTTTTTATAATTGTAAAATAATGTAAATGGATAATCATTTTCCAAATATTCTTCATTTATATCAAAATATGATTTTATAAAATTATTAAAAACTGACTTTTTTTCAGAATTTATTATAATCTGACTTTTTTTATTGGTCATTTTTTTATAATATATTCCAATTGTAAGCAAAAAGTTTTCAAAGTCTGACATTTTATATTTATATTTTTCTTCTTCATTAAATATATTTTTTATAATCAAGTTTTTATTTTGTCTAAAAAATTGAGAAAGTAAACTTTTAGTTTGTGAATTATATTCCATTTCTCCAATTAAAAATTCTTTTATTTTTTTAAAAATTCCAACTTGTGTATGGTCATAACATTTAAAACTATAATCCTTTTTTACCAAAATATTTACAATACTATGACTTGCAGTCTGTTTTACATCTTCAATTTTCACAGTAAAATTCCAATTATAATACTGATTCAATAATATTAACAAATTTGAAATACTATAATCAAGCCGTCCAATAAATTTTCTCCCCTGAAAAAGTGAAACTTGATCAAATTCCATTTTCATCGTAATTTTCTTTTCTAAATCCAGCTCAATATTCGTATAGAAAATTGACTTCATTGGAAAAGATGTGTTAAAAAGCGAATGATAATAAGACAAAGTATCATCCTTCAGCTGTGATACCTTCACATCCTCAATATACACCTTCGTATAATATCTGTCCTGAAACATCTCTGTCTTCAATTTGTAGACAATATCATAAAATAAATTTTCATTCAGTTCCTTAAAATACTCTCCAGAATTAAACCAGACAGCATTTCTGCTAAAAAATCCTTTCTGCTTTATGTCAAACATTATATGATTCTTATTTTCTCCAATGAACTTTATATTTTCAAAAAGCACATTATTTGTCCTGAAAGTTGGCATTGGATTTCCGAAGCCAAACGGCTTTAAAAGTTCTATCACTTGAAAAAATTCATAAGAAACTTTTTGAATCGGAATTTGCTTGTCAATTTCTATTATTTTTACAAAATCCTCCTCCTTCAGTTTTGTCTTTGCAAATTTATTAATTTTTTCCTTAAATAATTCCAAATTTTTTATTCCAATCGTAAATCCAGCCGCTCCAGAATGTCCCCCAAACTTCAAAAAAAGTTCAGGCATCGACTGCAACGCCTCCAAAATGTTAAAATTCCCGATACTTCGGCAAGATCCAACCGCTATCCCTTCATCTTCCTTCACTTCAATGATAATCGCAGGCTTGTAATATTTATCCACAATTTTGGAAGCCGCTATACCAATTACTCCGTGGTGATATTCAGGTGAATAGTCTACAATTACATAATCTTCCTTCAAATCGCTTTCTTCAATATGCTTTTCCACTTTCTCCACAATTTCATTCTGCAGTTCTTTCCGCTCAAAATTCTTATTAATAAGTTCCTTTACGATTATCTCAATTTCCCTGTCATTATCAGAAATCAAAAGCTTTACAACCATTTTCGCATCTTTAAGTCTTCCAGCCGCATTAAACACAGGTGCTATAACAAATCCCACATCATACGAATTATACTCAGTTTTCTCATTAAAATCCGAATTTTGTGTATTAAATAATTTATATAACAAAAATCTAAGCCCCTTATTTTTTGAACGATTAAGCTGCTCTAACCCAAATTTAGTCAAAATTCTATTTTCTTGGACAAGTGGCACAATATCTGCAACCGTACCAATTGCCACCAAATCGAGATACTTATATGCTTTTACTTTTTTCCCAATTCTTTCATAAAGACAAAGAATCACCATAAAAATAGTCCCAACTCCCGCCAGAAACTCAAAGGAAAACTTATTTTCAGGACGTTTCGGATTAACAACTGCAATAGCAGATGGAAGTTTTCCACCATGCAAATTATGATGATCCGTAATAATTATTGGTAAGTTTATAGAATTTGCAAACTCCACTTCAGGAAATGCTGTAATTCCACAATCCACAGTAATTACCAAATCTGCCCCAGATTCTTTTATTTTCTTCAAAGCCTCATTATTCAATCCATATCCTTCATCCCGAATTGGAATATAATAATTCACATTTTCAGCTCCAAGTTCCTTCAAAGCCATATACAAAATCGAAGTTGAAGTAATCCCATCTACATCGTAATCCCCAAATATCCAAATATTCTTTTTCTCCTCTATCGCCCTTTCAATTTCCAAAACCGTTTTTTCCATATCCTGAAGCCCATAAGGATTTTGAATATTCTCCATTTTAGGATTTAAAAACTTAATCACTTCCTTTTCACTTGTTATCCCCCGCGAATAAAGTATTTTTAAAATATCACTATCAATAAATGAATTTAAATTTGAACCTTCCACAATTTGTTTTTTATTTCCACTCTGTTTTATTTTTTTGGTCCTATCATCAACATTCTGTTTATTATCCCTTTCAATATATTCTCTTTCCTGTCGTGGATTAGGAATAATTTTCGCAGCCCATTTAGTTTTTCTCATAATTTTTTCCCCTCTTATTTTAAACTTTATTTTTATTATTACAACTTTCCCTTTAAGTATTCAAATTAATAATTCTTATTTAAAAAAAAATCACAATATAGTTTAAACCATTTATCTGAATACCTAATAATTTTACCACATTTTTTTATCAAAATAAATCCCAACTATTTTAAATATTTTCTCAAAATAAGAAAAATCCCCTAAAATAAAGGGGATTCTCTCACAAAAAGTTTAAATCATATTTTAATTAAAACCATAGATTTACTCTTCTATTGAATAATCCATTGCTGCCAAACGTTTATAATAATTCCAACTATCTTTAGCATTTTTTAAATTTATTTCTAATAATTCTTTTGCCTTTTCAGGAAATTCTGCAGCTAAAGTCGCATATCTTCGTTCACCTAACAGGAATTCTTCATATTTTTCCCAAGCTGGATTTCTTGTATCCAATTGAAATGGATTCTTTCCTCTTTCAGCTAATCTTGGATCAAATCTGAAAATTGGCCAGTATCCTACTTCTGTTGCCAGTTTTTCTTCTGTCTGGAATTTACCCATACCAGCCTTTATACCGTGTTCAATACAAGGTGAATAAGCTATTATTATTGATGGTCCTGGGTAGGATTCCGCTTCTCTTATCGCTTTTAATGTCTGATTTTGATTCGCTCCCATCGACACTTTTGCCACATAAATATTTCCATAAGTCATTAATATTGCAGCCAAATCTTTTTTCTTAACTGGTTTCCCTGAAGCTGCAAATTTTGCAACTGCTCCAGTTCTTGAAGATTTCGACGATTGTCCTCCTGTATTTGAATAAACTTCCGTATCAAGCACAAGAATATTTACATCATCTCCAGAAGCTAGAACATGATCAAGTCCACCAAATCCAATATCATAGGCCCATCCATCTCCACCAAACATCCAGATAGATTTTTTAATTAAGTATTGTTTTAATTCTAAAATTTCATCTATATTATTTTTTACTTTTTCATTTGCATTTTCAGCATTTTCTTTTTCTAATGCTGTTACTAATTCATCACGTATTTCAGTAGTTTTATCTCCATTATCAAAGTTTTCTGCAAATTTATTGAACAATTCAGCAAGTACTGGCGAAACATCTTCTTTTACCTCTTTCATCCTTTTCAAAATTCTGTGCCGAATTGTATTTACAGCTTGAAACATCCCATATCCGTACTCAGCATTGTCTTCAAATAGTGAAGATGCCCACGCAGGTCCACAACCACTTTCTCCAGTTGTATACGGTGATGATGGTGTTGAAGCTCCGTAAATTGAAGAACATCCAGTCGCATTTGCTACGATCATTCTCTCTCCAAATAATTGTGTTACTAACTTAATATACGGTGTTTCTCCACAGCCTGCACAAGCTCCAGAAAACTCAAATAACGGTTTTGCAAATTGTGAACCTTTTACTGTATTTTTTCCTAAAATTTTGTCCTTATATGAAACATTATTAAACAAATAATCTGTATACTCAACTTCGTTTTTTTCAATTTGAGATTGAGTAGATTTCATAACAATCGCCTTTCCACGTGGAGCAGGACACACATCCACACAAGCACTGCATCCTGTACAATCCAAAGGCGATACTTGAATCTTATAATTCAAATCATTCATTCCACGCCCCAAAGCCTTTATTGTTGGCATTCCTTCAGGTGCTTTTGCCATTTCTTCTTCATCTAATAAGAATGGTCTAATTACAGCATGTGGACAAACATAAGCACATTGATTACATTGTATACATAAATCAGGCTGCCATTCTGGTACTTCTGAGGCTACTCCCCTTTTTTCATAATTTGCAGTTCCAGGTTGAAAACTTCCATCTACCATTCCATTTTCTATAATTGATGAAACTGGTAACTCGTTACCCTTCATATGGTTTATTGGATCTACAATTTTCTTTATAAATTCAGGTTTTGCCGCTTCAATGATTTGTTCATTAACTTCAAGATCTGCCCATTCTGGCAATACTTCAACTTCTTCTAATCCATCAACCCCTCTGTCAATTGCATCCCAGTTTTTCTGAACTACATCTTTTCCTTTTCTTCCGTAACTTCTTTGGGCATATTCTTTCATATATTCCTTTGCTTCTTCGTGTGGAATTACTTTTGAAAGATAGAAAAATGCTGATTGCATAATTGTATTTGTTCTATTTCCCAATCCAATTTCTTTAGCTAATTTTGTTGCATTTATGATAAAAAATCTGATTTTTTTTCTTGCTAATTCTCTTTTTATCTCATTTGGAATATTTTTGACTAATTTTTCCTTATCCCAAATTGTATTTAATAAGAATGTTCCACCTTCTTTTAATCCTGAAATCATATCGTATTTTCCAAGATATGCAGGTGCTGAACATGCTACGAAACCTGGTCTTGTAACTAAGTAAGTAGAATGAATTGGATTTTTGCTAAATCTCAAGTGTGATCTTGTTACTCCTCCTGCTTTTTTTGAATCGTACGCAAAATAACCTTGCGCATACAAATCTGTTTTATCTCCAATAATTTTTATAGAGTTTTTATTCGCTCCAACTGTCCCATCTGAACCAAGTCCGTAAAATAAGCACTCTTTTACATCTTCATTTCCAGTGAAAACTTCATCTTCAAGTGCAAGGGATGTAAATGTCACATCATCAATAATTCCAATTGTAAAATTATTCTTAGGCTCTTTTTGTGCAATATTCTTGAACACTGCTATAATTTGTTCTGGCGTTGTATCCTTTGATGACAGTCCATATCTTCCACCGACAATTTCAGGTGCATTTTCACGTCCATAGTAAAGTGCCTTTACATCCATATATAATGGCTCACCCAATGCTCCAGGCTCCTTTGTCCTGTCAAGTACAGCGATTTTTTTCACACTTTTCGGCATTGCATCAAAAAAATATCTGCTGGAAAAAGGACGATACAAGTGAACATTCAGCACACCTACATTTTCTCCATTTTTATTCAGATAATCCACAACTTCCTTTATTGTTTCATTTACAGACCCCATTGCAATAATAACTTTTTCAGCAGTTTCTGAGCCATAATAAACAAAAGGTGCATAGTTCCGTCCTGTTTTTTCGCTAATTTTTTTCATATAGTCATTTACAATATCAGGTACAGCTTCATAAAATTTATTTTGGGCTTCCCTTGCCTGAAAATAAATATCGTCATTCTGAGCTGTTCCCCTTGTTACAGGATTTTCTGGATTTAATGCTCTTTCCCTAAATTCCTGAACAGCTTTTTTATCAAGCAGGCTTTCAAGAAACTCATAATCCATAACCTCTATTTTATTTATCTCATGCGAAGTCCTAAATCCATCAAAAAAATGCATTACGGGTACTCTCGACTTAATTGCTGTTAAATGTGCAATTCCAGCAAGATCCATAACTTCCTGAACCGAACTTGTCGCAAGCATGGTCCATCCTGTCATTCTAGCAGAATAAATATCCTGATGATCTCCAAATATTGATAACGCCTGTGCAGAAATAGCCCTTGCCGCCACGTGCATTACACCTGGAAGCAATTCCCCAGCTATTTTATACATATTAGGTATTTTTAGCAGTAATCCTTGAGAAGCAGTAAACGTCGTAGTCAAAGCCCCAGTTTGCAACGATCCGTGTACAATCCCCGCAGCTCCAGCTTCCGATTGCATTTCCACAACCTTTACCGGCATTCCAAATAAATTTTCCTTTCCGTATGATGCCCATTGATCTACAAGCTCTGACATAGTTGATGACGGAGTAATCGGATAAATTCCAGCAACTTCCGTAAATGCATAAGCTATATGAGCTGCAGCTTGGTTACCATCCATTGTTTTCATATTTTTTGTCATTTTTCCCTCCAAATTAAAGAATTTTATAATTTATTTACTTAACTTGCATTTATAAAATTCTAGCTATATATAATTATATATTTTCTAGTCCAAATTTGCAATTACTTTTTAACTTTTCTTTCTATTATTTTTTATTTTTTGTAAATACACTATTTATAAGCTCAATAAATTTTATTCTTAGACATATAAATAATTATTTTTAATTTTTATAAAATTGTTATTAATAAAGATTTTTTCTGTAATTTTTATATTTTTTCTTTTTTTTATAAAGCAAAGGGGAACAGTTGCCATCCCCTTTGCAATCCCAGCTCGTCTAAGCATTTTTTAAACAGATTCTAGTATAAATTAATCCGTCGGAGCATTTTTCTGTGCTGGCAAAACTGTTTGAGCATTGCGAGTTTTTTTTCAGTTCAGAAAAATGTCGTAGACTAGCCATAGGTTGTAGGATTTGCGGCAATGAGCAATCCTACGAAAATAAAAAAGGAAAAACATAGTAATATAATAAAATATTTATTAACTAAAATATACAGAAAATAATAAAAAACAATTTAGTTGAATGATTATGAATTAACTATCAAGCAACCCTATTATAAAAATAAATTACTTAATAAATTTATTTTTAGATTTATGCTCAATAATATTTTTTATAATCAGAATAAATATTGAAATTATTACCAAAAGTGAAGATACTGCAAATGCTGATACTATTGACTCTGATGAGCCTGATAGGTATAAAGCGTCTATTTCTAGTGGTAAAGTAAATGTTTTTCCTCTCGCTTTTGATAATGCATTTACTGCTCCAAATTCTCCTAACGCTCTTGCTGTACAAAGGATAATTCCATAAAAAAGTCCCCATTTTATTTGTGGTAATGTTATTTTTCTGAAAATTGTGAATCCGTCTGCTCCCATTAATGCAGCCGCTTCTTCCTCATCTTTTCCCTGTGCATTCAGAATCGGAACGATTTCTCTTGAAATAAAAGGGAAAGTTACAAATACAGTAGCTAAAATTACTCCTGGAATTGCAAATACTATTTTTATGTCAAGTACAAAAAATTTATTTAGATGCTCAATATAAGGTGCTGCCCAGCCCATTCTTCCAAAGGTCATAATGAAGGCAAGACCTGCTATTACTGGAGAAATCGAGAAAGGGATGTCTATTAGCGTTGCCAAAATATGTTTTCCACGAAATGAAAACTTTGTGAGAAGCCATGCTGCCGCCACTCCAAAAAAAGTATTTATAATTAATGCTGATATTGTTGCAATTACTGTTATTTTCAAAGCTGAAAGGACGTATTTATCTGTTAAGCTTCTTATGTAAAATGCCCAGCCTTTTTGAAGCGAATTTACAATAATTGCAATTAGCGGCAATACTAACATAATACCGACAAACAAAATACTTACTGCTATTAATACATACTTTATAATATTATTTTTTTTATCCATCACTCTTTCCCCTTTCCTAAACATTATTTGTCCGCTTGAACTGGTTCATTTGTACTAAATTTATTAAAAATAAAAGTATGAATGAAAATATTAGCATAACTAGAGCAATTACAGTTGCAGAAGGATAATCCACATAATTTAATTTTTGCATAATTACGTAGGAAACAACCTGTGTATGCTCTTTCAAGCTGTTTCCTGAAATGTAAATTACACTTCCATATTCTCCAAGCCCTCTTGAAAAGGCAAGTCCAAATCCTGTCAACAAAGCAGGTCTTATTTCAGGGGAAATTACTTTCCAAAAAGTCGTCTTCCCGTCTGCACCTAAGATGTATGCCGCTTCCTCGTACTGATTGTCTAGCTTTTCCAGAATTGGCTGAACTGCTCTTACCACGAAAGGAATTCCTACAAAAATTAAGGCAATTATTATCCCAATGTGAGTATATGAAATTTTTATCCCAATTTTTGCAAAATATTTTCCAACCATCCCAGTATCAGAATACATTTTTGAAAGTGTGATTCCTGCAACTGCAGTAGGCAAGGCAAAAGGCAATTCAAGCATTCCGTCTAAAAATCTTTTTCCAAAAAAGTCATATTTTACAAGCACCCACGCTAAAATTACTCCGAAAACACAGTTTACAGCGGCAGCGATAAATGAACAGATGACGCTTGTAAAAAATGCATTCAAAACTGGTTTTTCTGTTATAAGTTTCCAAAATTCAGAAGGTGATAGGCGAAAGGAGTAAACTAATATCGAGGCCAGCGGAATTAATATCAAGATTGACAGCATTGTCAACGATATTCCAAATGTCAGTCCAAATCCTGGAATTACAGACTGCTCTTTTCTTCTTAATGCTAATATTTTCATTTTTTCACTCCTTTTATAACAATATCTCCAATTAAAAAATTTTTTGCCTATTCTCTTATGTTAAAAAAAAACTTTTGACAATGAACCTTTGCTGCACAAGTATTATTGCTATTTAATTTTGAAATAATTTATACTTCTAATTTTCATAAATTTTATCAAATAATGCACCTTCATTGAAAAATTTCTCATAGGCTTTTTTCCAGCCACCAAAATCATCTATTTTTGTTAGTTTCATCTTCAAGTCAAATTTATTTTCATATTTTTTTAGAATTTTCTGATTGTAGGGTCTGTAGCCACTTTCAGCGATTATTTCCTGCGCTTTTTCTGAATACAGATATTTCAAGTATTCTGTACTTATCTGATAAGTCCTGTTGCTTTTTGCAACTTTGTCAACTACCGCTACTGTAGGCTGTGCCAAAATACTCACACTCGGATAGACAATCTCATATTTTTCAGGATACTCCCTAATCGTAGCAATCGCCTCATTTTCCCACGCAATCAGTACATCTCCCTGATTATTTTCCACAAAAGTCGTGGTTGCTGCCCTTGCTCCCGAATCCATTACTGCCACATTGTCATAAATATTTTTCACAAAATTTTGAATCTTATACTCATCATTTCCAAATTTTTCACGTCCGTATGACCACGCCGCCAAAAAATTCCAGCAAGCTCCACCGCTGCTTTTCGGATCAGGTGTTATCACTTTTATTCCTTTTTCTGTCAAACTGTTCCAATCCTTAATATTTTTCGGATTTCCTTTTCTTACAAGAAAAACGATTGTAGAGGTATACGGAGAAGAGCTTCCCGGAAATTTGTTTACCCAGTCTTTTTCAAGCAAGTCTACCTTCTCAAGAAGTGCCACATCATTTTCCAGTGCCAAAGTTACCACATCCGCATCAAGCCCTTCAATTACCGAACGTGCCTGTGAGCCTGAGCCTCCATGTGATTGGGAAATTTTCACATCCTGTCCATATTTTTGCCTGTAATATTCTATAAACAGCTTGTTATACTTTTCATACAGTTCACGAGTAGGATCATAGGAAACATTTACAATTTCCAATTTTTTCCTACTTTTTCCAGATTTGCTGTTTTGCCGCATAATTCCGATAAAATAAAGAAAAATAACAATTATAGCAAATATTACTGGTATTTTCAGTTTCTTTAACATGTTCACATTCCCCTTTTTATGAAATCTGTCTATTCAATAATCCGATTAATATTAAATCATATAGAAATTATCCCCACTTACTACTCTTCTGTAAGTTTCAAATTTTGCCCATTTTTTGTGAATTTCCACTTTATTTACATTTTGATTGTAATCTAAAAGATAATTTTTCATATCTTCCCTAGTTTTAATCTGCAATCCAAATCCTGCTGTGTCTAATATTGGCAGTCCTGTAAAATGATAATCTTCCAATTTAACAATATCAAAAATTTTACAGTCTCGCACTAAAACTGCCGCCTCACTTTCAAGTGATATAACGTCAAAATATTGTGGATATTCAAAACTATCTCCTTTTTGAGGCACTTCGTCGCCAACATGGTATGTTCTTTCTTTTGTTCCTTCTTTAGACATTCTCGCATTTTCAAAATCGAAATATAGTTCTTCAAAAATGTATCCGTCAATTTTTATGTCATCCTTTTCAAAATAAGGTTTTTCTCCAATTGTATCAATATTTTCCACTACTCCTGCAGCGGCAGTCTGATGTGAAAGCCTGTCAATCAGTATCAATTCTCCCAAAGCCTTATTTTTTTTGAACAAATCAACAATAACTTTATCTGAAAATTCAATTTTGCAAAATGCAATTTCATTTTTTGTGATACTTTGTGTTTCAATTTTTTCTCCTGTATTCACATCAATTTTATATACAATTTCCTTTAATATTGCGGAAAGTTTCTTTGTTCCAAGTTTTGCCAAATATTCCTTTCCAACTGTCAATTTGTCATCATCCATCCACAATAATACAGCTTCAACCGATTTTGCAACTGGAAGATTTTTATTTTTCGTGATAACAGAACCACGGCTCACATCCACTTCCTTGTCCAGCTGAATTGTAACAGCCTGTCCAGAAAATGCCTCTTCTACATTTTTATCTCCATTTAAAATCGTTTTGACAGTCGCAGTTTCATTACTTGGCAAAACAGTGATTTCTTCTCCAGTTCGTATAATTCCACTTTCAATTTGCCCCTGAAATCCTCTAAATTCATGATTTGGACGGCATACACGCTGGATTGGGATATAAAAGTCTGAATTTTCGTTATTTTCTGTCACATCCACTGTTTCCAAATATTCTATAATGCTCTCGCCCTTATACCAGTCCATATTTTCAGATTTTTTCGTAACATTATCGCCTTCCGTAGCACTCACAGGTATTATTTTTATATTTTCTAATTCCAGTTCCTTCGCTAATTCCTTCACTTCATCAGCAATTTTGTTAAATTTTTCTTCACTATATTTTGCTAAATCCATTTTATTTACTGCAAAGATAAAGTGCCGTATTCCAACCATCGAGCAAATTCTCGCATGCCTCCTTGTCTGTACAAGTACTCCTTTTGTAACGTCCAGAAGTAAAATCGCAACTTCCGCAAAAGAAGCTCCAACCGCCATATTTCGAGTATATTCCTCATGCCCTGGCGTATCAGCCACAATAAAGCTCCGTTTATTTGTTGTAAAATACCGGTATGCCACATCAATTGTGATTCCTTGCTCCCTTTCAGCCATCAATCCATCTAAAAGCAGCGAATAATCGATTTTTCCTCCACGTGAACCGACTTTACTGTCTAAAATTAACGCTTCTTCCTGATCCGCATAAAGCAGTTTAGAATTGTAAAGGATATTTCCAATTAACGTCGATTTTCCGTCATCCACACTCCCACAAGTTATAAATTTCAATAATCTTACCATTAAAAATACCCCTCTCTTTTTCTTTTTTCCATGCTTGCCGCTCCGCTGTCCTTGTCAATAACCCTGCTTGTTCTTTCAGATTCCACCGAACTTAGCGTTTCATCTATTATTTCCTCCAAAGTTACAGCATTTGACTCCACAGCCCCTGATAACGGATAATCTCCTAAAGTTCTAAAACGAACCATTCTAATTTCAGGCTCTTCGCCTTCTTCCAGTCTCATTCTCTCATCATCAACCATTATCAAATTTCCATCTCTTTCTACAACAGGACGTTCTGCCGCCGAATAAAGTGAAACAATCGGTATATTTTCCCTTTGAATATACTCCCAAATATCTTTTTCAGTCCAGTTGGAAATTGGGAAAACTCTAATACTTTCACCTTTACTAATTTCTGTGTTGTAAAGTTTCCACATTTCTGGACGTTGATTTTTAGGATCCCATGCTTGTGCTGCATTTCTAAATGAAAAAATTCTTTCTTTAGCACGACTTTTTTCCTCATCTCTACGACCTCCACCAAATGCCGCAGTAAATCCATATTTATTAAGTGCCTGTTTCAACGCTTGTGTTTTCATAATATCTGTAAATGAAGCTCCGTGGTCAAACGGATTAATATTTTTTTCAACTCCTTCAGGGTTAATATACTCAATCATTTCAATCCCAAGCTCCTTTGCTCTTCTGTCACGAAAATTTATCATTTCCTTAAATTTCCATCCAGTATTCACATGAAGAAACGGAAAAGGCGGCTTTTCAGGATAAAATGCCTTCATTGCCAAATGCAGCATAACCGAGCTATCCTTACCAATTGAATACAGCATGACAGGATTCTCACATTCAGCCGCAACTTCCCGAATAATATATATTGCTTCCGCTTCCAGTTCATCTAAATGAGATAATTCATTCATATATAAATCACCCTTTCTTTTTTTATTTTTTATTAAATTTCATCAATATTTATTCGCATCTTTCCTGTTTATATCAATTTCCTCCACAGTTCCATCCCTTTTTTCAATAATCCATTTCAGAACATCTCCTTCTTCTTTAGTTGTCATCGTACTTCCATTTCCGCCAATATCTGCCCCAAGGAAAAATGAAATTGCCTGAACCGGACATTCCTTCACGCAGGAAACACAGCCCCAGCAATCTTTCGGATATTGCATAACCGCCTTTTCAATTTTCATGTCATCCACTTTCTGCATTTCAATTAAAGTCCCTGGACATACCAACGTACATTTTGTACATCCTATACACACATACGGATCAATTACTATGCTCATATTTCTCCTCCTTAACAATTTCCCTCGTAAATACTTCCAGTTCTCCGTTAACTAACCTCGAATTCACATATTTAAAATAGTTTTCATCAGTTTCAGGATAATCCAGATTCTCATTAAATGAATGCCATCTCGTTTCCTTCCTGAAAAAAAGATGCTCAATTAGCGATTTACACACTATCAATCTCTCTTTCAGCTCATAAGCAAACATTAGATCATGCATATTTTCTGCCGAAAGCTCATCAGAAAGCTCTATAAGCTGATCAATTTTCTGTTTTGCCAAATTTAGCTGCTTTTCATTAAATTGATAGTTTGTTGAGATTCCACCTGCATATTCATCCATAATTTTTTGCATCCCTTCTTCCATATCTTCCGTTGAAAATCTTTTGGCTTCTGTATTTCTTATTTTTTCATACTGATTAATAATTTGATTTTTTTGTTCATTCAAGAAGTTTTCCACATTTTCATCAATTTTTCCACAATTAATATTTTTTTCATCAGCTAACTTTGAAATTATGTCAAGCGCCGCAATTTCACCTTCAGCCAATGCACCTGTAACATATTTCTGTGGACAACCTCCAGCTACATCTCCAGCCGCATAAAGCCCATTAATTGTAGTTTCTCTGTTCGTATTTACCCAAAAGCCGCTTGCAGTATGCCCTCCGACAATATACGGCTCTGTCCCTTCAATTTCAACATCCTGCTCATTCGGATTCTTTCCGCTTTCAATCCATTTCAATGTCTGACTTGGCGCCATATTCAAATATGCCTTTAACAAACTTTCACTTTCTTCTTCACTAATTCCACTTGTCTTTAGATAACAAGGCCCATTTCCAAGTTGATTTTCTCGCACAGTTCCATAAACACGCTCACTAGTCGTAAGCCCATATTTGTCCTCATAAACCACCCCTCTTGAATTTACCTGTTTCGCTCCAACTCCTTGAGCAATCGTTCCAACTGGCGCAATTGTGTCCTTACATCTCAAAGCAATAAATCTCATCTCAAAAGTTGTCATTTCTGCTCCAGCCAGAATTCCCATTGCATATCCTGCCCCTGTATTAAATGGCGGATACCACATCTTATGCCTTGAAAATCCAGGATTATTAGGCTTATAAAGTCCAGCCGCTCCTCCAGTCGAAATTATCACTTTTTTCGCCCTAATCACAATAGCTTCTTCTTTTTTTATAGAAAATCCAACCGCGCCATAAACTTTCCCGTCCTTCACAAGCAAATCCGTAATATTAAGTGTATTCAGAACTCTCACATTTTTTGTCTTTTTCACAGCATCAGCAAGTATCGGCTTAAAATTTTCTCCATTTATTTTTATATTTCTATTTCCACGTGCAACATACTCTCCATTCTCATCTTTCAAAATCACAAGCCCCAACTTTTCCACTTCAGCGGTAATCTCATTAAATCTATTCGCAGCAGTAATTAACAAATCGTGCCGCACAATTCCATTGGCATCCTTTGCCGCATAATCCACATAATCCTGTGGCACACGCCCTTTCACATTATACGCATTTATTGCATTAATCCCAGCCGCAAGACACCCGCTCCTCTTAATATTCGCCTTCTCTGCCACAATTACCGATAAATCAGAATTTTTTCCAAGCGTAATCGCTGCATAACATCCAGCAGTCCCCCCACCAATAATCAATACATCCGTTTCCAATTCCTTTATTTCAATTTTTTTTCTTTCTTTATTATTTTTATTTTTGTCAGCCTTATTCTCTACCATAAAATTACCTCACAACTTACATCTATTTAGCTTATTCTATAAACTTACTTTTTTATAATTTTACTGTTATAGATTATTGTTATTAAAAATATCTTTCCTAATAATTTTTATACTTTTTCTTTTTTCTAAACGTAAAGGGGATCAATCGCCATCCCCTTTACAATCCCCGCTTGTCTAAGCATTTTTTGAAAACAAAAATTAAACTCGCTTTGCTCAGACAGTAATTTTTATTTTTAAAAAATCACGACATTTTTAATTTAGTTATAAACTGTTATTTTAATTAAAAATTATTATTAATTAAATAAATATTCTATAAAAGTTCAAAGACAAATTAACTTAAATATTATATAAAAAATCTTTTTTCAGTTTTTTTAAATAACTACATCATTTTGATTTCTTGTATTTTCATTTTCCACAATTTCCACTTCCTCATTTTTCCCAAAGGCATAGGCACGATATATGTAGATATTGACTTCTTCTCCCACAGATACAGCATCTTCTTCAATTTTTCGGTTTCCTTTTATCAAAATTCCGTTTATTTGTACACCAATTTCTACTTCTTTTCCACGAAACAATGTATATTTAACAATTCCACTCTCTGTTGAAGCTGAATATCTAAATTTTTCATTTGCCTTTATAATACTTACGTTTTCTGGACGAATTATTGCTTTTTGTCCATTTTTTAAGTTTTCAAAACCTTTAAATCTGTTTATATTTTCCAATTCTATTGGATTTCCCATAAATTTGGCTACAAATGCTGTTTTGGGATTGGAATAAATTTCTTTTGGACTTCCAATTTGTTCGATTCTTCCCTTATTTGTTACAATGATTTCATCCGCCACTTCTATTGCCTCTTCCTGATCGTGCGTTACAAAAATGCTCGTAATTCCCACTTTGTCAATTGTTTCACGTAGCCAGTTCCGAAGTTCCTGCCTAACTTTAGCATCAATTGCAGCAAAAGGCTCATCTAACAGCAATAATTCAGGATGAGGAGCTAATGCCCTTGCAAATGCCACTCGTTGCCGCTGTCCCCCTGAAAGCTGATTTGGATATCGTTTCCCAAGCCCTTTAATATTTACAAGTTCCATCAATTTCTCCACTCGCTCTTTAATAACAGACTTTTTCTCTTTCACAATTTTCAACCCAAAAGCGATATTGTCAAAAACCGTCATATAACGAAACAACGCATAATTCTGAAAAACGAAACCAATTCCTCTTTTACTAGGTGAAACATCATTCACGACTTTTCCATCAATTATAATTTCCCCAGAATCAGGTGTTTCTAATCCCGCAATCATCCGTAAAATTGTGGATTTTCCACTTCCGCTTGGTCCTAGCAAAGCCACCAGCTTTCCTTTTCTAATGCCTAAATTTATATTGTCTGACGCTTTGTAGCTATTGTACATTTTGTTAATATTTTTTAGTTCCACATACATTCATCTACCACGCCCTTTCCATATCAGCTTTACGGAAATCATTGAAATCAACCACTTCAAGTTCAAATTCCTTGTATTTCTCTATCAGCTCAATAAACCTTTCTTCATGTACAAACTCCTCAAATTCAATATTTTCCTCTTTTATGATATTTGCAATGTCCTCAAGGAAATATGGAATTTTACTTGCCTTTATTTCTCCCACGATTTCATTCAGCTTGACAGTTTTACCTGTAAATTCTCCTCTTGCAAAAATTGCAAAGTATTCTCCGTCTTTTTTTCTTCTTCCACTAAATCCAAGTTTCGCTATCTGCGGTGTCGCACAGGAATTTGGACATCCAGCGATCTTTATTTGTGGCAAATAATTTGTAAGCTCCCTTTTTTCCTCATTTTCAAAATATTTAAAAATATAGTCCAGTATCGGCGGAGTATCTAAAATACCAACATTACAAGTTGTACTTCCAATGCAAGAATATGAGTTGAAAAATTCATTTCCGCCATAATATTCTTCCATAATTTCTTTTAATTTTAAAACATCTTCTTTTTTTAATCCTTTTACCAAAATACTTTGAAAACTTGTAAGTTTCAATTCAACTTTATAATTTAAACTTTTTACAAACTTAATTAATTTTTCTCCATCTTCCTTATAAATATTTCCTCTTGCAGGTCTTAAATAATATCCATATTCTCCCTTATACTTTCCAGCCACAATATTTCTGTCGCTTTTTACAAATTCATCATTTTTAATGCTTTCATCTGTATTTTCTTCGCTGGAAAATAATTCTATTTTTTTCAATTTCTTTTCTTTATCCAAAATTTCTCTTTCATCAAGCAATTTTCTCGTATAAATTTTAAGACTGTCCCCTTTTTCAGCATAGAAATTAGAAATATATTCGTTACATAATTCCAAAAATTTTTCTTCTCCCAAATTTAATAAAACATAACGAAGCCTTGCTCTTGCACGAATTTTACGGTTTCCGTGATCATTAAATACACTTCTTATTGCGTGAACGTAATATAAAAATTCATCTTCTTCAATAAATTCTCTTAAAACAATGGCATTAGTTGAAATCGGTCCAATTCCTCCGCCAACATACACACGAAATCCTTTTTTTCCATTTTGAATTACCGCTTGAAATCCAATGTCGTTTATTTTTACATAAAGAGAGTTTTCTTCCTTATTTGAAAAAGCAATTTTATATTTTCTTGGCAAATGCATAAATGTACGGCCGTCTAAAATATAATCTGTTGTAATTTTTGCATAAGGCGAAACATCAAAGACTTCTTCTTCAAATCCGGTTGTTTCTGGTGTAATTACCGCTCTAGTTGAATCTCCACAAGTTGCTTTTGTAAAAAAGTCTCTTTTTGAAATAGTTTCCAGTATATCTGGCAAATTTTTCTTTTTTATTCCATGCAGCTGAAAATCTTGTCTAGTTGTAAGATGAAGCCTTTTATCAGAGTATTTTTGTACAGTATCTAGCAAATACTCAAAATCTTCAATGTCAATCTTGCTTTCAAAAAAACGAGGTCTTATCATATATGTCCCTTTTTTTCTTCCCTCAGTATAAAGTGCAAATGAAGTTCTAACTGCATTCCACTCCTTCTCCTTTTCAGGATCAGTCAATGCTTCCCTTGTAAGATTTATAATAAAATCCAACTCTTTTTTTTCTCTTTCTGCTTCATAATTTTCAATTTTTTCAAAATTATCCAGTTTCATCCCTTCCACCATTCCTCTCTTTTTTCACAAACTTTAGTTTTCTAATTATCTTTTTTATCCAAGTAAAAATCTAATTTTAGACTTTTTTATTAAAACTGCATATTAAAATTTTAATATCTAATTGAAAATAACCTTTATTTTTTTTATCATTATATTTGTATCTACAATTGTATTTTAACATTTTTATAAAAAAACTTCTACAAATAATATTATTTTGATAATCAAAATTTATTTTTTATGTTTTATCTCTTAAATTATACAAATATCGCTAACCGTTTGTAAAAATCTAAAAATTACGATAAATACTGTAGTAATCAAAAATAAAAAATATAGCAGCAAAATACGTGAAAGGCATTATTTTTTTATTCATAATATAAATGATAACTCAAAACTGGAATTTTATTTCAGTTTTTTTATTTAAGAGGGGTTAGTATTAAATGTGAAATTTATAATTATGATAACATTTTTAAATTTATCTCCCAATTTTTCAGTTCTGCATTCAATTTTAAAAAATTTGAAAAAAACTTGCATATATAGTATAATAAAACATATTAAGTTTTTTTAAAAAAGGATTATGCGTTATCCTAAAATTAACGTAAATTTTGAAAGAAAGGAAAAAAATTTTAAAATAATGGAATTGCTGACAATAAAATTAAAAAAGTTGTTTTCAGAAAATATAAATAATATTTTTGGTGCTGATTATGCGGAAAAAATTGATATTCAGAATTCTACTAAAAAGGAATTTGGGGATTTTCAAACAAATTTTGCAATGGTTAGCTCAAAATTAATTGAAAAAAATCCACGTGAAATTGCGAGCACTCTTGTGGAAAATTTTTCAGAAAATGACATCATTCAAAAGTTGGAAATTGCAGGACCTGGATTTATCAATATTTATCTTAAAAACGGTTTTTTAAATGAGGAAATAAAAAAAGTAGAAAATGAAAAATATGACTTTTCATTTTTAAATACCGATAAAACTGTAATTATCGACTACTCTTCTCCAAATATTGCAAAAAGAATGCACATTGGACACTTGAGAAGCACGATTATTGGAGATTCCATCAAGAGAATTTTACAATTTCTAGGATTTCATACACTTGCCGATAACCATATTGGCGACTGGGGAACACAATTTGGAAAACTTATTGTGGCTTATAAAAACTGGCTGGATAAAAAGGCTTATGAAAAAGATCCCATTGGAGAACTGGAAAAAATCTATGTAAAATTTTCAGATGAAGCTAAAATAAATCCTGCTTTGGAAGATGAAGCACGAGAAGAATTGAAGAAATTACAGCTTGGAGATGAAAATAATCAAAAATTATGGAAAGAATTTATTGATATTTCACTAAAAGAATACAATAAAGTTTACGATAGACTTAACGTAAACTTCGATTACTATTTTGGTGAGTCATTTTACAATGATATGATGCCATCGGTTCTTGAAGAATTAAAGCAAAAAGGTATCGCAAAAGAAGATCAAGGTGCATTAGTAGTATTTTTTGAAAATAATAGATTGCCGCCTGCAATTGTTCAAAAGAAAGATGGAAGTTTTTTATATACGACTTCGGATCTTGCTACAATGAAGTTTAGAAAAGATGAGTTAAAAGTCGATGAAGCAGTTTATTTAACTGACGACAGACAGCAAAATCACTTTAAGCAGGTTTTTGAAATTGGAAGAATGTTAGGCGAGCCTTACAATTATAAAAAGACTCACATTGTATTTGGAATTATGAGACTTGGTAATGGAATAATTTTCTCTTCTAGAAGCGGAAACACAATAAGGCTTGTGGATTTGCTAGATGAAGCAAAAGCTCAAGTAAAAAAAGTAATTGATGAAAAAAATCCAGATATTCCAGAAGATGAAAAGGACAAAATTGCTGAAATTGTAGGAAGCGGAGCTATAAAATATTTTGATTTGAGTCAAAATAGAACTTCTGATATAACATTTACTTGGGATAAAGTGCTTAGTTTTGAAGGAAATACAGGACCTTACCTGCAATATACCTACGTTCGGATTATGTCAATTTTTAGAAAATTGAAGGAAGAAAATATCGAAGTTAAAAATAACGATATTATTTCGGATGATATGAATGGAATTGAACGTGAACTTGCAGTTGAATTATTAAGATTCCCTCAAGCTGTAGTAAAATCCTATGAAAACTACCGTCCAAATATAATTGCAGATTATTTATTTGACACAGCAAAATTATTTAATAACTTCTATAATTCGAGTTCTATCTTGAAAGAGGAAGATAAAAAAGTAATGGATGCAAGAATTTTACTGGCAAGAAAAACTGCATTTGTATTAAAAGAAGGACTTAGCCTGCTTGGAATAAATACAGTAAATAGAATGTAAATAAAAAAATTTAAATTGTCAATAAAATTTGAAATGTATAGTTTCAGCCCTTAAAATCAATAATAATATATTATCAATTAAAAAAGAGAAAAAAATTAATCAAAAAACAATTTTGATTTAATGGTGGTTTAATTGTTATAGTGTATACTATATTCAGATCGATTAAAAGATCTGAAACCTCAATTAACCCCCCCTTTTATGAGACCTCTTTTTTAAGAGGTCTTTTTTCATTTTATATTCTAAAATTTACTTGATTTAAGAATTTGGTATCAGAGGGTTCAAACATATTTAAATAATTTTATTAAATTAATAACAACAAAATAAAAAAAGAAAAGAGAGGAAAAAAAATGTCAAAACAACACGAATTTATTTATGATTATAGAGATGATCATAATGAAGAAAATAACAAAAAATTAGCAAGAAATGCAATTATTTTACTTGTTATTTCTATATTGCTATTTCTTTTTTCACATTTTGTGCTAATTAAACAAGGTGAAAAATTTAAACAGGAAATTCCAGCATTGAAGGAAAATAAGCAAAAATTGGAAAAGGAAGTTGAAGTTCTTAACGGAAATATAAAACACGGTGAAGACAGTTACAAAAAAGTTGAAGCATTAATTAACAAATATAAATAAGAAATGAGAGGTAATAAAAAATGAAAAAAACATTTTCAGTCATTGGTATAATAGTGGCTATAATTGGATTCATATATTCAGGAGTGCATATTTTTGGTACAACTGCAAAATTTATTGAACACCATAGCTTAGAATCAAGCATAAAAAAATTAACACATGAAAAAAATACAAAAACTGCAGATTTAGCTGCGGTTACTAAGAAAAATGATGATGTAAAAGCACAATATCAAAAGTTAAAAGCTGACAAAAAAATTAAAACAGTTTATTTGACATTTGATGACGGACCTTCAGGACATACTGATCAAATTCTTGAAATCCTGAAAAGAAATAATATAAAAGCTACATTTTTTGTAATCGGAATTGGAAAAAACTTTAAAGACTACAAGAAAATAACTGATCAAGGACATTCAATCGGACTGCACAGCTTTACACATGAATATAAAAAAGTTTATGCAAACGAAGACAGTTTCTTTAAGGAATTTTATCAAATACATGATGCTATAAAATCTACAACTGGGCAAGATGTTAAAATTATAAGATTCCCTGGAGGTTCTAGCAACACTATTGCTTCAAAGGCTTTAAAAACTGCTATCATTAACAGATTGACAAGAGAAGGATTTGTTTATTTTGACTGGAACTGTGACAGTACAGATGCTTCTGGAAATAATGTTCCTGTAGCAAAATTAGTAAAATATGGTGTTTGTACAACTCATCCTGACATTAATGTCCTAATGCACGATACAAATGCTAAGAAAACTACTGTTCAGGCTTTACAGCAAATTATAGACGGGTATAAAAAGGCAGGATATACATTTGAAACGTTAAATGTAAACAGCCCTAGAATCCAACATGTTAAACAGCCTGAAATAAAATAATTATAAAATAAGAAAAAAAAAAGTAAATTGACTTTAATAATATGGTATAATTAAGTTAAATATTCTCAAAATAGGTAATAAAAGGAGAGTCTACTAATAAATATCAAATTGGAGAATATGTTTTTATATATTCTTAGTAGCAAATATTAAAATGAGAAAAATAATTACTATGTTTGCGGGTCTGATGGTTTCATTGTCATTAGTTTCAGAAACAAAAACAGATGGAACAAATATAATTTACATAAAAAAAGAAATGATGAAGGCAGCTGATGATGTAGATAATGTAACAGATTTAACTGTTTCCAAAAAAGATGAAACTTCTGAAGCCGCAAAATCAAAAACTTCCAAACATTCACAAAAAGGAATTGCTTCATATTATGGTAAAAAATTACATGGAAGCAGAACAGCAAGTGGAGAAAGACACAATTCAAATGAAATGGTAGCTGCCCATAGAAGTTTACCATTTGGAACAAAAGTTAAAGTTACAAATTTAAGTAACGGTAAGGAAGTTATTGTAAAAATAAATGATAGAGGTCCTTTTGCAAAAGGACGTGTAATAGATTTAAGCTACGGAGCTTTTTCAAAAATTGAAAGTCCAGGAAAAGGGCTTACAAATGTAAAATTAGAAGTTCTAAATAATTTATACTAAATCCCATTTAAAAAACAGAAATTAAATTTTATGTTATTTGCTCCTATTGCAAAAAACTCATAATTAATTTACTATTTAAATGGGAAATAGTATTAATTAAAAATTCAAAGCCAAAAAATTAGAAATTAGAAAAATTAAAAATAGGAAGGTGGAAGTATAGTGTTAAATGGTAAAATTGCATTAATTACAGGTGGTTCAAGAGGAATTGGGAAGGAAATTGCATTAAAATTTGCAGAAAATGGAGCTACAGTTATTTCTGGGGATTTAATTGATCCTGATTACAGCCATGAAAATGTTTCACATATAAAATTAAATGTTACAGATAGAGAAAATATCAAGGAAGCTGCAAAGGAAATCAAGGAAAAATATGGAAGACTAGATATTCTTGTAAATAATGCAGGAATTACAAGAGATGCATTGCTTCAAAGAATGAAGGAAGCTGACTGGGATTTGGTAATTGACATTAACTTAAAAGGTGTTTATAACGTAATGCAAGGATTTGTTTCACTACTATTAAAAAGTAAAGCCTCAAGTGTAATTAATATGGCTTCTGTTGTCGGAATTGATGGAAATGCAGGGCAAACTAACTATGCCGCTACTAAAGGTGGAGTAATTGCTATGGCAAAAACTTGGGCAAAGGAATTTGGTAGAAAAAATCTTAGAGCAAATGCAATTGCACCAGGATTCATAGAAACAAATATGACTCATGCATTGCCTGAAAAAATTGTAGAAAATGTACTTGCAAATACTCCTCTTAGAAAAATGGGAGATGCTGAAGATGTAGCAAATGCAGCATTATATTTGGCAAGTGATATGTCTAAATTCGTTACAGGACAAGTTTTAAGAGTTGACGGAGGATTGAACTTATAATCTACAATGTCAAAAAATCAAAAATTTTATGCTTATTTCATTATAGATACAAATGAAACTGGAATACTCGAAAACTGGACGGATTGTCAAAAAAAAGTAAGTGGAAAAAAAGCCCGTTATAAATCATTTAAAAGTCTTTTAGAAGCACAAAACTGGTTAAATTCTGGAGCAAATTATGAAAAAAAAGAAAAAAAGAATTTAACAGAATTGTACTCTGAACTGGAACGTGATGCAATTTACTTTGATGCAGGAACAGGACGAGGTAATGGCGTAGAAGTCAGGCTAACTGATTTTGAAGGCAATTCATTACTTCACAAAATTATGGACAAAAAAATTATCAATGAATTTGGAAATTATTATGTTGCCGACACCAGAACAAATAATTTTGGTGAATTAGTCGGTATTTATACAGCTCTTGTCTATGCAAAAAAATATGATACAAAAATAATTTGTGGAGATAGTTCGATAGTCATTGAATATTGGACTAAAGGCCGATATAACAGTTCTAACCTTGAAAATGATACAGTTGAACTCATAAAAAAAACTACCCTAATGAGAAATGAGTTTGAAAAAAAAGGAGGAATTGTAAAAAAAATCTCTGGAGATATCAATCCAGCTGATTTAGGTTTCCATAAATAATATTAATCAAGGAGATTTTATGAAAAAATTACTATTACTAATGATGATGCTTGTAATGTCTGTTATTGGGACAGCTGCAAAAAAAACTTTAAATAGATCTTTTGAAGGACAATATGTAAGATCAACAAATACTTTTACTTATGTAAAAGATAATTTAATATTCCCAAATAAAACAATTAACTATACAGTAAAAGATGATTCTGGATTATTAGATCAAATTTATAATTTCATTGGTTCAAAATATGGAGTTACAGATACTGATATTATCGTTTTAGATGTTAATGGTGTTGTTTCTAATAAAAATAAAACTATAACAATAAAAAAAGTAACCAATTATCAAATACCTGAAGATAGATTACATCCATCAGCATTTGGATTACCATCATCATCAACTACAAATACAAATACTGAAACTAATGAAAATACAACAGGTGTATCAAATGATGAAACTAAAGCACCAAATACACCAAATTTAAATAATACTGGTTCATTCTTTAATCAAGAAAATTAATATTTAAATTATTTTTTTAAAGAGACTTTTTTCAAATGAATTAAGTCTCTTTTTTATATTTTTTATCAAATAATGAACAATCTTATTCTTTTTAATTGATTCAATAAAAAAATGTATCTTTAAACATTAAAGCCTATTGATACATTTTTAATTTCATAATTTCACAAGTTTTTTATTTTCTCAATATTTTTTAGATAAATCAATTTTCAGTTACTTAAATTTTGCTTTAATCTTATTCTAGGCATTAGCAATAAGATTTATCAACTCTTCAATAGTTTTAGCACCAACTGATTTTTGCTCTCCATTTATAAATACAACTGGTACTGCCTGAATATCTTTTTCCTTTGCTTCTTCAAAGAATACTGCACTATCAACCATTGTTACTGTAATATTCTTATTATATGTTGAAATAAGATTTAAAGCTTGAATTACATCTGGACAATGTGTACAAGATAATGAAACAAATGTCTCAACATTTAAAGGCTTATCAACAGACTCAACTTTTGAAAGCTGATCTCCTTCTAATTTTTTCCCAAGCCCAGCTAATCCTAAAACTGCTAGGATAAAGCTATTAAATTCATGTCCGCCAGGAATTCCTGAAAAATTAATTCCTGTATTTTCTCCATCCTTTAAAATTGTAAAAGATGTTGGGCGAGTAATATTCGCTTTATCCAAATCAGCCTTATCATTTTCAAACGATTTTTTCACATAGTTTACTTTTTCAGAAATTGCATCAACTTCTTTTAGAAAACTATCTAATTCCTTTGATTTTTCACTATCATCTAAAAATGCAACCAATTCAATATTTGCGTTGATTTTATCAAAATAACCTTTTAACTGTTCTACAATATTACTGTCTAATAAAGCCATTTTCCCTCCTTCTAAATAATTTTTTACAATTTATTTTTTAATTTTTAGATTTTACCTACTAAATCTAATCCTGGTTTTAAAGTAGCTTCTCCTTCTTTCCATTTTGCTGGACAAACTAATCCTGGATTATCGGCTACGAATTTTGCAGCTTTTGCTCTTCTTACAAGTTCTGAGGCATCTCTTCCGATTCCTTCGTCATTTACTTCATAAGCAACGATTTTTCCTTCTGGATTTATAATAAATGTTCCTCTGTAGGCAAGTCCGCTTTCTTCATTTAATACTTCAAATTCTCTTGAAATAGCTTTTGTTGGATCTCCAATCATTGTAAATTTAACTTTTCCGATTGCTTCAGAATGATCATGCCAAGCCTTGTGTGTAAAATGAGTATCAGTACTTACTGAATAAACATTAAATCCTAATTTTTCCAATTCTTCCCTATGATCTTCTAAATCTTCCAATTCTGTAGGACATACAAAAGTAAAATCAGCTGGGTAAAAAACCACAACATTCCATTTCCCTAAAAAGTCCTTCTCAAAACTTACTTCTCTAAATTCTTCATTTTGATAAGCCTGTGCTGTAAAATTTTCAATTTTTTTTCCTATTAGTGACATAATTTCCTCCTAATTATTAATATTATTGTTTTTAATTTGAAATGATTACAATTATTTCTTAATTACATTATATCATAAAATAGAAATTTGTCAAATATTTTTTTCCCATTTTATTTTATAGCCTTTAATTTTATTTTACAATTCTTTTTTTCAATGCTAATGCAGCTGATCAAATCCTTCACCAAAGACTTTTGTTGTATCTGTAACTGTAACAAAAGCAGTAGGATCGTGTGCCTTTAAAAATTTTCTTAATTGTATAAATTGTCTTCTTTCAATGATTGTAAGCAGAACATCCTTTTCAGTTCCAGAATATCCTCCTATTCCTTTTAAAATAGTGCATCCTCTATCAAAGTCCTTTAAAATATAATTTAATACAAGATCCTTATTGGAAGTAATAACCATAATCTGTTTACGTGAATTAAATCCTTCAATAAATTTATCTGTAATGAATCCTGTTACATAAACACTTAATAGTCCAACAAGCCCCAATTCCACACCAAATGCAAAAATTGCCAAAAGAGTAACGATAGCATCAACAATGAAACTGGACATTCCGTAGCCGATGTGGCAATACTTGTTAATAATTCTCGCAATTATTGAAGTTCCGCCTGTGGAAGCCTCATATAAATAAATAATTGTTATTCCTAAGGCACAAATTGCACTTCCAAAAACTGTGGCTAGAAATATGTCTTTAGTAATAGTGTAATTGGGATAATATTTTTCAAAAACAGAAAGAAAAAAAGATAAAAGCACAGTTGCATAAATGCTCTTAAATCCAAAATGTCCGCTAATTACGATAAAGGCTAAAGCAAATAAAATTAGATTGCTAATAGCGACAAAAAGTCCTGTAGGAAAGCCAAATAAGCTATTTATAACCAAAGCTAGCCCTGTTACTCCTCCACTTGCTATTTTATTTGGGAAAAAGAAAAACTGTAATCCCATTGCAAGAAAAAGAGTTCCTATTCCAATTAAAAAATATTCTTTAATTAATTTAAAAATTGTTTTTTTATTCATAAAATACTCCCTTCATAAAGAAATTAAAAAAATAAATGAAAATAAAAAACGAAGCTACTTAAAAAAATTTATTTGATAAACACTATTCTTTTTTCGCTTCGCTTAAATTTACTCATTAGTATAAATTCAATTTATATGTTAAATAGTATAATGGTTTGTTTTGATTCTGCATTGCAAAGTCATATTCATTGAATACATTTTTTGCTTGCGGAATATTTTTTTGAAGCTGTGCAGATAAACTAAATCTTTCAGCAATCATTTTTGTAAGAGCCTTTATCTTTTTAGTAAAATCTTCTTCCAAATAAATATTTTCCACAGCATAATTATTACGTAATCCCAAATCTCTTGCCATTATTTTTATAACTTCATCAAGACTTGCAATTCCATCAACCAATTTTATATTTTTAGCCTCATCACCAAGCCATATTTTACCTTGTGCATAATTTTCAAGAATATTTTCATCAATTTTACGACTTTTAGAAACACGTGATTTAAATTCGCTGTATGTTTCCTGCATTGATTGGGTAATTTTATCACGAGATTCTTGTGATAATGGTGCAAAACTATCATTAATGTCTGAATATTTACCCTTTGAAATTGAATTTGAATGAACTCCAAATTTTTCCTGTGCATTGTAGAATTTTGGAATCATTGAAACTACGCCTATTGAGCCTGTAATTGTCGCATTATTGGCAAATACCTTATTTCCTGCCATTGAGATGTAATAACCTCCAGAAGCTGTGGTATCTGACATTGAAACATAAATTGGAATATTTAATTTTGTCAATTCCTGATAGATTACTTCAGAAGCTAGAGCTGAACCTCCACCTGAATTTACACGAAGCACGATACCTCTTAAATTTTTAGTTTGCATTGCTTTTTCAACTTTTTCTAAAATATTGTCGGGAGTTATGACACCTTCTGTAACTCCATTTGGATCGTACATAATTGAACCTTCAGCATAAATTACAGCGATAGTTCCATTTCTAGGATTCCCCACTTTTTCATCCTTTACCCTTTTTTCATAATAGTCAGTAATATCCGCAACATTATCTTCACGAATATTTAAACGTTTTGTAAAATCAGAAAATTGTTCCAGCTTGTCAACTAAGTTTTTATCACGTGCGGCAAATGGTGTTAAATTAGTGTCAGTTCCATTTACAATATCGTTATTTAGTGTATTTTTGTCAATTTTACGATTTTTAGAAATATCTTCAATAAATTTGCCATATCTATTTTCCAAGATTCTTGTAAGTTCAGAACGTAATTCAGGAGTCATCTCATTTCCAGTATAATTTTCCCCATAAGACTTGTAATTTCCAATACGGACAACTTCCATATTCACTCCTAGCTTATCAAAAAGACCTTTATAATACATATCTGAATAATGATAACCTGTCAAATCCAAACTTGCTGAAGCAGATGGAATCATTACAACTTCATTTGCAATGGAAGCTAATTTATAATTGGCATTTGTAATATAAGCTCCAAAAGCATATATTTTTTTATTATTTGCCTTTAATTCCTCAAATTTCTTTGATAATTCCTCTACTTTTGCAGATGACAAATTTACCGTATCTAAAGCAATAATAACTCCCTTTACCTGATTATTTTTCTTTATGTCATCTAAACTATTTAAAACGTCCATATAAGATAAATTTTCTCTATCTGAAAGAAAATCTGAACCTATAACTTTATCCTCAACAACGTCAGAAACATTAAAAAGTATATATTCATAACTTTTTTTAACATTTTCATTTTTATTTTTTGAATTAACAACAGCAATTATTGACATTCCGATAATAAAAATTATAAATATTGATAATGAAAGTTTTAAAAAAAATGAATATATTTCTTTTGCTGTGAATATTAAAAATTTTTTGAAAAAATCCCAAAATTTCATTTTTTATTTTCCTCCTTGTATTTATATAATTTAATAATTTGCAAAAGTTTAGAAAGTTTTATTAAAATTTAAATTTTTCCTTTGTATTTTACTGTTTTCACTTTTACAATCATCTATTTTGCACATTGCTATAAATATGACAAATTATATCACTTTACAAAATAAATATCAATAAATTTTCTACTTGCCAAATATCTAAAATTATGCGATAATTTAATATATGTATAATTTGAATTTAAAAATGGAGGACTGAAAATGAATGATAGAATTGTTATTACAGTTATCGGAGCAGATAAAACTGGAATTGTTGCGAATGTTTCAACAAAATTAAGTGAATTAAACTTAAATATTATTGACATTACACAAAAGGTTTTTGAAGATGATATTTTTGCGATGATTATGCTTGTAGAAGCACCTAAAAATACAGACATAAAAGGGCTTCAGGAAGAATTTAAGGTCTTTGAAGATCAAATAGGTGTAAGAGTTTACCTGCAGCATGAAAATATTTTTAAAACTATGCACAGAATATAGTTCATTATTAAAATTTAGGAGGGAAAAATGAATTTATTACCTGATGAGATACTGGAAACGATAAATATGGTTGAAATGCAGCACCTTGATGTAAGAACTGTAACAATGGGAATAAGCCTACTTGACTGCATTGAGGCAGATGCTCAAAAGACAGCAGAAAATATTTATAATAAAATCACAGAAAATGGAAAAGATTTGGTAAGAATTGCCGATGAAGTAGCAAGTAAATACAATATGCCAATTATAAACAAAAGAGTTTCAGTTACTCCAATTTCAATAATTGGAAATGCAACAGACGCACAAGATTATACAATTTTTGCAAAAGTTCTTGATAAGGCGGCAAAGGAAATTGGAATTGACTTTATTGGAGGATTTTCAGCTCTTGTTGACAAAGGATTTACAAAAGGCGACATTAATCTAATAAACAGTATTCCAAAAGCACTTTCAGAAACAGATAGAGTTTGCTCTTCTGTAAATGTTGGTTCTACAAAATCTGGAATTAATTTGGATGCAGTAAAAATGATGGGAAAGACTGTAAAAGAATTAGCTGAACTTTCAAAAGATAACGATGGATTAGCAGCTGCAAAATTTGTTGTATTTACAAATGCTGTTTCTGATAATCCGTTTATGGCTGGTGCATTTCATGGAGTGGAAAATCCAGATGTTGTACTAAACGTAGGAATTAGTGGACCAGGAGTTGTAAGGCATACGCTTGCAAATATTTCAAAAACTGCAACAATTGATGAAATAACAGAAGCGATTAAAAAAGTAAGTTTCAAAATCACAAGAATGGGAGAATTAATCGGAAAAGAAGTTGCCCAAAGACTTGGAGTTGAATTTGGAATAATAGACTTATCACTTGCACCAACTCCAGCTGTGGGAGATAGCGTTGGAAATGTTTTGGAAGAATTTGGACTAGAATCAGTCGGAGCTTATGGAACAACACTTGCACTTGCAATATTAAATGATGCTGTGAAAAAAGGTGGAGCAATGGCTGCAACTCGTGTTGGCGGACTAACAGGAGCATTTATCCCAGTAAGTGAAGATCAAGGTATGATAGAAGCCACAAGTAAAGGTTATTTGACACTTGAAAAATTAGAAGCAATGACTTGTGTATGTTCTGTTGGACTTGACATGATCGCTATTCCAGGAGATACTTCAGAAGCTGTAATTTCTGGAATAATAGCTGATGAAATGGCAATTGGAATGGTAAACAGCAAAACTACTGCTGTTAGAGTAATTCCAGTTCCAGGTAAAAAAGCTGGAGACCGAGTAGTATTTGGAGGACTTCTTGGAGAAGCTAATATAATAAACATAAATAATTTAGATTGTTCAATATTAATAAACCGTGGTGGAAAAGTAGCACCTCCAATTCAGGCTTTAAAAAACTAATTTAAAATAAATTAAAAAAATATAAAAATAAGAAAGTTAGGATTTATTCTTGACTTTCTTTTTAAACTGTAAATAATAAAAAATAAGGAGATATAATGAATAAAAATGGGAAAATTTATGTAGTAGGAATTGGACCTGGAAAAAAGGCAGATATGACTTTTAAGGCTTATAAGGCAATGAAAAATAGCGATATTATTGTGGGATATAAAACTTATACTGATTTGGTTAAAGAATATTTCCCAAATATTGAAATCAAAAGTTCTAGTATGATGAAGGAGGTTGATAGATGTATAGAAGTTTTGAAACTTGCCAAAGATGGGAAAAATGTGGCTCTAATTAGCAGTGGAGATGCTGGAGTTTATGGGATGGCTGGAATTATGTATGAAGTAATTAATGAAAATGACGATATAGAGGTTGAGATAATCGCAGGAGTTACAGCGACAAATGCTGCTGCTGCAATTGTTGGAGCTCCAATTATGCATGATTATGTAACAATTAGCCTAAGCAATCTTTTAACAGACTGGAAATTGATAAAAAAACGACTGGAATTGGCAGCACAAGGTGATTTTATTGTAAGTTTGTATAATCCAAAAAGTAAAGGCCGAACAACACAGATTGCAGAGGCACAGCAAATTATGTTAAAATATAAGTCAAAAAATACTCCAGTTGCAATTGTAAGAAATGCAGGACGTGAAAATGAAGAATATGAAATCACAACACTTGAAAATATGCTTAATTTTGAAATAAATATGCTTACAATCGTGTTAATTGGAAATTCAAATACTTACATCAAAAAGGGAAAAATGATTACGCCTAGAGGATATGAAAAAAAATATGATTATTAATTTTTATTTATCAAAGAAATTAAATTAACAAGTACCATCGTGGCACTCAAAAAATTATTTTAAAAAGGGATAATCTCAATTATAAGAAAATCCCTTATTTTATTATTTTCTACATCTCTATTAAAAACTCAAATTAAAAACCTAAAATTTTTCCAACTCTTTCTTTTTCATTTTCCCATTCTTTTCCATAATATGATTTCAAGTAAATTTCCCTTAATTCTTCCATCAATGGGTATCTAGGATTAGCTGATGTACATTGATCATCGAAGGCTTCTAATGACATTTCATCTACTGCTTCTAAGAAATCCCTTTCAGGGATTCCCCATTCTTTAATAGTTGCAGGAATACCAATTTTTTTATTTAATTCATTGATTCCTTTAATTAAATTTTCTACTTTTTCCTCTTTAGTATTTCCTCCAAATCCTAAATGTTCTCCCATTTCAGCATATCTTTGCATTGCATCAGGATATCTATATTGTGGGAATAATCCCATTTTTGTCGGAGCTTCAGCTGAATTATAACGGATAACTTCTTCAAGAATTATTGCATTTGCTATACCATGCGGGATGTGGAATTTTCCTCCAAGTTTATGTGCAAGTGAGTGATTTATCCCTAAAAACGCATTTGCAAAAGCCATTCCAGCAAGACAAGAGGCATTTGCCATTTTTTCCTTTGCTTTGATTGCCTTTGCTCCTAATTCTACAGATTCTGGCAAATATTTGAATACAAGTCTTGCCGCTTCTTTTGAATATGGTTTTGTATATTCTGTTGCCATAACTGAAACATAAGATTCAAGCGCATGTGTAAATACATCAATTCCAGAAGCTACTGTAAGTCCTTTTGGCATTGTAAGCATAAGTTCAGGATCGTTAATCGCTACATTTGGTGTCAATGCATAATCTGCAAGCGGATATTTAATTCCTGTTTCATCATCTGTAATTACAGAAAATGGAGTTACTTCTGAACCAGTTCCTGCTGAAGTTGCAACTGCGATAAATTTAGCTTTTTTACCCATTTCAGGGAATTCCACTATTCTTTTTCTAATATCCATAAATCTCATTGCTAAATCTCTAAATCTTAATTTTGGATGTTCATATAATACCCACATAATTTTAGCGGCATCCATTGCAGAACCTCCACCAAGGGCTATAATAACATCTGGATTATATTCAAGCATAGCCTTCGCACCAGCTTGAGCTGAACTTAATGTTGGGTCTTCCTTTACTTCAGAGAATATTCTGTAATCAATATTTAAATTGTCTAATACTTTTGTAATATGTTCTGTATAGCCTAATTCTGCTAATACTTTATCTGTTACGATAAATGCTTTTTTATGTTTTCCTTTTAATTCTTCTAAAGCAGTTGGCAGTGAACCATATTTGAAATAAACTTTTTCAGGAACTCTGAACCATAGCATATTTTCTCTTCTTTCTGCGATTGTCTTTACATTTAACAAATGTTTTACTCCTACGTTTTCTGACACGGAATTTCCTCCCCACGAACCACATCCAAGTGTTAATGATGGCTCTAATTTAAAGTTAAATACATCTCCAATTGCTCCAAGTGAAGCTGGCATATTAATTAATGTACGTCCTGTTTTCATCAGTCTTCCAAATTTATCTATTTTTTCTTTTTCTGCTAAATTAATATACAATGAAGAAGTATGTCCTAATCCTCCAAGTCTTACCAATTCATCAGCCTTTTTGAGTCCATCTTCAAAATCTTCAGCCTTGTACATTGCAAGCACTGGAGATAATTTTTCGTGTGCAAAAGGTTCTTCTATTCCAGTTGAAGTCACTTCTCCAATCAATACTTTTGAATTTTTAGGAATTTCAAATCCTGCCATACTTGCAATAATATAAGCACTTTTACCAACTATATCTGCATTCAGGCTACCATTTTTAAATAATACTTCTCTTACCTTATCTAATTCCTCTTCATTTAAGATATAAGCTCCTCTATTTAAAAATTCATTTCTAACTTTGTCATAAATTTCCTTATCTATAATTACAGATTGTTCTGTTGCACAAATTACTCCATTATCAAATGTTTTAGACATTAGAATATAGTTTGCCGTCATTTTTATATCTGCAGACTTGTCTATTACAACTGGCGTATTTCCAGCTCCAACTCCAATTGCAGGAGTTCCAGATGAATAGGCAGCCTTAACCATTCCAGGCCCACCTGTTGCAAGTATCAAGTCGGCATTTGCCATGAGTTCTCTTGATAATTCAACGCTTGGTTCATCAATCCATCCGATTATATCTTTTGGTGCTCCATATTTTACTGCTGTCTCCAAGGCAATTCTAGCTGTTTCAATTGTTGCCTGTTTTGCTCTTGGGTGCGGCGAAAATATTATTGCATTTCTTGTTTTCAATGAAATTAATGTTTTAAACATTGCTGTAGAAGTTGGATTTGTTGTAGGGACAATTCCTGCGATGATTCCTATTGGAGTTGCAATTTTTTTAACTCCATAAGATCTGTCGTCTTCCAAAACTCCACAAGTTTTTTCATCTTTGTATTTATTGTAAATATATTCAGAAGCAAAGTGATTTTTTATAACTTTATCTTCTACAATTCCCATTCCAGTTTCTGCCACTGCCAAATTTGCCAATGTAATTCTTTCATCATTCATTTTTTGAGCCACTTTTCTAAAAATCTTATCGACTCTTTCCTGATCAAATGTTGCAAATTCCTCCTGAGCCTTTCTAACCCTTTGAATAAGATCCTTCAAACTCTCTAAATCTTTAACTATTGCCATTTTTCCTCCTAAAATAAAGCATATATTTCTCGTTCCACTTATATTATAATAATACTCTATTTTCTAAAAAAACTCAAGTTTTTTTTTTCACTTTTTAATTTTATACTATTTCTAGCGGAATAGTTATAAGTTTTTTGAAAATGATTAAGATCTTTTGTCAGCATAATGTAAAGTATAATTTTTATTTTTTAAATAAAATTTAATATTAATATTTATTTTTTACAAAAAGAGAAACTATTCCAATTTTTATCCTAGAAATAGTTTCTTTATTTTTAAATATCTTTATTACTTATTTTTACAAAATTATCCACTATTACGAAGTCCTGTTGCCAGTCCATTTATTGAAATATGAATGGCTTTTTTAAGTTCTTCTGAATTATCTCCAGCTCTTGAACGTTTTATTAACTCAATTTGCAAATAATTCATCGAGTCAAAATAAGGCAGACGATTTCGCAAGCTACTTACTAATTCCGGATTATCTGCAAGTAAAACATCATTTCCTGTAATTTTTTTCAAAACGTCAATTGTCAAAATCCATTCTTTTGCAATTTCTTTAAAGATTTTTTGTGCAGTTTCCTGATCACTTGCTAATTTTACGTATTCAGAAAAAATTGATAAATCAGATTTTGATAAAACCATATCTACATTTGAAATTGTAGAACGGAAAAATGGCCATTCCTTATACATTTTCTGTAAAATTTCCAAGTTTTTGTCATTATTGTTAATCCATTTTGTAAATGCTGTTCCGACACCGTACCATCCTGGAAGCATTATTCTAGCTTGCGACCAAGAAAATACCCATGGAATTGCTCTTAAACTTTCTAGCGACTGTGTTTTCTTACGTGAAGATGGTCTTGAACCGATATTTAATCCAGCAATGAAGTTTATTGGAGTAACTTCAAAAAAGAAATCTGAAAATCCATCTGTATTGTAAACTAAATCACGATAAGCATGGTAACTCAATTCTGAAACATCTTCTATTATTTTTTCATATTCTTCCCAATTTGCATCTTCTACTGTCAATGCACTTGATTCAAGGGCTGCTGAAACTAATGCTTCCAAGTTTTTCAACCCTAAATCTGGATTTCCATATTTTGCACCGATTACTTCCCCTTGTTCTGTAAGTCTGATTGTTCCATCTGTACTTCCCTCAGGCTGTGCTAAAATAGCTTCATAGCTTGGACCTCCACCACGTCCTACTGTTCCTCCACGTCCATGGAAGAATGAAATTTCCACATCAAATTCACGTCCAATTGCAGTCAATTCCTTTTGCGCCTTATACAATGACCAGCTTGAACTTAGATATCCTCCATCTTTATTACTATCTGAATATCCTAGCATAACTTCCTGTTTTCTTCCCTTTTTATCCATCCATTTTTTCACTAATGGCAAATTAAACCATTTTCTCAAAATATCAGGAGCTGCAACTAAATCTTCAACTGTTTCAAAAAGTGGCACAATTTGCAAATCACAAAATTCATTTCCTTCATTTCCTTTTGCAAGATTGGCTTCCTTTAATAAAATAGCTATTTCAAGCATATCTGAAACACTTGTTGCATGGGAAATCAGATTTTTTTCAATGATCTTATCTCCAAAACGATCTCTTAACGATTTTGCTTTTCTATAAATTGCAAGCTCTGAAGCTAATGTTTCACTTTGCGGAATTGTTGGATCACTTAAAATTCTAGGATCATACTCTAATTCCCTTAATAAAATTTCACATCTGGCATCTTCTGATAAACTTAAATAATCTCCCAAAATATTTGCACTTTTTAAAAGTTCTGCAACACACACTTCATGAACACTTGAATCCTGTCTTAAATCAATTGTTGCAAGATGAAATCCAAATATTTTTGTAGCGCTGATTAAATTATTTAATTTTCCTTGTGTTAAAAATTCACTATTATTCTTTTTTAGTGATTCTGCCACAATTACCAAATCTTTTGTAAATTCACTTGCTGATTTATAAGGTATATCAACTCCATTTTTTCTTTTTGGAGGCAATAAATCACGGTTATACTCGCACAAATTGTAAGCTGTAGCAAGCAATCTGTCTCTTATTGCTGTTAAAGCACGACGGTATGGTTCATGTGTACGATGCGGTGAAACTTCTCCAGAAGCATCAGCTAATTTTTGCAATTCTTCGGTAACATTTGTCATGGCAATTGACATTGACAAATCCCTGTAAATTTCACGAACTACATCTAAATAGTGCTGGAATAATTTAATAGCCTGCTCTTGTGCCGATTTTTCAAGTGTATTTACTGTAACATAAGGATTTCCATCCCTATCTCCACCAATCCACATTCCCATTGTAAGTGGAAGCAGGGCTTGAGATTTTAATTCAGAATTTCCCAATGTTTTTGAAATTTCCTGAAATTTATTCATAAGCCGTGGAATTTCATTGAAAAATGTAATGTTGTAATAACTTAGGGCATTGCTTATTTCATCTGTCACACGCAACTTTGTAGCCCGCAACATTGCAGTTTGCCACCAGATTTGAATACCACGGCTCAAGTCATTTAGCCATTCATTTTCATCAATTTGATGTAATTTTACATTTTCATATTTATCCAGAATATCCGTTAATTTTTTTGTCAAATCCAAAATACTTTTTCTTTGTACTTGAGTCGGATGTGCAGTCAGAACAGGAACAATAGAAACTTTTTCCATAGCCTTTAATATTTTTTCTTGACTAATTCCCTTATTTTTTAGGTTTTTTAATGATTTTTCAAGCGATCCAATTTGAAGCTTATTGGAAATCTTCGCATATCTCTGTTCGTGAGTTTGATACACATCTTCAGCAATATTAGCAAGAGCCGAAAAAATCGAGAAACTTCTTATTACCCTCAAAATTTCTACATCAGTAAGATCTGAACAAAAAGACGACAAATTTTTTCTAGCCTCTTGTTTTTGTGTCTTATAATATTTACTCGAAGCCTCCTTCAACTTTTCAGTAACTTCATAAATATGCAAACCTGCATACCTAAAAATCGTTTCTCCAAGTAAATTGGAAAACAGCTCATTATGAAGGAGCAAATCCTCCTGATGCTTATCCAATTTTACTGACGGTAAAGGAGTTATTGGTAAATTCTTTAAATCCATTTATTTCACACTCTCTTTCTTTTAGTAATTATATTTATTGTCTAAATTATTTATTTTAAGTACTTCACCGTTTAAATTATATCATAAAAAGACTTTATATTAAATAGCGATTTTAAATTATTCCAAAATGTGATATAATTTTAACAAAATAAGACAAGGCAAGGGGAACTGTCGCCATCCCCCTTGTGTTAAAATAAGAAATAAGTAAAATAGAAAATATTTATTAATAAAAATAATCTTAAAATTAGATAGATATTTGAAATTAAAAAGAATGTTGAGGAAAAGAAAATGGAAAAAAATTATGATGTATTGGAATTTTATAAGATAGTTAATGAACTTATTGATTTATCACGATTGGAAAAAACGAAAGAAAAGTTTCTGGATATTGATATTATAAAGGAAAAGTCAGTTTTAGATAAGGAACTTATGCTTATGATGGAGATGATTGACTTTTATAAGTATGATGACGGACTTGAACTTGCGGGACTTGCGGATATTACTAAGATGATGAATTCCATTGATATTATTGGATCTTATTTGAGTGCTGAGGATTTGGCAGTTTTGAAGAAAAATTTGACGATTTTTAGAATTTCTAAAAGCAGGGCTAAGAATGTCAGGGATAAATACAGAGCAATTTGGAATTTGTTTAGTGATGTTGAGGAAGTTAAGGATATTGAAAATTTTATTTCTGAAGCGATTAATGATGAAGGAGTTTTAAAGGATGATGCTTCAATTGGGCTTCGAGATGTCAGAAGGCAAAAACAAAATATTAATGCAAACATTAAGGAGAAATTTGATGAGCTAATTTCTAATAAAAATACACAAAATGCAATTCAGGAAAGAATAGTAACTCAAAGAAATGACAGATATGTAATTGCTGTAAAAACTGATTTTAAAGGGCTTGTAAAAGGGATAGAACATGATAGATCTGCAACTGGAAGTACAGTTTACATTGAACCTTTAAACGTTGTTTCATTGAATAATAAATTACGTGAATATGAAGCTCGTGAACGTGAAGAAATCAGGAAAATATTGCTTAGAATTACAGAAATTGTAAAAACTAAAAAGGAAGAAATTCTGGAAATTAAGGAAATTCTGGAAAGACTAGACTTTATTGATGCTAAAACGACTTATTCAGTTAATAAAAAATGTATCGTTCCCAAAATTATTAACAAGGAATATTTGAAACTAGTTGAGGCAAGACATCCGTTAATTGATGAAAATATCGTTGTGCCAATTAATTTTGAGCTTGGAAACCCTGAAAATATAATGCTTATAACAGGACCTAATACTGGTGGAAAAACGGTAACATTGAAAGTGGCTGGACTTCTTACAATTATGGCATTGTCTGGTATTCCGATTCCTGCAAATGAAAAAACTGAAATTGGGTATTTTCACAATGTATTAGCGGATATTGGGGATGAACAAAGTCTGGAGCAAAATTTATCTTCATTTTCAGGGCATGTTAGCAAAATAAAAGATATAATTGAAAATGCAAACAGTAAATCGCTTGTACTGATGGATGAGCTAGGAAGTGGAACTGACCCAATGGAAGGAGCGGCTTTTGCAATGGCAATCATTGATTATTTGAACAAAAAGCACGTAACTTCAATAATCACAACCCATTATAGCGAAGTAAAAGCTTATGCCTTTAACACAACAGGAATTAAAAGCGCCTCAATGGAATTTAATGTGGAAACATTGTCACCAACATACAGATTACTGGAAGGAATACCTGGAGAAAGCAATGCTCTTATAATTGCAAGAAAATATGGAATTAGCGAAGAAATTATTGAAAATGCGAAAAGTTATATAAGCGAAGATAATCAGCGAGTTGAGGAAATGCTAAAATCAATAAAGGAAAAAAATGATGAGCTTGAAACAATGCAGGCACAATTAGAAGCGACAAGAACTGAACTTGACAAGCAAAAGAGCATTTATGAGCAAAATATGATAAAACTTGAAAATGAAAAAAATGAAATTATAAAACGCGCCTATGAAGAAGCCGACAATTACTTGAAAAATATGCAGGCAAAAGCTAAAAACCTAATTGACAAAATTAACAGTGAAGAATCTAAAAAAGAAGATGCGAAAAACGCTCAAAGAAGCTTAAATATGCTACGTGAGTCATTCATTACGGATAAAAAGAAAAATGTAAAAGAAAAGAAAATTGTTACTCAAAACGTAGATTTTGCTGTTGGGGAAGAAGTGCTAGTAAAAACAATGAACCAAAATGGAAAAATTTTGAAAATAATGCCAAACAACCGTATCCAAGTGCAAACTGGAATATTAAAGCTGGTTGTATCAACTGACGATATTGTAAAAATCCAAAAGAAAAAAACAAATAAATTCAAAAACTTCGCCTCATTAAAACGAACTTCCCAAGTACGAGGAGAAATCGACTTACGTGGAATGAATGCCGACGAAGCAATCGCAGAACTAGAAACATACATGGACAGAGCGATGCTAACAGGCTACCACGAAATTTGTATAATTCACGGGAAAGGAACAATGGTACTGAGAAAAAAAATCCACGAATACCTAAGAACTTCAAAATATGTAACAGAATTTAAAGATGCCAATCAGAATGAAGGTGGAATTGGGTGTACGGTGGTTACTTTGAAGTAGGACATTTGATTTAAAGGAGAATAAAAATTTATGAAAATCAAAAATCTTCATATAAAAGAATTTAAAGGATTGAGAGATATATCTATAAATTTTGAAAAAAATGATGAGCCGTTAGATTTAGTAGTTTTAGCAGGTTCAAATGGAAGTGGAAAAACTAGAATATTAGAAAGTATATTGGATTATTTTAATATTATTCTAGTAGTTCCTGAAGAAGCTCAAAATAAAATAGAATTATTTTTTGAATCAATGGAAGAAAAATGCATAGATAAATTAGGACATGAATTAAGTTTTATGTATTGTTTAAAATTCGGATCTAAAGAAAAAAAAATTAGTGTAGGAAGTGTAGGAGCAAGATATTTAGACATAAAAAAAGAACTAAATATTCTTCCTAAAATAATTTATGCTCCAGCAGAAATGAATTTTAAAAAAATGGATATGGCTTCAACCACTTTGATTCAAGAATACAATTTTATTAATATTGTAAATACAAATTTAGTTAAAGATATTCCTTCTTATATAGCTACAAAAATAATTTCAGCAATATTTAAAAATAAAAATGAAAAGGTTGGAGATGTACAAAAAAAAGTTTTTGATGAAATAAATGAAATATTTGAAATTTTAGATATTGATGTGAAAATTGAGGATATTTCACAAGATGGTAGAAATATACCAATTTTTACAAATTCAGCAGGAGATAAATTTGATATAAATGAATTATCTTCTGGGGAAAAGCAGTTATTTTTACGAACATTAGCGATAAAAATGCTGAATCCTGAAAATTCTATTATTTTGATTGACGAGCCAGAACTTTCGTTGCATCCGAAATGGCAGCAAAGAATTGTCGATGTTTATAGAAAAATTGGAAAAAACAATCAGATTATTATTGCGACACATTCTCCACATATTTTAGGGAGTGTAAGAAAAGAAAATATTATGTTGCTGGATAAAAATGATGAAGGGAAAATTGTGATTAAAACTGGGGATGAGTTCTATGATTCTTATGGACAGCCAACAGAGAGAATATTAGAAGATATAATGGGGCTTAAAACAACTAGAAATCAGGAAATATTTGATAAATTGGAAAAAATTAGAGAAATGGTTAATGAGGATAAGTATGAAACTGATGATTTTAAAAAAGAATATGGTGATTTAAAGGAAATATTGGGGACAATGGATGAGGATATTATGCTTATAAATGCGGAAATTCAAATCAGAAGGAAAGGATTGAAGAATGTTAAAAATAAATAAAACTTCAGAGCCAAACTTTTTGAAAGAATTTAAGAAAAAAGAAAAACCAAAAAATTGGAAAGATTTTGATTTTGAAATAAAAAAAGAATTAAAAAATTATATGTTAGAAAATGAGCAGAAAATCGGAAATAATAGTTATTGTCCTTATTGTGAAAGAAAAATAATTGCAAGTAAAAATAGTCAGATAGAACATATTAAACCTAAAGATAGATTTCCAGAATTATTTTTGGATTATAAAAATTTTATTACAGGATGTCTTAATATTGAGAGTTGTGGCTCAAAGAAAAGCAACAAATGGAGTGATTTGTTTATAAATCCAGTAATTGACAATCCAGAGAAATATTTTTCATATAACAGAATGACGGGAGAAATAATTCCAAGAAAAGATATTTCAGAAAAAGAATTGGAAAAAGTTGAGTACACGATTAAAATATTGAATTTGAATGGTGATAAAAGATTGTTAAAGGGAAGAAAAAGTGTAATAAAAATAATTGAAAATTATCAAAAAACTTACGATGATGAAATATTGAGAGAAATATCTGAAGATTTTGATTTTCCAACATTGAGAAATTTTTTAGTTGAGAGTTTTAAATAATGTAAAAATCGAGGTTTAATTATGGGAAAAATAACTATTATATTTTTATTATTTGGAATATTGCTTTTTTCAGAAAATTATCCAAAAGAAAAAATAATACGAATTATCGAAAAAAATGAAAAATATGAATGTGTTCCTGATAAAAAAGTAAGGAAAATTGGATGGGAATTAAATGGACAGTCTTTTATTGGGCATTTGGATGAGAATGGGGAACGATATGGGGAGTTTAGGGAAATAGATGACGATACTCTTAGAGAATGCTATTTAGAAGATGGATACATTAATTATTATAAAAATCGATATTTTTATAAGGAAAATAAAAAAATATCGTTAATTGTCAGTTATGGTGAGAAAAAAGATAATATTCAATTAATATTAAAAAATGTAAAAGGTATAAGAAGAGCATATTTTTTTGAGCGAAAAGGTAAGAAATATAAAAGGAAAAATTTGATAATGACATTTGATCCAGCTATTATTTTTTATCCTAGTGATTTAATAAAAGAAAAATCGGAATAACTAAAATTAAATGAACCAAAATAAATTAAAAGTTTTCAAAAGCAGGGAGAATAAAAAATGAAACTTTACAACACAATGACAAATAAAATTGAAGAATTTAAGACAATAGAAGAAAATAAGGTAAAAATGTATGTTTGCGGGCCTACTGTCTATAATTACATACATTTGGGGAATGCACGTCCGATTGTGGTTTTTGATATGTTGGCACGATATTTTAAATATAAAGGGATGGAAGTTGATTATGTGCAGAATTTTACGGATGTGGATGATAAGATTATAAACAAATCAATTGAAGAAGGAATTTCTGCAAGTGAAGTTTCAGAAAAATATATAAAGTGTTTTTTTGAAGATATTAACAGGCTGAATATTCTTGATAGTGTGAAAAGACCTAAGGTTACTGAGAATATGGAGAAAATTATTGAGATTATTCAAAAATTGATTGATAATGGGTTTGCTTATGAGAAAGATGGGGATGTTTATTTTGAGGTGAAAAAGTATAAGGATTATGGGAAATTGTCGAATCAGAAAATTGAGGAGCTGGAACTTGGGGCTAGAATTGACGTGTCAGAAATAAAGAAAAATCCGATGGATTTTGCACTTTGGAAAAAGAAAAAAGACGGAGAGCCATTTTGGGTGTCGCCTTGGGGTGAAGGACGTCCTGGGTGGCATATAGAATGTAGTGCGATGGCAAAGAAATATCTTGGGGACACGTTTGATATTCACGGTGGTGGACAGGATTTGGTTTTTCCACATCATGAAAATGAGATTGCCCAAAGCAAGTGCGCTTATCACGGAAATTTTGCAAATTACTGGCTTCATAACGGATTTATTCAGATAAATGGCGACAAGATGTCAAAATCACTAGGAAATTTCTTTTTGCTTCGTGAAATACTTGAAAAATTTTCTGGGAATGTAGTAAGGCTTTTTATTCTAAGCACGCATTATAGAAAGCCGATTAACTTTTCATTCGAGAATATGGAAGATACAAAAAAGGCATTGCAAAATATTGTGAAATCAATGAATAAATTTGAAGGCATTGTTGAAAAATATAAGAATGAAAAAACAGCAGATATTAAGAATTTGGATTTTTCTCAAAAAATTGATGAATTTGATAAGAAATTTGAAGATGCGATGGATGAGGATATGAATACGCCACAGGCATTGGCGACTATTTTTGATCAGATTAGAGAAACGAATAAATTTATTTCTGTAAATAAAGATGAACTTTCTACAATTTATGCTGAAATAGAAAAATCTTATGAATCTTTAAAAAGAAAAATAGGAAATGTTTTTGGAATAGAAATTGAAATGGAAAATTCTGCAAAGGAAGAAGATGGAGAAAATATGGAATTGACTAAAAAACTGATTGAATTGCTGATAAAATTACGAAGTGAGGCAAGAAGCGAGAAAAATTTCAAATTATCTGATGAAATTCGGGATGAATTGAAGGTACTTGGAATAGAAATTAAGGATAATCGGGATGGAACGACAGATTATGACTTTATGTAATTTGAGATTAAATTTGAATAGAATCTGAAAAATTTTGGAAAAATGAGGAAAAATATGAAAAATATTTTAATAGGAGTTACAGGTGGAATTGCAGCATATAAGTCAGCTGGGATTGTGTCGCTTTTGAAAAAGAAGGGATATAATGCGAAAGTTGTGATGACTGAAAATGCTACAAAAATCATTGGACCTTTGACTCTTGAAACTTTATCAAGAAATAGGATTTATGTGGATATGTGGGACAGTAATCCACATTATGAGGTGGAGCATATTTCACTTGCGGATTGGGCGGATATAGTTTTGATTGCACCTGCGACTTACAATATAATTGGAAAAGTTGCAAACGGGATTGCAGATGATATGCTTACGACAATTCTTGCTGCTGTTTCGGTAAGAAAGCCAGTATTTTTTGCTTTGGCAATGAATGTGAATATGTATGAAAATCCGATTTTAAAAGAAAATATTAATAAACTCTCATCTTTTGGGTATAGGTTTATTGATGCAGAAGAAGGATTGCTTGCCTGCAATTATAGTGCGAAGGGTAGAATGAGCGAGCCAGAAGATATTGTCGATGAAATAGAAAGATATAGCATTTTTTCAAAAATAGAAAATTTTGATACTGTGCTAAAAGGCAAAAAAATTCTTATAACAAGTGGAAGAACAAAGGAAAATATTGATCCAATCAGATATTTGTCAAATAATTCAAGTGGAAAAATGGGGTATTCACTTGCTCAAGCGGCTGTTGATTTGGGAGCAGAAGTAACTTTAATTAGCGGGCCTACGGACTTGAAAATTCCAAATGGGCTTGAAAACTTTATTTCTGTGGAATCGACGTTGGAAATGTATGAAAAAGTGGATGAATATTTTAAAAATACTGATATTTTCATAGCTTGTGCGGCAGTTGCTGATTACAGGCCAAAGGAATACAAAAAGGAAAAAATAAAGAAATCCGATTCAGATTTGGTTATGGAATTGGTTAGAAATCCTGATATTTTATTAGAGATGAGCAAAAAGAAGGAAAAACAGCTATTGGTTGGATTTGCCGCAGAAACTAATGAGATAAGGGAAAATGCATTAAAGAAACTGGAAAAGAAAAATTTGGATATTATAGTGGCAAATAATGCGTCTGTAATGGGCAGCGATGAAAATGTGATTGAGATTATTAAAAAAGATAGGACTTCGGTGGAAATTAGTCAGAAAAGTAAGATTGAGTTGGCTTATGATATTTTGAATGAAGTTATTTTTGAGTTGAAAAAGAGATAAAGTTTTTTGAAATTATGGATGTGTAGATTTTTATAAGTTCATTGATTTTGTAAAAGGGAGAATAAATTATGAAATCTGAAAAACAAAAGATAAAAAAAGTGTACATGTTGTATCATAGAGATGAAAAGGATGACGATAAATTAATAGGATTTTTTTCAACAAAGGAAAAGGCATTGGAAATTGTTGGTAAATGGAAAGAAATGAAAGGTTTTAGGGATTTTCCTGAAGGATTTAAAATTAGAACCATGATAATTGGGAAAGATTACTATACAAAAGGGTTTAAATCTAAAAGCCTTAAATAATTAGGAGAAACGATGGAAATATGGATTTTATCACATGGATATGATTATGGAGATGTCTATGATAAATATAAGTGGAATGACGAAGCAAGGTTTTTAGGTGCCTATTATACGAAGGAAGAAGGATTGAAGGCACTGGAAAAATATAAAAAAATCAAAGGATTTTGTTCACATTTGGATGGGTTCTGGCTAGAAAAATGTCGTTTGGATAAATATGCTGGATGGGAAGGCGGTTATGTTACTTATTATAAAGAAGATGAGGTAAAAATTGATAATTCAAAAAATCAAAAATTATATGTACTTTCTCATTTTTATTATACTGGTAAAGATAAAATAAAAGAAAAACATCGAATTTTATCAGTATGTTTGTCAAAATTAGAAGCTAGGAAGAAAATAAAGGAATATCAGAAAATAGAAGGATTTTCTTCACATATTTCTAATTTTTACATTGAAGAATATATTTTGGATGAAGAAAAAAACAAATAAAAGAAGGAGAGGCTATACAAATTTAGCAAATTAATGTTATGGATAATGAAAAGAAAAATATAAATAAAGTTTTGAATGAAAAAAAAGAAAATTTAGAAAAGAGAAATTCAAAATCTAGAAAAAAAACAGGAATAATTTTGGGAATAACAGCTTTATTGATTTTAGGAATTATAATTTTGGGGATGATATTTGGTAGAAAAAATATTAATTTTAGAAATATTGCAACTGAAGATGAAGATGACAAAATTTTTAGAATTAATCCAGTAAAAAATCCACAAGTTACGTATTACAATTTTCGTGGAGAAGTTTATCCTGATTGGGCTAAATTTGGGCTTACTCGAAGTAATGGGGCAAGAGGACATCAAGGAATTGATATTTTTGCATTACCAGGAACGGATGTTTATGCGGTGCTGGATGGAAAAATTGTGGATATGTATGTGGATAAAACAGGGTATGGATTAAATTTTTATTTGGAAGTTGATCCAAAGGAGCTTGAGAAAATAAAAAGAAAAAATTATAAGCCTAAAGAAAGTGCAAGAGAATGGGCATACAGCCCAAATTATGATCCAAATACAATGCAGATAAAATATATTAGATACTGCCATTTAAGCGAAGTAAACGTAAAAATTGGAGATACGGTAAAAGCTGGACAAGTAATTGCTAAAACAGGAACAACTGGAAATGCAAGTGGTACTCACGCTCCTCATCTCCATTTTGAAATAGCTTTTGAAATGCGTGGAAAAGGGCTTACAAACAGAGTCGATCCAGAAATGTACTTTAAAATAAAAAATGGAAATCAGATGTCAAAACATGAAATAAAGATTCAAACTGAAGCAGCTAGAACAGAATGGTTTGAACCAAAAGGGTATGATATTGGATTTAGAAATAAAAGTATATTTTTAGAAAAAAAAGATGATTTACATAAAAAAGAAAAAATAATAAATAATACTAAAAATACCAAAAATTTTAAAAAAGCGAATTTAAAAAAAGTGGGAAAAAAATAAAATAAAAAGCAAGGGACATTCAAATCTCTTGCTTATTTATTTTTTTCTTTACAATGAACGTTTCTTAGCTTCCAAAACCCTATCCAAAATTACAATTGCCGTAGCCGCCTCCAACACTGGCACTGCTCTCGGCACTATTATTGGATCATGTCTTCCATGAACTTCCAAAATATCATTTTTCTTAATTTCAAGATTCACAGTTTTTTGCGCTTTTTCAATCGAAGCCGTCGGTTTTATCGCCACTTTAAATGAAATTGGCATTCCAGTAGTTATTCCGCCTATAATTCCACCATTGTTATTTGTAAATGATTTTATTTCTCCATTTTCATCAAAATACATCTCATCATTAGCTTCATATCCTGTCATTTCTGTAATTCCAAATCCTGCCCCAAACTCTATTCCTTTTGTAGCCGGCACCGAGAAAATCATTCTCGAAAGCTCACTTTCCATGGATTCAAAATATGGATCTCCTATTCCCGCAGGAAGTCCTGTAACCATAAGTTCCACAATTCCACCAAGCGAATTCTTTTCTTCCCTAGTTTTTTCCACAGCCTTTTCAATTTTTTCCACAACTTCCTCATTCAAGACAGGTAAAGTCATATTTCTGAGTTTATTAATATTTTCTTCTGTAATATCGCTTTCCACAAAATCTCTATCTTCAATATCCTTTACTGATTTGATATGTGCTGCAATTAAAATCCCCTGTTCCTTCAAAATCTGTTTTGCAATTGCTCCAGCAAATACCAATGAAGCCGTTATTCGTCCTGAAAAATGTCCACTTCCACGAATATCATTAAATCCGTTATATCTGTTAAATCCACTCCAGTCTGCATGTCCTGGTCTTGGCTTTCTTTTTAATTCACTGTAATCCTTTGAACGCTGATTTGAATTTCTAATAATCATCGCAAGTGGCGTTCCAGTAGTTTTTCCATCAAAAAATCCGCTTAAAATCTCAAATTCATCCTTTTCCACTCTAGGTGTTGTCAATTTTGATCTTCCAGGTGCTCTTCTTCTCATTTCCTGCGAGATAAATTCCAAATCTAGTTCCGTTCCTGCTGGAATTCCGTCAATATTTACGCCCAACGCATTTCCATGCGATTCCCCAAAAATTGAAATTTTATAGTTTTTCCCAAAATTTGCTGCCATTTTCTCACTCCTTCTATTTTATGAAAATTATAACAAAAAATAATTTTTATCTTTTATCAATTTTTCTTTATATATTTTTAAAAAATTCCACAATACTTTAAAAATTTAATTTTTTACTTTATACCCTTTTTTAACAATGTTAATTTCTATTTACAACTTTTAAAATTAAAAATTCTATTTTTCAGCCTTTACTAAATCTTTATAATTTTTAACTTTTGTTTTTTCTTCTTTTGAAAGTAAATTATATAATTTACGAATCATTTCTAAATATGATTTTTTCGTATATTTTTCGCCAGTTCTCTTATTCAATACTATTTTTTCAGCGTTCGGAATATCACTTATCAATTTACTCACAATAATATAAGGCTTCCAATCTTCTGTGTAAATATCACTTTTTCCATTAGGCGTATACTGAGCTGTGTTCAATCCAGCAGTTCCTGAACCCTTTTTAATTTTTCCATCTTTATCACGACCAAGCCATTTATTTTTTAACTGTTCCACTTTTCCACGAGCTTGAGCAGTTTCCCGTCTTTGCTCAAATAGCCACTCAAAAGGATAATCAATTTGATACCCGTATTTCCAAGTCGACATGTGCGATCCCTTGCTAAATTCTCCCCAGTTAATTCCAGTACCTGGTTTTGTATTATCACGAGTTGTCATTTTTCTATCAATTTTATTTTGTTCTTCAACAGAAAGATAGGGATCCCATTCATCATGAGCAATTTCAACTCCTGCAGCCTTAAAATATTCCTGAATCGTTTTCCACAAACTTGTTGCCATCAAATCATCCGCAGCTGTATGAACAAGTACATTATCGTCTGAAATCATGTAATACCAGTTCTGATAGTTCTTTTTATCAAGTCCGAATCCATTAAAGCTGATTGGGTCATTTTCTGGTGAACGTGCCGGTGTACCATTATTCTGAAATTCTTTATTATAATTATTAGACCACTGAGAGCCTAAAATTGCCACTCCCGCAAAAAAATTATCTCTTTGTGCCGCCATATCTAAAAGAAGCATGCCTCCCATAGATTGCCCAGTCCCATAAATACGGCTTTCATTAATATATCCTTTATATTCCTTCAAAACGGAATCCAAAAGTTCCCAAATTGCTGGATTTTCTTCGCTCGAAGAAACAACATCATTAGTAGAACGACGATTTTCTTCAACTTGTGGAACAATGATTATTGCTGGATGTTTCTCTTGAAGTTCTTTACTTGCCATTTTTGCCGCCGCTTTTGAAGAAGTTAGCGAAGCCATTGGATCAGTATCATTTGCTCCTGCGTGTTCCATATGAAGAACAACTGAAATATTTCCTTTATTTTTTTCTAAAATTTCTTTATTTGGAACATAAATTGCATAAGGTAACTCAAAATTCTCATATTTTCCAGTATATTCACTATATGCTTTAGTCACTTTAAATCCTCCATTTTCAATATAATGTATTTTCCAGCCACTACTCTTATCAAATTCTGGTAAAATAATTTTATTTTTATCTGTTGTAATTACTGTTTTTGTAACAGTTTCTTCAGATTGTCTTGTCTGTTTTTCTTCTGATAAAGTATAATTTGAAATTTCTTTTGTTCCTGCATCAATTTTCTCATTTTTCCCAGTAATTTCCCCTATCTGTTTTACACCGGCCATCATTGTACTCGTATAGGATAAATTCTGTCCCATAAGCATATATGCTGTATTCACTTCAATAACAACATATTTTCCTTCTTTAGTACCTCCATTTTTAGAAATTTCCGGCTTATTATTAACATAAACTCTCGTTATTTGTCCTTCATTTCCTTTCGTACCATCTCTATCAATTTCCACAGTTTTCTCAAAGCCATCTTTTTTCTCACTGTAAATCGCATAATCTATAATCTCATAATCACTTTTATCCACAGAATCTGCCTTAATATTCTGATTATATTCAACAATAATTGCCGAAGTTTTCGCACCTTCCAAATCTACAAATCCATAAGATTTAACATTAACAATTGCATTATCAGCTAAAATTGATTTTGATATTTTACTTTTATTCATAGTTTTTGCAACAGAAATAGTACTAAATGCCATTCCTGCTAAAAATAACACCATCATTTCAAAATATAGTTTCTTTTTACAATTTAATTTCATAAAGTTTTCCTTCATTTTTTATTCCCAATTCTACTTTTCAATAATCTCAATCTCTCCACCCATTTTCACAAAATCATCCCAGAAATGCGGATAAGATTTTCTCACACTTTCAGCTTCTTCCAAAATGATCTCTTTTTCACATCGAGACGATGCAACTGCCAAAGACATTGCAATTCTATGATCATTCCAAGCACTCACCGTAACTCCGCCTGCAAATCCCTCTACACCTTGAATAATTAAACTGTCCCCTTCCTCAGCCACATTCGCTCCAAGTTTATTCAGTTCAGTCTTTATTGAAGTAATTCTATCCGACTCCTTAATTCTAAGTCTTTCTCCATTAATAATCCGAGTCTCTCCTTCACTCAATGCAGCAAGTACAGTCAAAATCGGTGCAATATCAGGACATTGCGAAATATCAATCACAGTACCTTTTGTCTTAGATGGCTTCACAATTACATAATCTTCAAAAATCTCAAGATTTGCCCCCATTCGAGTAACAATCTCAATGATTTCCCTATCTCCTTGCAACGAGTTCTTATTCACATGCAAGCATTTCATTTCATTATCACGATTTGCCGAAATTATTCCAGCTACAATCCAGAACGCCACTTGCGAATAATCCCCCTCAACAGTATAATCAAACGGCCTATAAATCTGATTTCCCCTTATATCAAAACTCTTATAGTCATTGTTCACAATCTCAATTCCAGCCAGTTCCAATATTTCCAATGTCAAATCAATATATCCCTTAGACTCCAAATTCTTATTAATAGTCAGCTTTGAATCCCCATCCAATAGTGGTAAGGCATACAAAAGTCCCGTAATAAACTGTGAACTTATATTCCCGTCAATTTCATAATTCCCTGCCTTCAATTTTCCATTTACTGTAAGTGGCAATTTCCCATTCTCATTTTTATAAAAAATTCCCTGCTTATCAAAAATCTTATAATATGAATCAAGCGGTCTATCCACCAGTTTCCCTTTTCCGTCGAAAATCAGTTCATTTTCATCTGTAATCCCAATCGGTATCAAAAACCTGATTGTAGATCCCGACTCATTACATTGTACATATTTATCTTTTGGAACAACTTTTCCGCCATTTCCGATAATTTCAAGAGAACTTTCCTCTCGATTGATTTTAGCTCCCCAGTTTTCCATAATATCCGTTGTTGTTGTAATATCCACCGAGAACTTCAAATTATCAATCTTTGACTTCTTCCCGCCTTCAGCTAATGCAGCCGCAATTACCGCCCTGTGTGAATAACTTTTAGATGGCGGAATTTCTATTGTACCGTTTAATATACTTGGTTTTATCGCTATTTTCATAAATTATTTTTCTCCTTTTTTTATTTTAATTAATTATATAGACTCTATAATCCGCTTTTTTTACGAATTAAATATTTTAAATTTATCATATGTTATTTATTAACTCATCTCCATTAATAACATTTTCTTCTCCAAATAACTCTTTTGCATTACTTATTATTTTTTCTTTATTAATTTTTTGATTATTTATTTGAATAAATACAATTAAATTTTCTTTTGCTCTTGTACAACATACATAAAATAACTTTTTTGTTCTATTAAAAATATCTTTCTTCGTTTTATCTAAAATATTATTCTCATCAAATATATTTTCTAACAGTAAATTGAAATTATATTTACTCCATTTCCCATTGTCTAGAATAACAAGAACATTATCAAATTCACTTCCTTTTACGCTATGCTGCGTTGAATAAGGAAAATACTCTTTCTGATACTCAATAGATTTTACATACTCAGAAAAAGAAATATCCTTTATTCTATTCCATAAATACCATCCTTTATTTTCAATAAATTCAATATATCTTTCATCATTTTTTATATTTAAAATATTATTAGCTTTATCTATTATCTGATAAATTTTATCATTTTGAGACTTCATTAATTCAATTAATTCATTCATTTCTTTTCTTATCTTTATTTTGTCTTCATAACTGGATATTTTTATTTTTAATTTTTTAAACAATTCAACATATTTATTTTCATTATACAAATTTATTGATTCATATATCAAATCTAACTTTTGTAAAATTTTATCTCTATTTGAAGTCGATTCATATTTTTCAGTAAGTCCATTAAATTTATAACCTAATAATGAGTCTTTATTTATAAAACTATTTTTTATCTTCCCCCATTCTATATCTTTTATTTTCTCAATTTCTTTTTTTGACTTCATATCTACTTGTTCCAAAATATTCTTTTTTATTTTTCCTTTTCCTGAAAATATTGGAAATTTCTCTATAATATAACCAAAATTATTAATATCTTCATCTTCAGAAATTTTTTTCTCTTTTAATTTAGATATTAATTTACTATAAATGAAATCATTAGTATATAGATTGTATAGTTCTTTAAATCCAGAATTTTCAGCATTCAATTTATGCGTTAATCTTAATTCTTTAGTGTTTAAGGTATTTTTAAAATCCCAATCATTAAAAATATATGTTTTTTTTAATTCTTCAAGAATATTATTATTGCTGTATATAAATTTAACATTTCCTTCTTTTATTTTACCAGTTTTTTCATCTATATTAGTTTCTTTCGTATTCTTTGAAGGGATTTGTTTAATTCCATCATCTCTTAATTTATTTGTTAATTCTATTACTTTTAGTGAACTTCTTCTATTCTGTATTTTATTAATTCGTTTTAGACTATCATCTTTTATATTTCCTATACCTGAATCATATATAGATTGCATAGAATCACCAAAAAAACCTATAATATTTTCTTTTTTACTATTATTTATATGATTTAAAAATATATTTGCTACTTCTTCACTTGTGTCTTGATATTCATCTATAAAAATAAAATTAGCATTATCTTTTAAAATATCACATAATTTAGAATATTTTTCAAACATCTTTTCCGCTATTAATAAAACCTCATCATGTCCTATTTTGCTATCCTCTTCTGATTTCAAACTATAATATTCATCATATACAATTTCTGAATTTAAGAAATATTCTAAATTTATTTTCATCTTATTTTTTTCCAGGTTATCTTTTGGTAAAGTAAATTTTTTATATTTTTCTTCTTCACTATAAATTAGTTCTATTATTGTTTCTTTCAATTCCTTTTGATATTTTTTTATTATTTTCCATAAGAACTCATGAATTGTAGAAACAAATAGTTTATCATTAGAAATTCTTGATTTTATTTCAGCAACAGCATTATTTGTATATGTTATACAAACTATTGATTTATTAGGATACATTCTCCCAATTTCTTGAATTAGTGAAATAAGTGAATATGTTTTTCCACTACCTGCTCCTCCTGTTAATATAAAATTCTGTTTATTTTCTATATATTGCAACATTTCTTTTACTTCATCTTCTATTTCTAATCTTCTTTCAACCATTCTAATCCCTCTTTTATATATTTCGGTATTTTCCAATTACTGTAATTTTCATCGCTACATAACAGAATTTCTATTGCAAAACTAGATTTTTTATCTATGCATTCTTGAGCCAAGTTATAAAAATCTATTTTTTCTTCATTTAATTTTTTTTTGTTTTTTAAACCTTCTGAAAATTCACCTTTATTTTCTTTTATAAAATCATAATTTATACTTATAAATGCATCTTCAAAACTCCTAGCTTGATAATTTTTTTCCTTGACTTGATATACAATCATTATTTCACTATCACCACATTTTACTATTTTTTCTTTTTTAGTTAGAGTTAATATTTTTTTAAATTCATTCTGTCCTTTTTTAAATTTCAATTTTTCTTCTAAATATACTTTTATAGAAGAATTTGTACTTTCTGTTGCCTCTACTGGATTACATTTTTTATTCTCTTTAGCAGCATCTATATCTGTTATAATTAATACTTTTATATTTAAAAATTCTATAAAATTCTTAAATTTTTGAGTATAATTTCCAACTTCTATAACTGAAATATTTTGAGATAACAATGGTAAAAATTTCTTTGTTTTATCTTCTAAATCAATTTTTTTCATCATATATGGAAGCAATATTCTTTCTGTAGTTCCTTCAATAAAAATAACTTTTTCAGAAAAAAATAACTCTGCACTATTTAATGTTAGATATTGTTTTAAAAATTTATACGCTTTTTCATCATTTTTATAATTTTCCTTCAAAATTTCTATATTTTTACTTTCTACTCCTTCGTTATTTTTTACAAAATATCTTATATCATTAAAATTACATTCTGAAACTATATGTGATGAATGAGTTGTTATCAATGTTTGTAATTTAATACTGCTCTCTCTATAACTGTCTATTAATTTTTTTATGTTACGAATAAAAATATATTGTAATTGAGGATGAGTGTGTGCTTCAGGTTCTTCAATGTACAAAATATTTATATCTGAAACATTATTAGTAAAATCATTTACAATGTTTTCTATTTCAAATATCATTCCTATTAAATTTAAATATCCTAATCCATTATGATTTTCAGGAAGTTTCATTTTATTGTAATTAAAATACAACCTACTACTACTTTTAAACAATTCTTTTTCTTGTATTTGTGAATTTATATTAATATTTATTTCATTACGATTTCCACTAAATTCTCTTATTTTTCTTGTTATTCCAGAAAATACTCCTACTTGACTTTGGCTTCTCCCATTATATAAAATATTTAATTTTTTATCAGTATCTTCAATTGCTTGTCTTAAATCATCAAATTCTTTGTCATTTTTAGTTTTAGAAATATCAAAATATTTTTCGGATAATTTAGATAACGAATTTTCATTTTCTTTATTTGATACTTCTCTATTTGCTTTTATTCCATTAAAACTAATAACCCTCTTTATTTGATTTAAATTTGATATTTCTAATATTTCATTTTCCAAATAACTATTTGTACTTTTATTATATTTTAAAGCATACATTTCAAGATTGAAATATTTTTCAGAATTTTTTCTCATAAATTTTGTAAAATTATTTTTATCTCTTTTATTTTTTTTATTGAATTCTATCAATAATTCTCTCAAATTATCTTCTTTACAGTTATAATTGAATTCTATAATAATATAGTTATTATCTTCATCTAAATCCATCATAAAATCTTGAATATTCCCATAAAAATCTTCTTTTGTATATTCTATAAATAATGTTAATCTTATTCCGTATTCATTAATTTTTCTATTTTCTTCTAGTACTTGAAAATCTCTAGTAGTAATCTTTTCATAAATTTTATTTTGAAACTCTATGTTAAAATCGTCCCATTTGAAATTTTTCTTTCCTTGATTTAATAATTTATCCATTATTGTTAACACTGATGTCTTACCAGTATTATTTTTACCTATAATCAATGTGGTATTATCCTTTAAATCTAATTTGAAATCTTTCAAAATTCTATAATTTTTAACTTCTATTTTTTTTAATTTCATAATCTTTTCCCCTTAATTATTAAGATAATTATACCGTATTTTCAAATAAACAATAATAATTTTAAATATATTTTTTCTCTTATCATTCAAATATATTATTAAAAATCAAAATTTACTCAAAAATCTCCTTTTCTCCAATCTTCATAATCTTAACTTCCCCAATCTCTTTCAAAATCACAAAATTAATTCCATCACTTGTACTTTTCTTATCTCTTTTCATAATTTCAGAAATCTTGTCTTTCGGATATTCAATCTCAGTCGGTAAATTCAATGCCTTCAACAATTTCTCAATTTTTAAAAATTCATCTTTTTTAGTAAAACCTTTTTTCTCCCCAATTTTTGTAATATCTACCATTCCAGCAGAAATTGCTTCTCCATGTGAGTATTTCTCATAATTTGTAAACTGCTCTATTGCATGTCCGATAGTATGTCCAAAATTCAATATCATTCTCAAATTACTTTCCTTCTCGTCTTTTTCCACAACTTCCTTCTTTATCTCACAAGAACGGTAAACAAGCTCATTCACATACTTCATCAGATGTTCACGCAATTTCTGTTTATAATTTTCATCATCATAAGAACCATCTACTGTTCCCACAATTTCCACAAGTCTGTCGAAAAACTTCTTATCATAAATACATCCATATTTCACAATTTCCGCAAATCCGTCATAAAAATATCTGTCCGTCAATGTATTCAGAAAATAATTGTCAATTAAAACAAGTTTCGGCTGATGAAATGCCCCAACAAGATTTTTTCCCTCAGGCAAGTCAACACCGACTTTTCCTCCAACACTGCTGTCAACCTGTGAAACAATTGTCGTTGGTATCTGTATAAATCCAATTCCACGCATATAACTAGCTGCCGCAAATCCAGCAATATCTCCAACAACCCCGCCACCAAATGCAACAACCATATCCTTTCTCGTAAGTCCAGCCTTCACCATCCCCGAATAAATCGCAGGCATTATACCAATATGCTTATTTTTCTCCCCCGCTTCCAGCACATAAATCGTATAGTCAAACCCTTTAAACATTTTCTCATATTCATTTTTATAAATCTTATCCACATTAGAATCTGTAATCACAAATAATTTTTTTCCGCCATAAACATTCCCAATATATTCAGGAAATTTCTCAAAAAAATTCTCTCCAATCAAAATATCATAAGAATTTTTCCCCAATCCGACATTCAATATTTCCATAATTTTCTCCATCCTCTCTTACAATAAATAATTTATATTTAACACCCATTTGAATAACGAATTTATTACAAACTTTTCCAAAAAAGTATAAAAAACTAGTATTTTCAAATAATTAAGATATAATTTTCACTTTTTAAACAGAATCTAGTATCAACTAATCTATTTTTCTATGCTGACAAAACTGTTTGAGCATAGTGAGTTTTTTTGTTAGGGCAGAAAAATTTCATAGACTAGCCATAGGTATTGCGTAGCAATCTTGCCACAATTTAATTATCAAGACAAGAATTTGTGGCAATGAGCAATCCGCAAAATAAAAAAGAAAAAACATAGTAATATAAAAAAATTATTATTAATTAAAATAAACAAATAAATTTTTAAACTAAGTTATATGTATATTAAAATATAGCAAAACCACTAAATTCAAAATTTAAAATGATTTTACTATAAATAAAATTTTATTTAAAACTATCCCATTATATCCCCTTCAGAAAATTCCCCATTAATATTTGCAAGAACATTTATTATATGTCCTGAAAATATCATATCGTTATCTGAAAGATAAATACTGAAATTCCCATCTCCATAAATAGTCAGTCTTTCCACAGACATTATTTTTTCCATTGTTTCTTGTGTTATTTCACTATCTCTCAATTTTTCAGCACTTTCTTCTGATAACACTTGTTTCATATCTTCAACAAATTCATCAATTTCATCGTCTTCATAATAATCTTCCACATCAAACCAGTCGTTTGCTAATTCCAGCATTACTTCTGCCGAATTTTTTATAATTTTTTCATTCCAGCCATTCACATCTGACAGAATTTCCTTTAAAGTTTTAATTCTGTCTTCCATTTTTTCCTTATCAGTCTTTTCCTCATCCTTCTCATTTAACAGCTGATAATCAGATATATCAAAATACACGTCTATTTTTTTATTATTTACCCAGTTAACCTCTGTTTCAAATCCATCGACACATTCAATTTCACCTAATAATTCATCTTTTATAACTTCTGCCATTTTACCCTCCATTAAGTTTTTTGTTTGTCAAAAACGTTTTACAAATTATATCTTTTTTCAAGTTCTCTTTTTATATAAACCGACTGAAACTCTTCCTTTAACATATCCATTATAATAACATCATAAGTTTTTCCCATAATTTCAACTGCTTTCCGTAACCTTCCTACTTCCTTAAATCCAATATTTTTATACAAATTATAGGCTGGTTCATTATATTCAAATACATTTAGCGATATATTTCTCAAATTTAAAAATGAGAACCCATAATCAAGTATTAATTTCAGAGCTTCTGTTCCATAACCTTTTCGCTGATGTTTAGGATTTCCTATTAAAACTCCCAATACACCATTTCTATTTACCATATCTAATGAATTAAATCCAATATTTCCCAAAAGTTCATCATTTTCAAGTAGTCTAACAGCAAACATTTTTTCTTTTTTTATTGACGTTAAAAATTCCTTTTCACTTTCAAAATCTGTAATATTTGTATAAGAAACAGAGCCTAGACCAACTGAAACTTTTATATCATTAACCATCTCAGTATACTCTTCAATATCATCAAGAGAAATTGGTGAAAAATAAATATTATCTCCAACTAGTGTTTTTAAATACTTTTTCTTTTCAGAATTATTTTCCATTTCATCCCTCCCAAATTAATTTCTCTTAATCTATTTTCTCCCTACGTTTCGTAGAAATTATAAATTTCTCTTTTAATGTCCCCAAATCATTATTATTCAAGGCATCTTTAATTACATCCAATTCCTTTTCAAACTGCTGTATCATTTTCAAAAGATTTTTTTTATTTCCCATAAACAGCTCTGCCCACAAATCTTCATTTATTTTCGCAATTCTCGTCAAATCCCGATAAGAATCCCCAATAAAACGATTCGTATCATACTTTTCACTATCGCTATTTACAAGTGAAACGGCAATTGCATGGGTAAGCTGGCTCGTAAAAGCAATAATTTCATCGTGTTCCTGTGCTGTAAGAAAACTGACTTTCTTAAAGCCCATGAGCTTAACAATTTCTGACAGCAATTCTAGATTTTCTTTTTTATTTTTTTCATCCTTAATAATTATATAATTTGCATCTTTAAACACTCTATTGTCTGCAAAATCAATCCCACGTTTCTCACGTCCCGCCATAGGATGTCCAAAAATAAAGTCAATATTTTTCCCATTCTTTTTATTACTTTCCTCAATAATCGGATCAATATCTCCAATAATTTTCTCCTTAATACCCACAACATCAGTAATTATGGCATTTTCCTTAAAATAATTAATATTATTCACAAAAAACGATTTCATTAAGTTTGGATAAAGAGTAATTACCACAAAATCCGACGTTTCCAAAGGCTCCCTAGTTTCTAGAAATCCTTTATTTATCATATTTTTCTCTTCTGCCTTCTTTATCGTTTCCTCATCAATATCAATCCCATAAACAGTCTTAATACCAATTTCCTTAAAACTCTGTGCAAAAGCCGCTCCAATCACTCCAAGCCCAACAATTGTTACTGTCAAATCTTCTATTCTTTTCAAATTATTTTTCATCATAATCTTATCTCATTTCACAATTTTACTTTTAAATTATAATATTATTTGAAATAAAACTATTTTACTTTAAAAGTTTTTCCCAACACATTTGCAATTTTTTCCACATCTTGCATCAAATCTTCGAATACATTAAATTTCAATGATTGAGGTCCATCTGACAATGCCTTGTCTGGTTCAGGATGCACTTCTACCATAAGCCCATCTGCTCCTGCCGCCACTCCTGCCATTGCAAGCGGTTTTACCATCCAGTATTTTCCAGTCGCATGAGCTGAATCTACAATTATTGGTAAATGTGTCAATTTTTTAATCATTGGCACTGCATTTAAATCAAGTACATTTCTATAAGCTGTTTCGTAAGTTCTGATTCCTCTTTCACAAAGAACTACATTTTCATTTCCGCCAGCTAAAATATATTCTGCCGACATAAGCCATTCTTCTATTGTCGCACTAAGTCCTCTTTTTAAAAGCACTGGAATATTTGTCTTTCCAACTTCTTTTAACAAGTCAAAGTTTTGCATATTTCTTGCTCCAAGCTGAATCATATCAACGTGTGGACCAAATTCGTGAAGTTGAGAAATTGACATAATTTCACATATTATTGGAAGCCCTGTTTCTTCTTTTGCCTTTTCCATAAGTTTAATACCTTCCATCCCAAGTCCTTGGAATGCATAAGGAGATGTTCTAGGTTTCACTACTCCTCCTCTTAAAATAGTTGCTCCTGCGGCTTTAACAGCTTTTGCAGTATCAATAATTTGTTTTTCATTTTCCACTGAGCAAGGCCCCGCCATCATCACAAGATTACTTCCTCCAATTTCCACATCCCCTACTTTTACAATCGTATCTTCTGGTTTGAATTTTCTGCTTGCTCTTTTATAAGGTTCTTGAACTCTTTGAACATCTAATACATAGTCAAGCGATTGAATATGTTTAATATCAATTGTACTAATATCTCCAACTAATCCTAAAATAGAGTAATCTTTTCCAGCAATTAATTTTACACTTACGTTATTTTCTGTTTCCAATCTATTTATCATTTTCTCCAAAATTTTTTCATCAATTCCACCGTCTACTTTAATAATCATCATTTTTTCTCCTATTCTTTCTCTTTATATTTAAAATTCAATTAATTCAGCATTTTTTTTGCAATGAATTTGTACCGTTATTACTACAAACATTATTATTAGGTTTTTAAAATCCTTACTTTTAAAATTTCATATTTTTATATTTTACAAATTAATCTACAATTACAGCTGTACCGCTGCAAGTTACCATAAGCATTCCATTATCCGCTCCCAAAACTTCATAATCCATTTTTACTCCAATAACAGCATTTGCACCCATAGCCGCCGCTCTGCTCTCCATTTCCTCCAAAGCATTCGTTCTAGCAGCCAAAAGCTCATTTTCATAACCTTTAGATCTTCCTCCAAATATGTTTCTCAAATTTGCTCCCAAATCCTTAAACATATTAACTCCCGAAATAACTTCTCCAAAGACAATTCCCTTGTATTCCACAACTTTTTTATCCTGGACTTCATTCGTAGTTGTAATAACCATCCTTACCTACCTCATTTCTTTAATTTTTTTATAAAAAAAACTCTCTTAAAATAACTTTAGGAGAGGATAAAATTAAATATCTATATATCAATACTTATTTACACATTTTACAATGCTCTAATAGTTCATTTGCTACAGCTAAAATTTACGCCAACTAAATTAATTTATAAAATACTCTAAACAATTATCCTATTTTAAACTCCACATCCATCAATTATAATTGAATTAATCTAAAAAATTATTCAATTTTATAATTTTAAATATACAACATTAAATATTTTTCAAAATTAATTACCCGTAAATTCCCGCTTTTTTTACATTTTTCTTCTAAGCTTCAACACTACATTTTTTCTAAACTACTAAATTATCTTCTATTCTTCTATAAATTTAAATTTCTTCTACCCTACTATCCTACTAAATTATTTTCCCAAATCCTTTAAAATCAAACTATAAATGTTAATTAAAAAAAATTATCCATTACTCTTCGATTCAATTTCAAAATGATTTATTATATAATAACAAATATTAAATGTATTGTCAACTATTAAAATTTAATAAAATAAAAAATACTAATAAGTAAATTATATTAGTATTCTCAATTTCCCATATAATGATGTCTGCCACAAGGCATATTATCATTTGAATAATAATGATAACGATGATGATAACTTCTATTTTCACAATATCCGCCTTCACAATTATAATATCGTCCATTATCATGATTATGATAATACTTTTTTGAAGCAGAACAACCTATTATGCCTATAACTGCCAAAAGTAAAAAAATTAGTTTTTTTACCATTTTATCTCATCTCCTCTAAAATTACCAAAATTATGAACATTTTTTATCTATAAAAATAAAAACAGAGAATGAATTATCCCTGTTTCCAATATCTTCAAAATTATAAGTTGTATTTTTTCTTAAATTTGTCAACTCTTCCAGTTTCATCAACAAATTTAGATTTTCCAGTATAGAATGGGTGAGAAGTTGAACTTGTTGCAACTTTTATTACTGGATATTCCTTTCCTTCAAAAGTTGTTGTTTCTTTAGAAGTTTTAGTTGATTTTCCTAAGAATTTTTCTCCGTTACTTGTATCTTCAAATACTACAAATCCGTATGATGGATGTAAATCTTTTTTCATAATTGCCTATGCTCCTTTCTATTTATAACTATGTTTATTTTCAATATTTCATATAATAATACCATATTTTTCTTTAATTTTCAAGTCTCGATATTGTAAAAATTTAGAGGAAATATTAAAATTCTATTTTTCTATATTTTAAAAACATTCAATCACATCTTCAAGCATTTATATTACATTTTTTCAATTTTACAATTAATCGGCTCTTTTTTATTCATCCCAAAATAATTCATCTATTTTATTTTTTATCTCCATTATTTTACTAATTTCCACTAAAATTTCCTTATTTTCTGGCAATATATCCTCATAAGGCAAACTTATCATTATATCATCCATTACTTTTTTATTCCCAAATTTTTCAAAAAATATATGAATATTTCCATCGTCAAATAAATATTCTCCAAAAAACCTATCTTCTTCATAATCAAATTTTATATTTTTATTATTTCTTTTAAGATATTTCCTTATTTTAGGAAGAACTGTCTTTATTTCATCTCCCACTTTTATACTTTCCCAATTATTCAAGTACAATTTTTCCATACAAAAAGTCAAAGACTGATTATCTGGTTTTTTGAGATTTTCAACAAAAAAATATAATGAATAGTATATTTTCAATCCTTTATATATCAAATCTATTGATATTGTTATTTTATCATCGCTCAATTTCATTTCTACTTCTTCAGGTACAGAAAAAATTTTCATTACCTCCTTTAAAGATATTTTTTCTATCCCATTGATTCCATAAGTATTATTTAAAATATACTTTTGCTTTTCCATTTAATTTCCCTCCCATAAAATATTTTTTTAGCCATTTGTAAAAGTCTAAAAATCCGTTAAATACTTTATTTTTTATGTTTGAGTTTTTGTTTCACTCCACTCACTAACAAGCAGCCTTGACCCTTATGACTATAAATACTACTGTTACTCAATCTTCATTACTTTTACAATCGCCTAAATATTTTTTATGAATAAGAAAATTCCAAATCTCACTATTTTGACATCTCCGATAATATTATTCCTCCAGCCACAGACACATTCAGCGAGTTTATTTGCCCCTTCAAATGTATTTTTACAATTTTGTCGCAATGCTCCTTCACTTTTTTTCTCATACCATTTCCTTCGCTTCCAAGCACAAGGCACGTTTTTTCTGGATAATTTTCTTCATAATAATAATTTTGCCCATCAGCTTCTGCACCGTAAACTGTATATCCGTATTTTTTTAATTTATCAATTGTATCAGAAATATTTGTAACTTTTACAATATCTACATGCTCAATCGCTCCTGTCGATGATTTTACAACGGTTTCTGTAACTTTTACGCTATTTCTGTCCTGAATAATAATTCCATCCACTCCAAAACATTCTGCACTTCTTATAATTGCCCCAAAATTTCTCGGATCTTGAATTTGATCCAGTACAACAACTATCGATTTTTCTTTTCTTAAAAGTTTTTCCAGAAACTCAGCAAAGTCAACATAATAGTCAAATTCTGAAACAAGTGCCACAACTCCTTGAGAATTTTCAGTCCGTCTATCAGTATAAAAAATCTTTATGTTTCTTTTGCTCGCCAAATTCAATATTTCTTTTATTGTTTCTTTCTTTATTTTTTTATAAACTTCCAGTTTCTCAATATTTTTATCTGATTTTAATACTTCTATTACTGGATTTATTCCTATTATTTTTTCCATTTTCTCTCTCTTTCTATTTTTTATTCTTATCTCAATCCTATTAAATCGTGAATTCTTATAAGCCCCACAATATTCCCATTTTCCACAACTGGCAGCACATTAATCTGGCTTTTTCTATTTTCCATCAGATGAAGTGCATCAAGAGCCATCGCATTCTTTTCAATCGTTACTGGAGCAGAAATCATAATATCAGAAGCCACATAATCAAAAAATTTGTCCTTATGCTTCAAGGCTCGCCGAATATCTCCTTCTGTTATAATTCCAAGCAACTTCCCATTTTCAAGACCTGTATCAGAAATACACACAGCTCCTAGTTTTTTCTTTGTAAGCACCATTAATACATTTTCAATTTTTTCATCTTTTTTCACAACTGGCAGTTCATCTCCAATATGCATTAAATCTGAAACATGTAGCAGCAAGCGCTTCCCAAGACTTCCACCCGGATGATATTTTGCAAAGTCATTTTCAGTAAAGTCTTTTAATTTCATAAGACAAGCAGCAAGAGCGTCTCCTGTTACAAGTGTCGCCGTAGTTGAACTCATCGGAGCTTGCCCTAGTGGACATGCCTCCTTTTCAACTCCAACATTAACCGTAAGTTCTGCATATTTTCCCAATGTAGAATTAGGATTTCCAGTAAATGCAACAATCTTTCCGCCAATTTTTCTTATCGGCGCTAAAATGCTCAATACTTCATCAGAATTTCCGCTATTTGAAATGGCAATTACTACATCTCCATTACTGACCATTCCCAAATCGCCGTGAAGCGCTTCTGCCGCATTTATAAATACTGCAGTTGTCCCAGTCGAAGCGAGTGTCGCCGCAATTTTTTTCCCAATTATTCCAGATTTTCCAATTCCTGTAATAATAACTTTGTTATTATTTTTTAATTCTAAAATCATCTGAACTAATTTTTGAAAAGTATCTCCCAATTTACTTTTCAATTTTTCAAGTTCTGCAATTTCAATATCAAATACATTTCTAGCTTCTTTTATAATATCTATTTCCATTTTTTATTTTTCTCCTTTTTTGAATATCTCTGCTTAATAGCTTAATTTTTTTTATTTAATTCAATTTTATTTAAGATTTTCTTTACTTCCTGACTTTTATCCTTATGACAAACAAGCAAGGCATCCTTTGTATTTACAATAACAATATTTTCCAGCCCAATTGTAGCGATAATCTTATCATTTTCCTTATTAATCACAATATTTCCTTCAGATTCAATCTGTTCAAAATGACTGGCCTGCACAACATTCCTATATTTGTCCCTTGGAAAAATATCTTCAAGCGACTTAAAATTCCCAACATCATTCCAGTCAATATCAACAGGAATTACACTCACAGATTTAGTATGCTCCATCACTCCAAAATCTATCGAGATTTTTTCAAATTTTTCAAACTCATCTTTTACAAAATTACTCAATGTCTCTCCAAAAACTTGATCTAAATCCACATTTTCAAGTATTTTTTCAATATTTTCCAAAATCACTTTATGCGTTTCCATGTGTTTTTTTATTTCGCTTAAAATAAATTCCGTTTTCCATACGAACATTCCGCTGTTCCAAAGATAATTCCCCTGCTCAATATATTTTTCAGCCAATTCCTTATTTGGCTTTTCTCTAAATTTTTTCACTTTATACGATTCAAATTTTTCTTTAATTCCATTCTTTTCACAATCATTTTTTTTATTTTTTCTATCAATATACTCAATATATCCATATCCAGTTTCAGCATAAGTCGGCTTAACCCCAAGCGTAACAATCTTATTCTTTTGAGCCTCACAAAATGCAAATTTCAGGCTTTCCAAAAATTCCTTTTCTTTTTTTATTAAATGATCTGATGGTAAAACTGCCATAATGCTATTTTTATAAATTTTCCTAATAATGCAGGCTGCATATCCTATACAAGCCGCCGTATCTCGTGCCATTGGTTCAAAAATTATATTTCTGTCAGCAATTTCAGGCAATTCTTTTTTTATTATATCAAAATATTTAATATTTGTGGAAATGAATATTTTTTCTACTGGAATGATTTCTTTTATTCTGTCGATAGTTTCCTTAATCATCGTCTTTTCCGACACCAGATCCAAAAATTGCTTCGGCTTGTCATTTGTAGATAATGGCCAAAATCTTGTTCCACTTCCTCCAGCCATAATTAAAGCTACTTTATCCATATTTTTTCTCCTGTTCTTCTAATTAATTTCATTTATCTCATGATAAGGGTTTGTAACCTCTTGCTAAATAGCATTTATCCTATGTGAACTACTCCCGCTTTTAGAAGCAGGAGCTTCTTGGGAAGTATCTGCTTTTGCTAGCCAAATATATTTACCAAGCTCTTCGGGTAGTTCCTACCCTGTCTTTTTTTATTTTCTTAATATTCCAACATCAATTTTCCAATGTTTTTTATATTCAGTGCCGCATTGTAATCTCTATCAATCTCAATTCCACAGCACTCACATTTATAACTTCTTTCTGATAATTTCAGTTCCTCTTTAACATTTCCACATCTACTACAAGTTTTCGATGACGGAAACCATTTATTTATCTTCAAAAATTGTTTCCCTAAAAACATCAGTTTATACTCAAGCATCCTCAAAAACATTCCCCATCCATTATCTCCTACACTTTTCCCAAAATTTAATGCCTGACTCATCCCTTTCATATTCAAATCCTCAACAACCACAGCATTATACGCTTCAGATAATTTTTTTGATAATTTATGTAAAAAATCTCTTCGACAATTTTTGATATACTCATACAATTTTGATATTTTTTCTTTTTGTTTATACCAATTTTTAGAAAATTTTACTTTTCTTGACAATGACTTTTGTAATTCTTTCAATTTTTTCTCCAACATCCTAAAATATCTTGGATAATCAGCCCTTTGGTTTTCAGAACTGACAAATAATTCAAACATTGAAAAATCAAGTCCTATTACTTTATCATTACTAGCTACCTTTTGTATTTCTTTTTCAAATTCTGTCAAAATAGAAACATAGTAATTTCCATTACTGTTTGTTAGTGTTACCGACTTTATCTTGTAATCTTCTGGTATTTCTCTATGATATTTCAATTTTATTCTTTTCAATTTTGGCAAAACCAAATATTTGTTTTCCTCAATTCGGATTGAATTATTCACACAATTTGTCGTGTAACTTTTAACATTATTCTTTTTAGATTTGAACTTTGGAAACTTCGCTCTCTTTTGAAAAAAATTCTTAAACGATCGTTTTACATTCAATTGAGCATTTGAAAGTGCTAGACTGTCTACTTCTTTTAAAAATTGATTTTCACTTTTCAAACTGGCAGGTGTAATTATTTTATTTTTTCCAGTTTCTTCATAAATTTTATTCGCAGTGTACAAAATTGTATTGTAAACAAAACGAACACATCCAAAAGTCTTGTTTATCAATAATTCTTGCTCTTTATTTGGATAAATCCTGTATTTGAATGCTAAATTATACTTCATAAAATTACACCTCCTTTTGATTTTGAATATTATTTTTAATTATTTCTTTAGAAATTTTATTATTTATAACTTCTCTTCAATATTTTATACAAAAATTGTATCATAGACATATCCTTTTTTCAATTTTTTTACAAAAAAAGCAATTCATCTCCCACTTGTAGAAGTCGGAGACTTCTTGCTATCTTTTTGTTAAATAAGTATAATTAATTTTTCCTTTAAAAGTATAACATAATTTATCTGTTTTATCAAAAGGAATTATTTAGAAAAAAATTAGCAAAAAAAGTAATATTGTGATAAAATAAATTATATGAAAAACTTTTTAGAAAGGATTCAGATTATGCTAATAGATAAAGTGAAAAAAGTTAAAATTACTGATGATATTACGATTGGTAATGACAAGATTTTCTTGATTGCAGGACCTTGCGTGATTGAATCGGAAGATCTGGTTATGGAAGTGGCTGGGAAAATGAAAGAAATTACGGATAAACTGGGCATTCAATATGTTTTTAAGGCTTCATTTGACAAGGCTAACCGTTCTTCAATTTCATCTTTTAGAGGACCTGGACTTGAAAAAGGGCTTGAAATTTTATCAAGAGTCAAGTCTAAATATGGCGTTGCTCTTGCGACTGATATTCACGAACCTTATCAATGTAAAGAAGCTGCAAAAGTAATTGACCTTTTACAAATTCCAGCTTTTTTATCACGGCAAACCGACTTGCTTGTTGCCGCAGCCAAAACAGGAAAAGCTGTAAATATAAAAAAAGGGCAGTTTTTAGCACCTTGGGATATGAAAAATGTTGTAAAAAAATTTCAGGAAGTTGGAAATGAGAATATAATGCTTTGTGAACGTGGAGCTTCTTTTGGATACAATAATCTTGTTGTAGATATGCGTGGACTTTTGGAAATGAGAAAATTTGGATATCCAGTTATATTTGATGCAACACATTCAGTACAAATTCCAGGAGGAAGAGGTGAAACTTCAGGTGGTAACCGTGATTATGTTTATCCACTTGCAAGAGCGGCTGTATCTGTGGGAGTAGATGGGATTTTTGCTGAAGTACATCCCGATCCCGATAAAGGTCTATCTGATGGACCAAATATGCTAAAATTAGATAATGTTGAAAAAATTTTAACAAAACTTTTGAAATATGATAAATTAACAAAAGAACTATAAAAAAATAAAAAATATAAATTTTAGGAGGAAAGATTTATGAGTTCAAAATTATTATTAACACCTGGGCCAACAAATATACCAGAAGAATATCTAGAAATTTTAGGAAATGACATTATTCATCACAGAACACCTGAATTTAGAAGAATTATGAAAGAAAACAATGAAAACTTGAAAAAAGTATTCAAGACAACACAAAATGATGTTGCTGTTCTAACTTCTTCTGGAACAGGTTCAATGGAAACTGCCATTGTAAACTTTTTCTCAAAGGGAGATAAAGTTTTAGCTGTAAATACTGGATATTTTGGTGACAGATTTAGAAAAATCGCAGAAATTTATGGCTTGAATGTAATTAATTTACAATATGAATTTGGAGAAAGCTATAAATTAGAAGATGTTAAAAAAGTTATTTCAGAAAATCCTGATTTAAAGGGAATTTTAGCTACTCATAGTGAAACTTCAGTTGGAATTTTAAATGACATAAAATCACTTGGAGATTTGACTAAAAACACTGAAATTTTATTAGTAGTTGACACAATTAGTGGACTTGTAGTAAATGAATTTAATTTTGATGAATGGCATGTTGACGTTGCAATAGCAGGAAGCCAAAAGGCATTTTTAATACCTCCAGGGTTAGCTTTTGTAGCAATTAGCGATAAGGCAAAAAAAGCGATGGAAACTTCTGATTTACCAAAATATTACTTTGATTTAAAACAATATATTAAATATTTTGAAGAAAAAGGAGAAACACCTTATACTCCAGCAATTGCATTAATTTTAGCATTAAATCAATCATTGAAAGATTTAATCAAAAATGGAATTGAAAATACAATAAAACAAAAACACGAGTTGAGAAAATATGTGGAAGAAAAAGCAGAAAAACTTGGATTTAAATTATTAGTTAAAAATGAAGAAAATAGAACAAATACATTAATTTCTGTTTACAGAGAAGGAATCGTAATAAAATCAATTATTGCCGCTCTTGAGGAAAAGGGTTATACTGTTACAGGCGGAAAAGGAAAATATGCTGAAAGCCTTATGAGAATTGGTATTTTGGGACAAATTTCAAAAGAACAAATTGATGACTTCTTTGTTATCTTTGAAGAAGAATTAAAAAAACAATTATAAAACTTAAAAAATAGGGGCTTGTTTTTAAAAAAATCAGAAGCCCTTATTACATAATATTGAAAAGGAGCGTAAATGAGACCATATTTATTTAAAATTGGAGGTTTTGAACTTAGAATTTACAGTTTGATGTATATTTTAGCTTTTCTTTTTGGAATGTTTATCGCACTTTCAGATGATGTTGCTGAAAAAAGAGGAGTTAATGATCGAAAAATTATTGAAGATTTTGCATTTACAACGATAGTATCAGGATTAATTGGAGCAAGGCTATATTATGTTATTTTTAAATTTGCCGATTATATTGGAAATCCTTTATCCATATTTTATATTTGGGAAGGCGGTCTTGCAATTCATGGCGGAATTATCGGAGCATTTATTGGTGCATGTTTTTATGCTAAAAAAAATAAAATGAATTTATGGGTGCTTACAGATATGGCTGTTGGACCTTTATTATTTGGACAATTTTTAGGAAGATTTGGAAACTTGGCAAATGGCGAAGTTCATGGAGTTCCTACATTTACTCCACTTAGCATAATTTTTTCAGGAAAATTCAATGAATGGTGGATAAAATACCAATCAATGAGCACTACTGCACAAGCTCAATTTAAGCAGCTTGTACCTTGGGGATTAGTTTTTCCGCTAAATACACCAGCTGGATCAGAATTTCCAAATTTGCCGTTACATCCTGCTATGCTTTACGAAGCATTTTTAAATTTAATTGGATTTACAATTCTCTGGTTTTATTTTAGAAAAAAAGAATATAATCCTGGAGTTTTATCAATGATTTATTTAATTATGTATGCGATTATAAGAACATTTGTAAGTACATTTAGAGCAGAAGATTTATTAATTTTTGGAATAAGACTCCCATATTTAATAAGTATAGTTATGATTATTGTTGCGATTATTGGAATAAAATTCTTTAGCAATCCAGAAAGAAAATTTGTGCCTGCTAAAAATGAAGAAAAACAATAACTTAATACTAAATAGACTAATACTGTTCTTTCTTAAAATAATGGATTTATTATAAATTCTGTTTAAAAAAAAATTTTAACTCCTTGTCAGAAAATAATAAAATACGTTTTTTATTTTAAAAATAGGAATTATTGTAAATAAAAACTGTCATTTTCATCTTATCAATGAATTTGACAGTCATTTCTTTTAATACTCAATACTATTTTTCTGTTTTAGAACGTCTTTTTCCACGATTATCTATCAATGCATCAACTCCGCCATTTTCATATTTTTTTACCCACGAATAAATTTGTTGGTATGAAATTCCAAATTTACGGATAGTTAAATTATAATCATGATTATTATTTTGACAGAATTGAACAGCTTCAACTTTAGCCTCAATAGTTTTTCTTATATGTTTCTTTAATAATGAGATTTTTCCATTTTCATCAATACTTCTTCTATAATCTCTAATCCAGTAATTTAGTACACTTACAGAGGCAATATCATATTTTTTACAAATTTCAAATAATGAACCTTCATTATTTAAATAACTTTTAACAGCTTTTTCTTTAGTTTCGCGAGAGTAATGTCTATTTTTATTTTCAACTTTTATACTTTCTTCACCTATTTCAAGATACTTTTTCTTCCATGTCATTAATGATGACTTTGCAACATTATATTCCTTTGATAATCCTTGAATAGTTCCCTTTCCTTCTAATATCTTTTTTACAAGTTCAATTTTTAGTTCGTTAGATACTTTCGATTTTCTTCCCATTAAATTACCCTTTCTAAAATAAAATATATTCTTTGTTTTTTATTTTTTTGCTTATATTAAATAATACACAGCTAAAAAGTGTGAAATACTACCTAGAATTACAAAAATATGCCATATCATGTGATTAAACTTGCAAATTTTCCACGAATAAAAAATTGTGCCAAGCGAATATAAAACTCCACCTAAAATCAAATAAATTAATGAAACTCTATTTATATTATTTATTAAATCCTTCCAGGCAAATACAATCATCCAACCCATTACTAAATAAAGCAATGTTGAAAATAATTTAAATTTACCAGTAAAAAATACTTTAAATACAATTCCCAAAATACAAACTACCCATTGAATTGTCAATATAATTTTATTCATTGGAGAATTAACAACTAAATATAAAAATGGAGTATAAGAAGCTGCTATCAAAATATAAATTGCCGAATGATCAAAAATTTCAAATATTGATTTGGCTGTTCCTGGTTTTAATCCATGATATATAGCTGACATTGTGTACAAAACTATTAATCCAAATCCAAATGCCATAAAAGACATTATCGTTCCAGCATCGCGTGTCCAGCTTGCACGTATTGTTAATATTAAAAAAGCTAATATTGCCAACCCTGCTCCTACAGTATGACTTACAAAATTAGCAATTTCTTCTCCATGTGAAAAATTTTCTGCCCGTTTATGTATTTCATGTAATGTATTATTTTTTTTATTTTTTTTTTTCATATTTTCCCCCTTCAAATACAAAAATATTTTTATACGATTTTTTAGTTATTTACAAAATATAATCGAATTTTTTTTTGATATTATTTTTTTATTAACTAAACTTAGAAATTAAGTAAAATAATTATAATTTTCAAATTCAATTTTTAAGTTATATTACAATAAAATAGCTTAATATAAAAAATCTGCATTATAATAATATCATATAAATTTTAATACCATATTTTTTATTATAAATTAATTACTGTTTTTTTTAGTGTATTAAAAATATTTTAATTTAAAAATAATGAATTAAAACAGAATCAGTACTCTTTTGAAATACTCATATCTCTTTAGTTTAGAAGTAAAATTAATTTTCATAATTTATTATAACAGATGTTTTAATTATATTCAACTAAAAATCTGATTATTATTGAGTTTTTTTTATATAATATATTTATGATCAATAAACTCAAAAAAGAGGCTAGTGCCCCTTTTAATACTAAACCCTATTTAAACAACAGATATAATATAAATCTTTTTAGTAGTTTAAACTTGATATTTATTTTCAAATAATTAAAATAATCTTTCACTTTTTAAATGGGGAATAGTATAAGTTTATAAAATATACCAGTATGTACTAAAAATATATTATTTTTATTTATTTTAAAATTCCTAATAAATAAACAAGGAAAAATATTGTAAATCCTGCTAAATATACAATTCCTGCAACTGACAAAAACCATAGCCAAACAGGTAATTTACTATTATCCTTAACAAGTGAAAAATTAAGGTAAGAATAAACAGGAGCTGAAACAAATGAAAATATCATTGCAAAATTCATCATCGCAGCTACATTTCCAGCAAAGAAAAATACTATAATCATTGCAAAAATCACAGTTACAATCATCCATATATTAAAATGTGCAGTTGTTACTTCCTTTTTTCTAAGAATTAAACGTAAACTTTCAGCATTAGCACGTGAATAACCATCCACAACTGTAATTGTCGTACCAAAAATACACATAAATGCGATAAATGCAATAAGAAGTCCTGACCAATTTCCAATTACACTTGAATACATTTTTATAAATTGAGCAATATAAGCTGCACTTGCTCCTTTAATCGCAGTTCCTGTACCATATTGAATCAATGCTCCAAGTGCCAAGAATACAAAGGCTAATACTGTTGTAACAAAATAACCTACGTTAAAGTCAAGCATTGCAATTTTACGAGGCACTTTCATTTCTTGCTGCTTTTCAACTGTCCACATTGAATTAATTGCTGAAATTTCAATTGGTGCAGGCATCCATCCCATTAATGATATGATAAATGGCAATGCCTTTAATTTCCATGGAGATGGAGCTACAAAATCTGGTGCCATTGGATGATGCTTAAATAATGCTATAATAACAGCAATAATTGTTGCTACTGTCAATGAAATAACAATAAATTTTGATGAACTGTCTAAAAGTTTATAACCTCCAAATATCATCATTGCAAGTGATCCCACAAGAACAATTGTAGTGAGCATATTAATCATTGAAGCCATTGCTGCAGGAGTAAGACTAGGTAAAATCGTCAGTTTTAAGATGTTTGCCAAAATTGCTGCTGTCAAAATACCTACTGCTGCAATGTTAATAATTGCTGAAAATATATTCATAATGAAAAATACCCATAAATAGATCTTTCCTTTTTCTTCATAACCTTCAATTAATGAATGCTTACGTTCCAGTGTATATTGAGTTCCAAAACGGAAAAATGGATATTTAAAAATATTTACTAAAATTACAATAACTGCTAACTGCCAGCCATATAATGCTCCTGCTTGTGTAGATGCTACAATATGAGAACCCCCAATAGCTGCCGAAGCCATAAGAATACCAGGACCAAAAGCCTTAAATTTACTATACCAACCTGCTTGAGTCTTTGCCATAAAAAATACCTTCCTTTTCTTTTATTTATTTCAAAAATTATAGTAAATTTCCCAAGATTTAAAGGTTATAACTAAACTCTAAATTTATATAATTTCTATTGAACAAATTAGTTCTAATTATAGAAGTCATAGACTTACTGTTAATTATGTTAAAATTTTATAAGTTTGAATATATTTTGATTACCAAATTTTTGAAATTATATAGTTATTATAGCACTTTGTCTTAAATATTCAAAATTTTTTTGCTTAATTTTAGTATATTTTTAGATTCCTTTTAATATTTTTAAAAAAAATTTTATCCTAACTTAAATACTTCATCTTCAAAATGCCGTATCATTTCTCCTTTAAAAAATTTTTCCATTTTTTCCATCATCAAATCCACAAATAGATATTCACTTTCAAAATGTCCAATGTCAACTAAAATACGTCCTTCCTCTAAAGCATCCAAAGCCTCATGATATCTCAAATCTCCAGTAAGAAATACATCTATCTTATTCGCCACTTCATACATAAACGAACTTCCGCCACCTGTAACAAGTCCAATTTTTCTAACATAGGAATTTTTATCCCCAACATATCTCACATAACCTATTCCAAGCGAGTCTTTTATTCTCTCTATTAAATCCCCAAGTTTCATTTTTTCATTTAATATTTTAATTCTAGCAAGTCCACCACAAACATGTTCCATTTTATTTTTTATTGGATTATAATCTTCAAATTCATGTTCATTAAAAATTATTTTTTCACCATCTAAATTCAATTTATCCATTATAAAATCATTCAATCCATTTATTGCAAAATCTGAATTTGTATGAATTGAATAAACCGCTATTTTATTCTCTATTAATTTTAAAATTTTTCTTCCATGCACAGTTTCATTCGTAATTTTCTTCAATCCTGAAAAAATAACTGGATGATGTGAGATTATCAAATCTACATTATTATCCAGAGCCTTCTGTACAGCCTTTTCCGTCACATCCAGACAAAATAAAATCTTGTTTATTTCTCTTGTGTTATCTCCCACAAGAAGCCCTACATTATCCCAGTCTTCTGCTATTTTAGGACTGAAAATTGTCTGCAGTTCTCCCATTATTTGCCATAATTTCATAATTTTTACCCTTTCATAGTTCTTCTATTTTGTAATTTTCCCATCTATTTAATTCTTATACTAAATATTCATAAAAATCTTATTTTTTATTTTTACAAAAGATATTTAACTTATCAAATTCTAATTTATGAACAAGACTATTAATTTACCGTATAATTTACCTCTTCGCTATTTTCCACAAAATCATTTCTCATCATATCAATGGAAAGTTTATTAAGTGCCTTTTCCTTTAAGATTTTCACATTATGTTTTGCAATGTTTAACGATTTTGCAATTTCCTTTTCTGTATAAACTTTGTCATCAAGCCCATAAGTCATAACTAAAATTTGTTCATCCAAATAATTTAATTTTTTTGGAATATTTTCTAAAATATACATCTGTGTGATTTTATCTGCTTTTTCAAATATCTGTGTATTTTCCATCAATTCTTCAGGCTCAACCTCGTCAAATAACATTTCCAGCTGTTCAATATATTCTGTTGTAACATTCATTTGTCTACTTATTTCTTCCATTGAAAGTCCCATACTTTTATCCACTTTTACTTTCAAATATAAAATATATGATAATTCTGAGGATTTAATATCCTTTAATAATTCCTTTTGATATTCCAAAATATATTTTACAGCAAAATTTTTTATAAAGAATTCAGGTTCTTTTGTAATTTTTGTAATTTGACTATAATAACTCAGTCCCGACATAATTCCGAGCGTAGCCTCCTGAACTGTATCTAAAAATGAAAATCCATATTTTGAATAAAGCAGGCTTTCCCTCACAGCAATTTTTAAATATTTATCAATCAATTCCTCTTTTTCCCTCTCATCATCACTCTTTTTCTCAAATTCTTCGTATTTTTCCTTTATATTTTCCAAATATGATTTTATCGTATCTTTTTCCGCAATAAAAACATTTTCATCCTCTAGCACAATAAAATCACTTCCATCAGTTGAATTTCTGACTTCGGGAATATTTTCCAAATGAACAAATTTTAGAAATTCAAAAAATTCATCATCGCTCATTGTATAATGCTCAATAATTTTTTCAAAACTAAAACTTCCCTTCTTCCTAATATCTTCAAAAATTTTTTTTAACATTTATTTCTCCTATTTTTTATTTATTTTAGACATAAAACTTTAATAATCATATTTTATACTAAATATATCTAAAAGGAGCTAAATAACAACTTTAGCTCCTATAATCTTCTAGTTTTTTTCTTCTACTCGGATGTCTTAATTTTCTTAATGCTTTTACCTCAATCTGTCTGATACGTTCTCTTGTTACATTAAAAATTTTACCTACTTCTTCCAAAGTCTTTTGAGAACCATCATCCAGTCCATATCTATATCTAAGTACCATCTCTTCCCGCTCATTTAATGTTTTCAGCACATCATTAAGCTGTTCCTTTAAAAGAACTCTCGTTGTTGCATCATAAGGATTTGAAAATTTGTCATCTTCTACAAAATCTCCCAGTTCACTGTCTTCTTCACTTCCAACTGGTGTTTCCAGCGAGATTGGATCTTGATTCATTTCAAGAATACTTTTTACTTTTTCTACAGGTAATTCAAGTTTTGTAGCCAGCTCTTCTGCAGTCGGCTCTTTTCCAGTTTCCTGAAGAATTATTCTACTCTCCTTTTTGATTTTATTAATCGTTTCAATCATATGAACAGGTATTCTTATTGTTCTTCCTTGATCTGCAATCGCACGTGTTATAGCTTGTCTAATCCACCAAGTTGCATAAGTTGAAAATTTAAACCCTTTCTCATATTCAAATTTTTCCACAGCCTTCATAAGACCCATATTCCCTTCTTGAATTAAATCCAACATTTTCAACCCACGATTAGTATGTTTTTTTGCAATACTGACAACAAGTCTTAAATTTGACTCAATCAATTTTTGTTTAGCTTCCTCTTCGCCATTTAAAACCCTCTGAGCATAATCAATTTCTTCTTCATAGCTAAGTAGTGGAATCTGACCAATTTCTCTCAAATACATCTTTATCGGCTCATCCACATCCATACTTTCTGCCATTTTCAATAGATCTGTCTGCAATAACTTATCCACTTCCGAATCGTCAATTTCATTCTCAACAAACTCATCATGTGAATCTTCAAAATCTGATAATTCCATTTTCTCAATTTCTTCCATGGAATCAGGAATTTTTAATAAATCTTCTTTTTCTTTTATAGTATCTACGATTTGAACACCGTCATCAGTCAATTTTTTTATTAGCTGATCAATTTTTTCAGTCGAAAATCCAATAGATAAAACAGAATTTATTTCTTCGTAACTTACAACTTTTTGCTCTCGTGCCTGTTTTATAAAATTTGCGAGACTATTTTTTAAATTTTGTTTTTTATCAGACATAACCCAGTCTCCTTATCAATATAAATTCATCATATAATTTCTTTATTTCATCAATTTTATTAATATTTTTTATTTTTAACAACAATTTTCTTAACTCAATTTTTTTTATTTTATTATTTTCCTCTTCTGACTTTTTACTTTCTTCTCTTATTTCACGCTCAAACCATCCAGAATAAACTTCCATAAAATATCTATCTTTAAAATAGCTATCCTTGTACTTAATATCCTTATCAGCTTGTAATTTCAACTGTGTTACAATTTCCCTGCTTTCTTCATTAATACCATTTTTTTCAAGCCGTACTATATCAAAATTTACAAGTTTCAATTTTTCTATTAACTCATTAAACAATGAATGGCTAAATTTCTTATTTAACAATTCTTCACATCTTTTCCTTTCAGAATCATAAAATTCTAGAATGTACATAAGCGTCTGCTCTTCCAATTCAATATTCAAGTCTTCCTTTAATTTTTTATACTGAACTTTTTGACTTCCATAATTTTTTCTTTTTTTTCTTCTTAAAGTTTCACTTGATATATTTTTTAACGATTCTTCCAATACAAATTCATTGATTCCAAAATTGACCGATAATCGTTGTAAATATAAGTTTTTACTAAGATTATTTGTAATATTTGAAAAAAATGGCTTTAATCTTTCAATAAAATTTTTTTCACCATTTATATTATTCAGATCAAGATCCTTTGAAATTTCCTTCGTTAAAAAGTCAAAAATCTCTTCCGATTTTTTTACAACTTCTATAAAAGACTTTTTACCATTTTTTCTCAAAAACTCATCAGGATCCTTCTCACTCCCATCCATAACTAGGCATTTTACATCAAAATCATATCTTTTCAAAATATACCCAGCTTTTATAACTGCACTTTTTCCTGCTTCATCATTATCATATGAAATCAATACCTTATCTGTATATCTTCTTAAAAGTTCTGCCTGCTCTTCAGTAAATGCTGTTCCAAGACTTGCTACTGCATTTTCAAACCCATTTTTCTGGGCTGTCAGCACATCAAGATAACCTTCCATCAGCATCGCAAAACCTTTTTTCCTAATATTTTCCCCTCGATATTTTATCCCAAAAAGCTCATTTCCTTTTTTAAAAATAGGTGAATCTGGAGAATTTAAATATTTAGGCAAGTTAGTATTTTTCTCAATTATCCGTCCTCCGAATCCAACGATTTGGGCATCTGCATTATAAATTGGAAAGGTTACTCTATTTCTGAAACTGTCATAGATTTCTCCGTTTTCATTTCTTTTGACAAGTCCCAGTTCCATTATTTTTTCTTCTGGAAAATCCTTTTTTAGTAAATATTGAAATAAATCATCTCGTGAACTTGAAGCAAATCCAATTCCAAACTTTTTTACTTCCTCCAGCGAAAAATCCCGTTCCTTCATATATTCCAACGCTTCATTATGCTTTTCAATATTTTCTTTAAAAAATACTTGAGCTTCCTTCATTATTTCAAAATATTCTCTATTCACAGTCTTTTTCTTTTCAATTTCCTGATTAACCGTTTCATATCTCCTATTTTTTTTTAATGGAATATTATATTTCTGTGATAATTCCTCCACTGCTTGAACAAATCCAATGTCATTAATTTTCATATAAAATGAAATTACATTTCCACCAATTTGAGTACTGAAATCTTTAAAAATATTTTTTACTGGACTGACTGTGAAGGAAGGAGTTTTTTCTTCCTTAAAAGGAGAAAGCCCCTTATAATCTGAACCTGCCTTTTTCAAATTAACATATTCACCAATCACTTGAACAATGTCCAGATTGTCAATTAACTTTTGTATTTCTTTTTTACTGTAAAACATTATTTTTTCCTCCGCAAAACAGTCATAAAAAAATACTTACACTATTAGTATAATTTATTTTTTTAAATAGTCAATACTTTTTAAATAAATTTTTTAAATTTCTTCATTTTTTTCATCATTTTCTCTAATAATTACTACTTCATCTTCCATAATGTCCTTAAAAACTTCATCCATTATTTCTGATTTTGGTTTTCCTTCAGCAAATTCTTTTTTTGCAATTTTTCCTGAAATAATTGCAAGTTCGTATTTATTAGGTACTTTAGTCAATAATTCATCTATTGTTATTTTTTCTTTTTTCATTTTCTATAATTTCTCCTGTTATTTTAGAATTTATATTAACTTTAGGAATTAATAATATTTATTAATTCTTTACAAGATTCCTCAATGTCATTATTTATTATTGTATAATCATATTTTTTTTCATATTCCATCTCTCTTAGTGCATTCTTTAAACGTGTCTGAATAACTTCCTCTGTGTCAGTATTTCTATTGCGAAGCCTTTTTTCAAGTGTTTCCATATCTTTTGTACGAAAAAACACCAAAACAGCATCATTTTTCTTTTTCTTCGCAATTAATGCACCTTGAACATCAATTTCCAAAATTACATTTAACCCTTTATTCAAGTTGCTTTCCACAACTTCCTTTAATGTTCCATAATAATTGCCGTGAACATTTGCATATTCATAAAATTCATCATTTTTTATTTTTTGTTCAAAAGTTTCCTTAGTTAAAAAGAAGTAATCTTTTCCGTCGATTTCTCCATTTCTTGGCTTGCGAGTTGTAGCTGATATTGATAATGGGATATTTAATCTATCTTTTACTAATTTTGTGACTGTTGATTTTCCTGAGCCTGAAGGCCCTGAGACAATAAATAGTTTTCCTTTCATTAAAAGACCACCTTTATTTTTAAGCGAACAAGGGGAAATTCATATTTATAAATCCCCCTATTCATCCAATTTATTTTTCCTTTTTTTAATTATATACTATCTTCTATTTAACAGTATATTTTTTTGACAAGAATCTGAAAATTCTTACTAATTAACTAAACTATAATTTTTATTTTTTTATAAAATTTAGTATTTAATATTTTTTATCTTTGAATTAGTAACTGACAAATTGATTTAATTTAAAAAAATTTTTGCCAGCCACTCCACTTAATTCAATTTTTATTAAACTTCTGTTCCTTCTGTACTTTCTATAGTTTCTACAAATTCATTTTCTTCATCTGTATTAACTTCTACATCCACTTCAGATTCTTCTATAATATCACTTTTCAAAGTTGCATCCAAATATTTATAATCTTTGAAACCAGTACCTCCTGGTATTTTCTTACCAATAATTACATTTTCCTTAAGCCCTTCAAGTCTGTCTGTTTTTCCTTCAACTGCAGCATTTGCAAGAACCTTTGTTGTTTCTTGGAATGATGATGCAGAAATAAAACTTTCTGTGTTTACTGCTGCTTTTGTAATACCTTGTATTACAGGTTCATAAGTTGCAGGACGTTTTCCATTTGCAATAAGTTTTTCATTTTCACGTTCCACGATTTTCTTATCAACTAATTCATCTTCAAGGAATAATGAATCTCCAGCTTCCTTAATCTTAATTTTTTGGAACATTTGTTTTACAATTATTTCAATATGCTTGTCATTAACTGCAACTCCTTGTTCACGATAAACTTGTTGTACAGACTCAAGTATAAATTGCTGTGCTTCCACAAGCCCTTTAATTTTTAAAATATCATGAGGTGAAACCGGTCCATCAGTAATTTTTGCACCTTTTTCAATTAACATTTCATTTGTTACAACCAGATGTTCTCCAACTGGAACTGTATATTCCTGAATTAATTCCCCTGTTTCAGGATCTTCCACAAGAATTAGACGCATTCCTTTTTTCTTTTTATCCGAAAATACAATTCTTCCAGATACTTCTGACAATATTGCTTTTCCTTTAGGATTTCTTGCCTCAAACAATTCCTGTACACGTGGAAGACCTCCAGTAATATCCTTGTTTCCTTCCCCTGTTTTCAAAATTTTTGTTATAGTTTGACCTTTTTTAACAGTATCTCCTTCATTTACCATCAAATATGCACCGTATGGAACTGCATATTCCACTTTTCTGCCATCATCTGTATAAATGATAATTCTAGGGTTTACATCATTACTTTCAACTGGTTTAATTGCAATTTTTTCAGTAACACCGTATTTAACATCAATATTTTCTTTCACATAAATATCTCTAAATTCTACTTTACCTTCTTCAGATGTGATAATCGGTGTTTGATAAGGATCAAATTCAACAAGCACCTGTCCTTTTTTAACTGTATCTCCATCCTTTACATGTAAAGTCGAACCAGACTGAATTTCATATCTATGTTTTCCAATTATCAGACGTCCATTTTGTGAGACAACGATTTCTTTTCCTTCTTCATTTACAAGTGTTTCAATATTTCTAAACTTAACTTTTCCAGAAACATCCGCTTTATAGTCAGATTGGACTGATGCTGCTGTGGCAACCCCTCCAGTGTGGAAAGTACGCATTGTAAGCTGTGTACCAGGTTCTCCAATTGATTGAGCCGCAATTACTCCAACTGCTTCTCCTTTCAAAATTTCCTTATGATTGGACAAATCAAGTCCATAACATTTTCTACAAACACCTTTTTCCAACTTACAAGTTAGAGGTGTTCTGATTTCCACTTCACGAATTTCCAATTCTTCGATTTTCTTAATCAATTCATCATTAATCAAAGTATTTCTAGTTGCGATAACTTCTCCGTTATGAACTAAATCTTTTGCAAGTGTTCTACCATAAATTCTTTCACTTAATTTTTCAATAACTTCCCCAGCGTCCATCAAATCCGATACGACAATTCCGTGTTCACATCCGCAGTCATCGTGATTTACAATAACTTCGTGCGAAATATCAACCAGTCTTCTTGTCAAATATCCTGAATCCGCCGTTCTTAATGCAGTATCCGCAAGTCCTTTTCTTGCTCCATGCGATGACATAAAGAATTCCAATATGTTAAGTCCTTCTCTAAAGTTCGCTTTAATCGGCATTTCAATAATTCTACCTTGTGTATCCGCCATAAGTCCACGCATTCCACCTAATTGACGCATCTGTGCAATTGACCCTCTGGCTCCTGAATTTGCCATCATATAAACTGGATTAAATTCATCTAGATTATCCATCATATCCTTTGTCACTTTTTCAGTCGCTTCTGCCCAGATACTTACTGTTTTTCTATATCTTTCTTCATTAATAATTTCTCCAGCTTTATATTGCTTTTCAACTTCTGCCACACTTTTTTCAGCATTTTCTAGTATTTCTTTTTTAGTTTCAGGAATTTTCAAATCTTCAATTCCAACTGTAATTCCAGCAAGCGTACCATAATGGTATCCAAATTCTTTAATATCATCCAGTAATTTTGAAGTTTTTTCGAATCCATATCTCTTATAAAGTTCAGCAATCAAATTTTTCAATTCTTTTTTACCAAATGTAATTCCATAATTTCTAACTTCTTTTGGCAAGATCAAATTAAACATTAATCTTCCAGGTGTTGTTTCAATAAGGTTACCATCTACCCTAACTTTTACTACAGCATGAACCGATACTTTTCCACTTTGGTAAGCAGTGATTAATTGATTTCTGCTAGAAAATAATTTCCCTTCTCCTTTTGAACCTTTTTTCTCTTTTGTCATATAATAACAACCCATTACCATATCTTGCGATGGAACTGCTATCGGTCCACCATTTGATGGAGCTATAATATTATTTGTAGCAAGCATAAGTAATTTTGCTTCCATTTGTGCTTCTTGCGACAATACCAAGTGAACTGCCATTTGGTCACCATCAAAATCCGCATTAAATGCAGAACATACAAGCGGATGAAGCCTAATTGCTTTTCCTTCTATCAAAATTGGCTCAAATGCTTGAATTGAAAGTCTATGCAATGTCGGAGCACGATTTAAAAGTACTGGGTGATTTTTAATAATTTCCTCAATCAATTCCCATACGTTTTCATCTTCTTCTTCAACCATTTTCTTAGCAACTTTAATATTTGAAGCCAATTCCCTTTTTACAAGCTCTCTCATCAAGAATGGCTTATACAGCTCAAGTGCCATTTTTTTAGGAAGTCCACATTGATTCATTTTCAGACTTGGTCCAACGACAATAACCGATCTTCCTGAATAATCCACACGTTTCCCCAATAAATTTTGTCTAAAACGTCCTTGTTTCCCTTTTAACATATCAGAAAGTGATTTTAATTCTCTGTTGCTTTGATTAACAACTGGCTTTCCACGTCTACCATTATCAATTAACGCATCCACAGCTTCCTGCAACATTCTCTTTTCATTTTTTATGACAATTTCAGGTGCTTTTATTGACATCAATTTTTTAAGTCTGATATTTCTGTTGATTACTCTTCTATACAAATCATTCAAGTCAGAAGTAGCAAATCTTCCACCATCTAACTGAACCATCGGTCTTAAATCAGCTGGAATAACTGGCAACACAGTTAAAATCATCCATTCAGGTCTATTTCCGGCTTCTATCAGATCTCTTACTACTTTTAATCTTTTTATAACTTTTCTTCTTTTTTGTGTAGAGTGTTCTGTATCCATTTCATTTTGAAGTTTAACTTCCAATTCATGCAAATCAATTTCTTCAAGTAAAGCTAAAACTCCTTCAGCACCCATTTTCGCTGTAAACTCTCCTTTAAATTGACTTTCATGCAATTTGTATTCTCTTTCTGTTAAAATTTGTCCTTTTTCAAGCTCAGTTTCTCCAGGATCAGTTACGATATATCTTGAAAAATACAAAACTGATTCCAATTCCTTCGTACTAATTCCCAACAAAAGGCTCATTTTATTAGGCGTACCTTTAGAATACCAAATATGTGCAATTGGTGTTGCAAGTTTAATGTGTCCCATTCTTTCACGTCTAACCTTTGAAGTTGTCACTTCAACACCACATTTTTCACACACCATACCTTTGTAACGCATTCTCTTATATTTCCCGCAGGCACACTCATAGTCCTTAGACGGTCCAAATATTCTCTCACAGAATAATCCGTCCATTTCAGGTTTTAAAGTTCTATAATTTATTGTTTCGGCTTTTGTAATCTCACCATACGACCATTCCAAAATCTTTTCTGGTGATGCCAATTTTATTTGAATACTGTCAAAATCTCTTATACTCATTCGTTAAGAGCCTCCTCAATTCTTTATTCCACTTTTTTTGAAAAGTAAAGCGGGAAAACTTTTTTGTATTTTATTTTTTTACTAAGAACTAAAATTTATATACAAAACTTCTGTTTTCAAAAACAATTTTCACTAAGCATCTACATTTTTATCTAATTCAATTTGTTTTCCATCTTTATCGTAAAGAGCCACATCTAGTCCAAGTGACTGGAATTCTTTAATTAATACTCTAAATGATTCCGGAGCGTCTGCTTCTGGCATTTCTTGTCCTTTTACGATGGCTTCATAAGTTTTTGTTCTTCCGCTGATGTCATCTGATTTAACTGTAAGCATTTCTTGAAGGATATTTGACGCACCGTAGGCTTCCAATGCCCAAACTTCCATTTCTCCAAGTCTTTGTCCACCAAACTGAGCTTTTCCTCCAAGTGGCTGTTGTGTTACTAATGAATATGGTCCAATAGCTCTGGCATGCATTTTGTCTTCTACCAAGTGGTGAAGTTTTAACATATACATTCTTCCAACTGTCACAGGATTGTCAAAAGGTTTTCCTGTTCTTCCGTCAATTAATTTTACTTTACCAGTTCTACTGTACCCAGCTTCTTCCAAGTAATTTTTTACATCTTCTTCACTTGCCCCATCAAATACTGGCGTTGCAATATATTTATTAATATCTCCAATTGCAAGTCCCAAGTGAACCTCTAATACCTGCCCGATATTCATACGAGATGGCACCCCAAGTGGATTAAGGCAGACATCAATTGGTGTTCCGTCTTCCAAATGTGGCATATCTTCAATTGGCAACACTCTTGAGATTACCCCTTTATTTCCATGACGTCCAGACATTTTATCCCCAACCATTATTTTCCTTTTTTCAGCGATGTAAATTCTGATTAATTTGTTTACTCCAGCCTTCAAGTCATCTCCATTTTCCTTAGATAACTCAAGTACATCCACAACAGTCCCTTTCACTCCGTGTGGAAGTCTAAGTGATGTATCTCTTACATCTTTTGCCTTTTCCCCAAAGATTGCACGTAATAATTTTTCTTCTGCTGGCGGTTCAGTTTCTCCTTTAGGAGTTACTTTTCCGACAAGAATATCATCAGGAGTTACGTGTGCTCCAATTCTTATAATTCCATTTTCATCAAGGTTTCTCAAGGCTTCTTCAGAAACATTAGGAATTTCCCTTGTAATTTCCTCATCACCTAATTTTGTTGTTCTTGCTTCAATGTCAAATTCTTCAATATGGATTGAAGTAAATACATCATCTTTTCTAAGTCTTTCTGAAATAAGGATTCCATCTTCAAAATTATATCCTTCCCAAGGCATAAATGCTAGCAGGATATTTTTACCTAATGCTAAATCTCCACCTGCAGTAGATGGTCCATCTGCAATAATATCTCCCTTTTGAACTTTATCTCCCAAATCAATGATTGGTTTTTGATGTAAACACATTGACTGGTTAGATTTTTCAAAGTTTAATAATCTATGAGAATATTCTTTCCCATCTTCATCAGTTACAATAATCTTTCTTGCATCTACAAAAGTTACAGTTCCAGTTGCCTTTGAAGTAATAACTGCCCCTGAATCCACGGCAACTTTTCTTTCAAGTCCAGTTCCAACATAAGGTGCTTCTGTTTTTAATAAAGGCACCGCTTGACGTTGCATATTTGATCCCATTAACGCACGATTGGCATCATCGTGTTCCAAAAATGGAATTAATCCTGCTGAAACAGACACTAATTGTTTTGGCGAAACGTCTAGAATATCAACTTTAGATTTATCAATATGCACAATTTCATCTCCATAACGGCAAACAACTTCATCAGTCAAGAAGTTTCCATCCTTGTCAATTGGAGTATCGGCTTGGGCGATAAATAATCCTTCTTCTTCATCAGCCGCTAAATATCTAATATCATTAAAATCAGCTTTTCCATCATTTATTTTTACAAACGGAGTTTCAATAAATCCATATTTATTAACTTTTCCATAAGTTGAAAGTGAAGCAATAAGTCCGATATTTGGTCCTTCTGGAGTTTCTATTGGACAAATTCTTCCATAATGCGAGTTATGAACGTCCCGAACCTCAAATCCTGCTCTGTCTCTTGAAAGTCCTCCAGGTCCTAACGCTGAAATTCTTCTCTTATGAGTTAATTCCGACAATGGATTTGACTGATCCATAAATTGTGACAACTGTCCACTTCCGAAAAATTCAAGAATTAATGCATTTAACGGTTTCGTATTTAATAAACTTTGTGGAGTTAATGTTGTAATATCTTGAATAGTCATTTTTTCTCTGACCATTTTAGACATTTTAAGCATTCCACCTTTTATTTGGATGGAAAGCAGTTCTCCAACACCTCTTACACGTCTATTTGACAAATTGTCAATATCATCTGTAAATCCTTCTCCACTTACAAGATTTTTCACATATTCAATAGTTTGCAAAACATCTTCCTTTGTCAATACAATCACATCTGCTGGAACATCTAACTTTAATCTTTTATTAACTTTATATCTTCCAACATCTGCCAAATCATATCTTTGCGGATTAAAGAACATCTGCTTAACAAGCGATCTGGCACTGTCAACAGTTACTAAATCCCCTGGACGCAATTTTCTAAATACTTCTATAACTGCCTCATCACTATTTTTAGTACTATCGTGTACTAAAGCATTTGCAATTATCCTGTCTTCAGGTTTTACTTCCCAAATACTTAACTTTTCTACTTTAGCATCTATTATTCTTTGAATAACAGGCATATCAATAATTTCTTCAGCTTCTGCAACAAATTCTCCAGTTTCTTCATCCAAAATATCTTCTCTTACAAAACTTCCTTCGAGTCTTGAACGTAAAATTTCCTCCAGTTCAGTATCGCTATATTTTGAATAAAATTCTGATAATTCTGCTTCCTTTGGCTCAAAAAACTCATTCATAATTTCTTCATTGCTGTGGAAAAAATCAACTGCTTTAAGGAAAACAGGTAACAAAACTTTCTTTCTTCTATCAATTTTTACATTTAAAATATCATTCTTGTCAGTTTCAAATTCAAGCCATGTTCCTTTATAAGGAATAATTTTCCCAATAAACACATCTTTTCCCGTTTGAATATTCAATTCCTTGTTAAAAGTAATTCCTGGTGATCTGTGTAATTGGGAAATAACGACTCTTTCTGCACCATTTATAATAAATGTTGCCTTATCAGTCATAAGCGGTATATCTCCAAAATGAACTAATGTTTCTTGAATTTCTCCTGTTCTTTTATTAGTTAATTTTAATCTAACTTTTAATTGACCAGAATACGTTTTACCTCTTTTTTTACATTCTAATTCATCATTTAAAGGCTCATCATTATCGTGAATTTCATACCATAAGTATTCTAACTTTAATAATCCATTACTGGATTCAATTGGAAAAATTTCATTAAAGATCGCTTCAAACCCTTTATTTTCTCTTTTTTGAGGTGGTACTTTTGTCTGCAAAAAATCTTCATAAGAATTTATTTGAAATTCTAAAAAGTGTGGCATCTCTCCTCTATCTACTATTCTTCCGAAACTATATCTTTCAATAAGTTTGTTCATTTAAAAAATTCCTCCCTATAAAGAACACATTTTTCTTTAATTCAAATCAAAAATTAAACTTTCATAAACTTTTAAATTTAAACTTCATCTAAAAATGTTCTCATAATTTCGATTTGTTATTTTAATAAAATTACATTTATCATATTATAAAAAACTAAAAAATAGACTAAAAATACTTCGGTTTTAAACATTCGAACCTCTATATTTAGTCTTAGAGTTATTATACCAAAACTACTTTTTCTAATTTAATTATTTGAAATAATCAAATTTATCTAAAAAACAATCTATTTTTTCAATGTCCATATTCTTATACAAGTAGCTTTACCATATTATAATTATGAATTTGTTTTGATTTATTTTCATTTCTAAAAATTAATACAAAAAAGAATAAATTGTCTATCAATTTTAAAGTTTTATAGTGGAAAAAGACACTCTCTACAACGTTTAAGAGTGTCTTCACTATTGATTTGATTTTGACTATTTAACTTCTACAGTTGCTCCTGCCGCTTCTAATTTACCTTTAATTTCTTCAGCTTCTTCTTTAGATGCTCCTTCTTTAACTGCTTTTCCTCCAGCTTCAACTAATTCTTTAGCTTCTTTAAGTCCTAATCCTGTAATTGCTCTTACTTCTTTAATTACTGCTAATTTAGCTCCACCTGCAGATACTAAGATTACGTCAAATTCAGTTTTTTCTTCAGCTGCTCCACCTGCTGCTGCACCTCCTGCAACTGCTACTGGCTGAGCTGATACTCCAAATGTTTCTTCAATAGCTTCAACTACTTCTTTTAATTCTAATACAGACATAGCTTTTAAGTCTTCTATAAATTGTTCTTTATTAAATGCCATTATTTTATTTCCTCCTATTTTTTTAATTGATTTATTTTTTATTATTTTATTTCGTTAATATTTCTATTTAAATGGTTATTCAGCCGCTGCTCCAGTTCCTTTTTGTTCTGCAACATTTGTTAATGCCACAGCCAACATTCTAACTGGCGACAACAATCCATAAGCAATTTGACCAAGTAATTCATCTCTAGACGGTAATTTAGCCAATGCTTCAACAGTAGATACTTCAACTCTTTCAGTTTCTACTAATCCACCTTTAATTATTAATTTATCTTTTAATTTTTTCCCAAAATCAAAAACTAATTTAGATGGTGCAACTCCATCTTCATATCCTACTGCAAATGATGTAGTTCCTTCCAACAAATCATCAACATTTGTATCAAATCCTGCTTCCTTCAACGCTATTTTAAACAATCTGTTTTTAGCAACAAAATATTCTACTCCTGCTTCCCTAGCATTTTTACGAAGTTCAGTATCTTCATTAACACTAATTCCTTTATAATCAACAAATACTACAGCTTTAGCGTCTTTTAATTTTTCAACTAAACCTTTAACAACTTCTAATTTTTCTTGTGCTGGCAACTCATTTCACCTCCTTATAATAAAAACCTCTGAAACAAAAACAATAAGCCCAGAGGTATCATACTATATGAAATATCTATTATTTAATTTTAATATCTATTTTTAATAATATTTACCTCGGTAGGGTTTAAAGAATTTTCATTCTACCTACTGTCTTTGGTTATATTTATTATATATGATCTAAATATCATAAACTAATATTTATTATTATACAACAACTTTTGCAAAATTGCAAGTATATTTTAAAAATTTCTATTAATTTTCATATTTTTTTAAATTACCGAACAGAAAAAACCACTCGGTAATTTATATTATTAAGATTATTCACTATTTAGCAACAAATGCTCCAGCTAATAATGGATCAATTTTGATTCCAGGTCCCATAGTTAGTGAGATTGCAACTGTTCTTAAATATTGTCCTTTTGAACTAGCTGGTTTTAATTTGATAATTTGATCTAATGCTACTTTGAAATTTTCTACGATAGCTTCTTTTGTAAAGTCAACTTTACCAATTGGTAAGTGAATTGATCCTAATTTATCAACTTTAAAGGCAACTTTTCCTTTTTTAAATTCTTGAACTGTTTGTTCAATATTTGTTGTAACTGTTCCTGATTTAGGGTTAGGCATTAATCCTTTGGTTCCTAAAATTCTTCCTAATCTTCCTAATTTAGGCATCATATCAGGTGTAGCAATTACTAAGTCAAAATCAAGCCATCCACCTTGGATTTTGTTAATATATTCGTCATCTCCAGCAAAATCTGCTCCTGCTGCTAATGCCTTATCAATATTTTCTCCACTTGTAATAGCTAAGATTCTTACTGTTTTACCTGTTCCGTTTGGTAATGAAACTGTACTTCTTACTTGTTGATCAGCATGTCTTGGATCTACTCCCAATCTAATTGCTAATTCTACTGTTTCCACAAATTTTGCACTTTTAGTTTCAAAAACTAAATCCAATGCTTCTTCTGGTGTGTAAACTTTCATTTTATCTACTTTTTGAGAAATGTTATCGTATCTTTTTCCTCTTTTTGCCATTTATTATTTCCTCCTCTGTGGTCATTGGTTTTATAACCTTCCACTTGTTCTAATAATCGTTTAATTCTTTATTTCTTATATTTTATATATTTAATTATTCAGAAATTTTAATTCCCATACTTCTTGCAGTCCCTGCAATAATGTTCATAGCTGCTTCAACACTTCCAGCATTTAAGTCTGGCATTTTAGTTTCTGCAATTTCTTGTAATTGAGCTTTAGTTATAGTCCCGGCAACTTCTTTTAATGAATTTCCAGCACCTTTTTTAACTTTAGCTGCTTTTTTCAACAAGTCTGATGCAGGTGGTGTTTTTAATACAAATGTAAAACTTCTATCTGCATAAACAGTAATTTCTACTGGAATTACAAATCCCATTTTATCTTGTGTTTGAGCGTTGAATGATTTACAAAATTCTGCAATGTTTACCCCATGTTGTCCTAATGCAGGTCCTACTGGTGGTGCAGGATTTGCTTTCCCCGCTTCTAATTGTAATTTAATCTTCCCGATTACTTCTTTAGCCATTTATTATTTCCTCCTCTGTGGTAATTGAATTTTTAAAATCTCCCACTTTTTCTTTCAAATTAAAATTTCGCTAATTGTTATTCTTTAATAATACTTTTCTTTAAAATAATATCTTTTTAATAATCTATTTTTTCTATTTCAGTATGCTCTACTTCCACAGGAGTCAAACGCCCCAATACTTCAAGCATTACTTTTATTTTACCATGTTCATGGTCAATTTCTGAAATTTCTCCCTGTTGCCCATCAAATGAACCACCTTTAACAGCAACAACTTCACCAACTTTAAAATTAATATCAAGTCTTGGGGGTTTTTCTTCTCCATCAATATCAATTCCAATTTTAGAAAGTAAATCTGCAGCTTCTTTATCAGACAACGGTATCGGATCACTTCCAACTCCGACAAATCCAGTAACTCCGTTAGTATTTCTTATTACATACCAAGCATCACTGTCAACACGATATCCTAGTCCCAATTCATTTTCTTCCCTAACAGAAAGCATTTCTATCATTACATAGCTTGGGAAAAGTTTTCTTGGAACCTTTACCATTTTTCCACGTTTTTCCTCCAGTACCTCTTCTTCAGGCACCAAAATTCTAAAAACTCTATCTGTTAAGTCAAGTGACTCTATTCTTTTTTCCAAATCAGCAGCCACTTTTTTTTCATAACCAGAATAAGTGTGAATTATATACCATTTTTTTTCGTATGCAACTTCATCTTCAACTTTTTCTTTTGCTCCAGTCACTTTACGCGCCTCCTAAAATATTTCTTAAAACTTCACTTATTTTTGCCAACACAAAATTAAATGCCGTATCAAAAAGAAGTGTATATATAGCTATAAAAGCTGTCATCAAGATCACGATTACAGTAACGTGATAAACTTCAATTTTATCTGGCCAGTATATTTTTTTATATTCCTCACGTAAATTTCTGATAGCATCTTCTAAATTAAATTTACTCATAATTATCTCCTAGAATTATCCAAGAATTTTAACTAAAAAAACCAAATTCTCCCACTTTAATAAAGAAATTTAATTTAAAAAATCAAATAGTTTTTATAAAACTATACGTGAAATCAAATTCATAACTAATTCCTTTATTAAAAAAACTCTCATAAAATAAAATGGCAGGCCAGGCAGGAATCGAACCCGCAACTTTCGGTTTTGGAGACCGACGCTCTACCAATTGAACTACTGACCTATCTATTTTTATGAGATTATTTAACTTCTCTGTAAAGAGAATGTCTTTTAAGCACTGGATTATATTTTCTCATCTCTAATCTTTCAGGATGAGTTTTTTTATTTTTAGTTGTTACATAATGTCTCAACTTAGTTTCAGTGCACTCTAAAATAACTTGTACTCTCATTGTTTCTATCCCTCCCAATAAAATATTGGTATTACCAGAATAAACTAGCTCATTTATAATACCATACTCTATAGCTTTTGTCAACACTATTTTCTTCGTTTTTTTTAAATTTCTGCTATTTTTTTATAAAGTAATTAAATAATCATATAATTTCAAACCATAATTTACTTTATATATATATCATATTTAAAATATTTATTTGATACTATTTTCTATTTAGTAATCAAAGTTGGTTAAAACTATTTTTTATAGAATTTATACAAAAGTTTAGTAGGAATTAATATAAATAAAAAAAATATGCCATTTATCCTAATAACTTAAAGTTACAAATGTTCTGGCATAATTAATAAATTTAAATCACTAAATAGTCTTTTCAATTATAAAAGTCATAAACTTTATAAAAAAACAACTCTCAAATAAAATCAATGTCTTAAAAATAACTCCAGCACCTTTAAAATACAAAATGTAATTCCACTGGCAATAACTGGTCCCGCTGCAATTCCTTTAAAAAATACAACTCCCATTATTGTCCCAATTACAAGGGCAACGGTGATTTCAGGCTGCCCAGAAAGAAGTCCAACTCCTTTGGAAGAAAGGATGGAAACTGTAATTCCACTTATAATCGCAACCCATCCAACTGGAGATTTAAAGGCAGAAAGTAAATGGGAAAAGCCAATTTCTCCAGTTGCAATAGGAATTAAAATTGCAATTGTAATTATCAGCACACCCCAACTTATCCCTTCTTTCCTAAATTGAGTCATAAATTCTTCAATATTGATTCCTTTTATTTTATAATATTCAGTAATATTAAACAAAGATTTTAAAATTAGCACAAAAATTGTCGCAAAAACGATAGACTTATTATTGGTTATCGCTCCAACTAACAAAATAATTCCTAAAAAAATAAAGCTTTCCAAAATTTTTCTCCTTTAAAATTCATATTCTCCATTCCAAGTAATAAACAATTTAACAAGTTCTTCTGCAACTTTTTTATTTCTATTTTCAATATCTTCAAAAGTCCAGTCATTTTTATCATCTGGAATTAATTCCCTAACATATTTAATTTTAGATTTTTTATAACTTACCTTTTTCTTTTCAAAAAAGTTTTCTGTAGCCTTAATTGACAATCTTCTTTCAAAAGGAATTTTATTTCCTATATAATTTATATGTTCCTTAACTTCTTTATTTTCCACACTTTCTGTAAACCTGTCACTCCATTTTTGTGGCAATATATATTCAACTTCCCATTTTTCAGGCAACAGTTCATCTTGATTATTATAGACAACCATTTTTAAAATCATACGCACAAGATTTTTATTGGGTGTTTTAACTCTTTCCTGCAATATCGTAATCGGAATATTTTTAAATGCGACTTTTGGAGAAATATTGTCAATTATATCAACATTTAATTTGAGAATATCCGCTTTTACTGCTGAAACACTTGGTGTTACAAGATAATTGGCAGTTAATTCTAAAAACAGCTTTCTTAAAAATTTTAGAAAACACGCTTCAAAATTTTCTTTTTCACCATGCGACAAATAATACACAACAACTGGATATTTCCAAGATTCATTTGGATACGCCGACAAAGTATCTAAAATTTTAATAATATTTACATTTTCAGTCCAAGGTTTGTCGTCAATAGATTCGTGTCTATTCATTACAACCCACAAATCCAGAATTTGATCCAGATGTTTTAATAAATTTGATTTATACAGCCTTGTAAATCCATTTTTAGAATAAAAACGTCTAAGTCCAAGTGTAGTTGTTGCAATATCCTTTTCTACTGCCCTTAGATAGAACATATAATAATAAAACAGCTGTTTTACATTCTCTCTAGCGTAAGTTGCCCGTTCACTTAAATTTTTCCATTGTTTAATGAACATTTTCTTATATTCTTTTTTTATTCTATTATACATTTTTGCCTTAAATATATCTGCTTCAGATAATGGCAATCCTCTGTCATTCAAAGTGGAAAATACACTTAATGCATCATCTTGAGAATCTGTTTTTATTGGAAAGACTACTACTTTATTTAAAGTATAGTAAATAAATTCTAACATTAAAGTTGGGCTTAATTCACAAAGTTTATCAAATAATCTTTGGAATAAAATATAATTTTTAGAATAATTGTCCATTCTCTTATGATCAGCGATTCCTGTTTCTAGAATATCCTGTAAAATTTTATTCCCTTCATTATCTATAACTCTTGATGTAATTAATACACTTGTATAATCAACTTCTCCAGTCAACTTTTCCTGTTTCCAAAGTGCAGGCTGAATCTGTCTTATAAAATTTTCCTGTTCAACGGTTTTTTCTTCATAAGAAGTCAATTTTGTATAAATAGCACGAAGAAGCAGGAATAAAGATGTAATTCTCTGTTGACCATCAATAATTTCCTGTTCTCCTTCTTCATTTTCATAAGAAACGATACTTCCTAAAAAATATGTCCCTTCGACTTCACTATTTTTTTTTGACTCATTTTCTGTAAATTCCAAAAGATCATAAAATAATGTTTTAGTTTCATTTTCAGTCCAGGAATATGGTCTTTGATATTCAGGTATTAAAAACATCTGTTCTTTTCCGCTTTCCAGCAGGCGTTTTATACTTTGTTTATTAACTTGTATTGTTGCAACCATAAAACCTCCTATAATTTCTCTTTATTTTAATTTCATATAAAAGTTTATATAATTTTCGCAGACTTCACTTTTATAATTTGTTATTTTTTTTTCTCAATTATTTTCATCTATAATAATTCTAAATATTCTAAAATATATTATACTCTAAAATCTATAAGATTGCAATTTTTTGACGATATTAAAAAAATTATTTATTTACTCTGAACCTCCCATGACTAAAGTCGCAAGTGTTCTTGCACTATTTAATAAAATTACTAATATTTTTTTTAATTTTTTATTAGTTTTTAGTACTGTTTTATCTATTTCATAAATTGTATAATATATTGTGACAAATTAAAAAAATTTGGTAAAATGTCGCAATTAATATTGCAATTTATGATTTTAAAAAATATTTTGATAAACAAAATAAAAATATTTAATTGTAAAAATTACAAAAACATTATATAATTAAAATAACAAGTGTTGTATAGACAAATTTTTTAGTATCAAAATAAATAATAAAGGAGGTTTTATGTTTGAAAAATTTCGGCTAAAAAAACTCTCAAAAGTTATACAGTCGGCTATATCAAATCTTTTTGATCAAATAATAAAAAAAGATTACTTTGGTACTTTTTCTAAAATAAATTTTTTAAATATTGAAAACGTTGCTTTATTATATAAAAAAAATAAAAATATTGTTATTAGCAAAAGCGATGGATTCCTAAAGGCTTTGGATAAATATATTTCCAATTCAGGGATTGATTTATCCTTTTTGGAAAATGTTGATTTAAAAAAGCTCGTTGAAAAATTTGAGAAGCTTTGTGCCAATGGATATAAAAATTTTATTGAAAATGATATTAGAAATAAGATTTTTGAAAGAATAAAAAAAATATTAGAGGTTTTACAAAAACTATATTTATTTTTTTACATTCTTTTAAATTACGCTTCAATAAGTTCAAACACAAAAATTTGCAGAGCTCCTCCATATAATTTTTATAAAAATAACTACTAATATAAATTATAAAATTTGGAGGAAATCAAAGTGAAGGAAATATCAGAAGTAAAAAAAGAAAATTCTGTAAATTTAAATGAAGAAAAAGCAAATGAAAACAAAAAAATCGAATTAAAGGGAATTAAAATAGGAAAATATTTTATTGAAAAACCAATTGTCCAAGGTGGAATGGGAGTTGGAATCAGTTGGGACAGACTTGCTGGAAATGTAGCAAAGAATGGATGTCTTGGAACAATAAGCGCAATTTGTACTGGATATTACCAAAATATGAAATTCGTAAAAAAGGCTGTAAATGGACGTCCTCTTGGAACAGAAAACACCTACAACCGTGAAGCTCTTTTTGAAATATTTAAGAATGCAAGAAAAATCTGCGGGGATAGACCGCTTGCCTGTAACATTCTTCATGCTATAAATGATTATGCTAGAGTTGTAAAGGATGCCCTTGAGGCAGGAGCAAATATTATTGTTACAGGAGCTGGACTTCCGCTGGAACTTCCAAAGCTTGTAAAGGATTATCCAGATGTAGAAATTGTTCCAATAGTTTCATCAGCTAGAGCATTAAAAATAATATGTAAAAAATGGAAGGCTGCTGGAAAAATGCCAGGAGCAGTAATTGTAGAAGGTCCAAAAAGTGGAGGACACCAAGGTGCAAAATATGAAGAACTATTTGCTCCCGAACATCAGCTGGAAGCAATCTTGCCTCCAATAAAAGAAGAACGTGACAAATGGGGAGATTTTCCTATTATTGCAGCTGGTGGAATATGGGACAATAACGATATTAAAAATATTATGGCACTTGGAGCAGATGCCGTTCAAATGGGAACAAGATTTATCGGTACTTACGAATGTGATGCAAGTGACGTGTTAAAACAAGTATTACTTAATGCAAAAGAAGAAGATATTGTGATTGTAAGTTCTCCAGTTGGTTATCCTGGACGTGCAGTAAAAACAAATCTAATTAAAACATTGGAACCAAATACAAAAAAAATTAAATGTATAAGTAATTGTATCTTTCCTTGTGAACGTGGAAAAGGTGCAAATAGAGTAGGATACTGTATTGCTGACAGCTTGGGAGATGCTTATTTAGGTAGACTTCAAAGCGGATTATTTTTCTCAGGGGCTAACGGCTGGAGATTAAATAAAATTGTACATGTAAAAGATTTAATAGATGAACTTATGACAACAAACTAATTAATAATTTGATAATATAGTTCAAGAACGAGGGGCAAAAACCCCTTGTTTTCTGCTTATTGACTAAAATTTACTTTAAATCTGAAGTTCTTAAAGTTATTAACTCTTTTTATTAAAAGAGTTTACTTTATTATATAAATTTACTAAAATTAAAACTAAAAATTAACAAAAAAAAATGGAGATAAAAATGGTTAGAAGAATAAGTTTTAGACGGATAGCAAACATCCTTTTTAGCAAAAATATTGATGAAGATGAAAAAACTATAAAAAAAAATACAAATAAAGAACATCAACCAATGAAACCTATGACTAAAAATACCAAAATAAAAGAAATTGAAGATCCTAACCTTCTTTACATACCTCTTTCACAACACATAGGAAGTCCAGCTATTCCAACAGTGGAAATTGGAGACCGTGTAAAAAAATATGAAAAAATAGGAGAAATTTCAGGAAATATTTCGGCTAATATTCATTCGCCAGTTTCTGGAGATGTTGTCGATGTTGTCGAACATCTTGTGGCAAATGGAAAGAAAGTTAAAACAGTTATTATTGTAAATGATTTTCAAAATACTGAAGAAACTCTGACAAAAAGAAAACTGAGTGACTTAAGGCTAATAAAAAAAGAAGAAATTCTTAAAATAATTAGAGAAGCGGGAATAGTTGGACTTGGAGGAGCACAATTTCCCACACATGCAAAATATGACATAAAATTTAAAAAAGTAGAAACTTTTATAATAAATGGTGCCGAATGTGAGCCATATTTAACTTCTGATTATTCTGTTATGAAAAATTTTACAAAAGAAATATTTCAGGGTTTAAAAGTTATACAAAAATTATTAAATCCAAAAGAAATTGTGATTGGAATAGAAGAAGAAAACAAGGAATTAATTGAAATATTTGAAAAAATACAAAAAGAAGAAAAATTTGAAATAAAAGTAAAATTACTTCCTGCAATTTATCCTCAAGGAAGCGAATTGCAACTAGTAAATACTATTACAGGAAAAAAATTGAAAAAAGGTGAACTACCACTTGAAAAGGGTGTAATTGTAAGTAATGTAAGTACAGTTAAAGCTATCTATGATGCTTTTTTTGAAGGGAAACCATTAATCGAAAGAATTATTACAATTTCCGGAGAAGAAGCAAAAAATATTGGAAATTATAAATTAAAATTTGGAACTCCAGTTTATCACATTGTAAAAGAATTAAAAATTACTAATGAAGATAAAATAATTTTTGGTGGACCAATGATGGGAACAGAAGTTTTTGATTCTAGAGTACCAACAGTAAAAGGAACTTCTGGAATATTGTTTTTAGATGTGGAGAAAATTGAAAGAAAAAACTGTATTTCTTGTGGATATTGTGTTGAAACCTGCCCAATGAATCTAATGCCTTTTGAATTTGCAGATTACTATAAAAATGGAAAATATGAAAAAATGGTAACTGCTAATATTCAGAACTGTATCGAATGTGGAGCTTGTGAATTTGTGTGTCCTTCAAGGGTTCCATTGATGGAAAGTATAAAAACTGGGAAATTACTTTTGTCGGAATTGGAGGTAAAAAATAATGAAAAATAAGGAAAAATCATTAATGGAAGAAATATTAAATAGAGAAAAAAGCAATGGGAAAAATGGACTTTTAGACAATGATGATACACTTTTAAATTCTACAGTTAAAAATCTTCCAGAAGCTAAAAAAACTGAACAATTACAAAACAATTATTTTAAAAACTCTGAAATATACAAAACCGACAGTGAAATAAAAAATTTAAATAATCTGAATACAATTGAAAAAGTTAAAAAAAATGAGAATAAAAAAGAAACAGAAACTATAAAAAAAATATTCTCTAAAAAAGAAACTACGGAAAGTGATGAAGAAATTAAAAGAAAAAAAATAATAAAGAAATTCTTTAAAAAAAGAAAATTACAAGTGTTATCATTTACACCATATATAAGAACTGAAATTGAAATACGAAATATTATGAAAGATGTAATTATAGCATTATTTCCAGCTATCATTTCCTCAGCTTTAGTTTATGGAACAAGAGCACTTCTTTTAATAGCGTTTTCTGTTTTATCCGCTGTTGTGACTGAAAAACTTTTTTCGAAATATTTCCTAAATGACAATAATTCTGTTCATGATTTATCAGCAGTTATAACAGGTATCTTGCTGGCTATGACACTTGCTCCATTAACTCCATTACCTATAGTTATTTTTGGAGCTTGTATGGCAGTTATTTTTGGAAAATTAATTTATGGCGGAATTGGAAAAAATATTTTTAATCCTGCAGTAATTGGTCGGGAATTTATGACTGTATTTTTTTCATCCACAATGTCCTCTGGAGCTATCTGGTTCAGCCAAGAATTACTGCAATTATCGGGAATAAAATTTTTTACAGGATTTACTAATTCTCCATTTACAAACTATCTAGATGGATTACTGCTGACATCTTCAGGCTCTGTCGGATCTTATTCTGTATTTTCTCTAATTTTAGGAGGATTATATTTATTATTGAAAAATCGGATTTCATGGCATATTCCAGTAAGTTTGTTTGCTACATTTTTTATAATTACAATATTTGGTAATATTCCCGTTTCAATTGGTGGATTACTATTAACAGGAATCTTTATGGCGACAGATATGCCAACTAGCCCATCATCTGCACCAGGAAAAATTTACTATGGAATAATGTTAGGATTGATAATTGGACTTTTATCTATGTTTGGAATAAAGAATGAAATTTTATCCTATGTTCTATTAATATTAAATCCTTTTGCAAGAATTATAAACAAAGTTTTCCGTCCTGTGGTCTTTGGTTACGATGTGAAGGAAGAAATATTAAAACAGTCTGAAAAAATGATTTTACTTACTCTTGGAATTTTTGCTTTTGCAATAATTTTCCTTGGATTTCATAAAATAGGAGCTATGCCGTATTTAGTATATCTCTATATTCTAATATCTACATTAAATTTAATTTCAAGTAAAAATAAAAATAAAATAATCCATAAAAATCTAAAAAATGCAATATAAACTCCTGTATTTACTTCTAAAAATATTATATTCCTTTTAAATGAGCAATTTAGCTTGACTGATATAACTAATATGGAAAATTATTTACAAATATTTTTTAGCTAAAGATTTTGATAAAAATAAAAAAAATGGCTGTCTCATAAAATTAATTTATAAAATACAGCCTTTTTTAATTTTCTTATTTTTTTATTAATGTAACACTAACTTCAGAATCCTCCAAAGCAAAACCATTAATAAAATTTACTCCATCAAAATATAAAATATCTCCTGGAACTAAAATATGTTTTTCAGTTTCATTTAAAAATATTTCCATTTTTCCCTTTAAAACTGTAAAAATAATTTCTTCGTTTTCATGATTATGTTTAGCAATTTTTTTCATCTTTTTTTAAAACTTTTTTATCAATTTAAAATTTTCCTTGTTAAACAGCAATCCAGCTTCATCTTTCACATTCCTAAACATTTTTATGTTCCTTTTATTTTTTATTTATTTATTTTTTTCGTTTTATACAAATCTTCCAATAATTCATCATTATTTTTATATTTTTTTATAAGTTCAATTAAATTTCTTATTCCTTCGACTTCAGACATTTCACTTAATTCTCTTCGTAATTTCCATATTTTTTCCAAATTTTTTCTTGGAATTAAAAGCTCCTCACGTCTTGTACCACTTTTCAATACATCAATTGCCGGAAATATTCTCAATTGCTCAAGTGTTCTGCTTAAAATGATTTCCATATTTCCTGTCCCTTTAAATTCCTCAAAAATCACTTCATCCATTCTACTTCCAGTTTCAACAAGAGCCGTCGCAATAATTGTTAAACTTCCGCCATTTTTTATATTTCTTGCAGCTCCCAAAAATCTTTTTGGATAATAAAGAGCATTTGGATCAATTCCACCTGAAATTAACTTCCCGCTTGATGGAATAGTAATGTTATACGAACGTGCAAGCCTTGTCAAGCTATCCATAAGAATTAAAATATCCTTTCCACGTTCCACTTGCCTTTTTGCCATTTGCAGCACATTTTCCGTAACTTCCGTATGCACTCTCGGATCTTCATCAAAAGTAGCTGAATACACTTCCGCATCTTTTACATTTTCCTTAATATCCGTAACTTCCTCTGGTCGCTCATCAATTAGCAATATCCAAACGTCAATTTCTGGATTATATTTTATAATATCATTTGCAAGTGTTGAAAGAAGCATAGTTTTTCCAGCTTTTGGTGGTGAAACTATAAGTCCTCTTTGCCCTTTCCCAATAGGTGAAACAAGATCTATAATCCTAGATGAAATTTCCCCACCTCCTAAATTTAACTTTTCATCTGGATAAGATGGCACTAAATCATCAAAATACGGACGTTCCAGCGATTTTTCAGGCAAATCTCCATTTACAAGCAAAACCTTTAAAATTCCATAATTTTTCTCTGTTCCAATAGGAATTCTTAATTCTCCAAATACAATATCTTCATTTCTTAAAAAAAATCTCTTTATTTGTGAAATTGACACGTACACATCAGGTCCAATTGAAGTATCTCTCAAAAATCCATAATTTCCATCACCTATTACATCCAGTTTCCCAAATCCATAGGTTTTTCCTTTTTCTTCACCTTTTTTTATCAAAATAGCATTTATAAGTTCAAGTTTTGACATTCCTGAAAAACCTTCAATTTTATATTCCTTTGCCATTTTTTTTAATTTAGTTACATTTTCAGAAAGAATATCCTTTATCATTTTCTCTTCATGATTTGAATTCTCAGGGGCACTTTTTTTACTTGAATCTTCTTCATCGTACTTTTGTTTTTTTTCTTCAGTAGATTCTACATTTTCTAACGATTTATCTATTTCAATCTTTCTTGGCCGTCCTCTTCTCGGTCTTACTGTTTCAGACTGCTCTTCCAACATTTTTTCAGCTTCAATCTCTTTTTCTTTTTTTAACATTTACTCCTCCACCAACTCTCCATATAATGTCCATGTTTTAGCATCATAGATTCTTGTTTTTACAAATTTTCCCTTTAAATCTTTTCTATCACTTTTAAACAAAACTATTTTATGTGTAGAACTTCTTCCAGTCAACATTTCAGGATTCTTTTTACTTGGTCCTTCAACTAAAACTTTTACAATTTTTCCCAAATATTTTTGACTTTCTTCCTTTGCCTTCATATTCTGTAATCTCATAAGCTGCTGCAATCTTTCATTTTTTGTATGCTCATCAACTTGTTCTTCCATTGTAGCCGCAGGAGTTCCTGTTCTCTTAGAATACATAAACATAAACGCATTTTCAAATCCAACTTCATTTACAACATCCATCGTATCTTGAAAATCCTCATCAGTTTCCCCTGGAAATCCTACAATAATATCTGTAGTAAGTCCTATATCAGGTACTTTTTCTTTAATTTTCTTAGCAAGTGCGATAAATTCCTCTTTTGTATATCCTCTGTTCATTGCATCCAAAATTTTCGTAGATCCTGATTGTAGTGGTAAATGTAACATTCTCGCTATTTTAGGATTTCTTGCAATTGTATCAATTACTTCGTCACTAAAGTCTTTTGGATGTGGCGACACATATTTTATCCAAAAATCCCCTTCCACATTTGCACTTTGCTCCAAAAGTTCAGCAAAATTATCCTGTCCATTTGCAAAATCACTTCCATAGGAATTTACATTTTGCCCCAAGAATAATATTTCCCTATATCCTTTTTTAGTATACTGCTCAACATCTTTCACAACTTCATTAAGCGGCACAGAACGCTCCATTCCACGCACATAAGGCACAATACAGAAAGTACAGTAATTATTACATCCATAAGTTATCGAAATAGAAGCTACAATATCATCACCAAAGTCAGCATCCACTCTAGTTGGCAGTTCATCCTCATCATCCACCATAACAATATGTGTTTCTTCCCCAGCTTCAATTCTTTCCAATAGATCAGGAATTCTCCCAATATTCTGATTCCCAAGCACCAAGTCAACATAAGGCGTCTTTTTAATAAACTCCTCTCTCACTTCCTGAGCCAAGCACCCCGTAACTCCAATAATCATTTTCCCATCTTTTTCTTCCTTAATTCTCTTCAAATCTCCAAGCTTTCCATATACCTTAACAGCTGCACCTTCTCTAACCGTACAAGTATTCAAAAATACCAAATCTGTATTTTCAATGTCTTCTGTCATACTGTATCCCATTGTCTGTAACATCTGTTTCATTTTTGCACTTTCATTTACGTTCATCTGACAACCATAAGTTATTATTGTCGCTCTTTTTTCCACTTTTCCCTCCAAATTTTAATTATTTTTTAGCTTTTTTTGATTTTTCCTGAATAGATTTTGAATTGCTGTAAATATAATATATCTTCCCACTCAAATAGTTCTCCAATACTCTATCCAAGCTAAAATCTATATTCTTCAAGTTTATTTTCTCTTGTCATAATGGTATCATTTTTATTTTAAAATTTCAAGAAATTTTTGTTATTATTTTCTCTTAACATTCTGAATGATAATAAGAAAATTCTAACTATAATATAAATAAAATTAACTTTTAAAATAACATTCAGAAGTTATGACCATTTTGTTCAAATTTAATTTTAATAAACAAGAAAAATAATATCGCCAACAGTCACCTTAAATATATTAAGCTTTCTATTGATAAATTTCTTGCCTGCAGGGATATTTCAAAAGGTTTTGTCAAGTTCAAATGTCCTCACTGTCCTGTTACACACCTATTCCCCATTACTTGTAAGTTTAAGCTCTGCCCTTCTTGCGGTTACAGGTATTCTATGACAATGGACTGAAAATATTCAAAGGCGTATTCTCAATATTGAACACTGCCATGTCCTTTTTACTATCCCTCAAGAATGCAGAAAGTTCTTCTTTTATGACAGATCCCTTCTGTCAAAACTTTCTGCCGCCGTTAACCAGGTATTCAAGTTCATCTTTCACAATGTCAGCAGGAAAAGAAAAAGAAAAAACAAAATTTCTGAACATTCCAAATACTACTTTACTGATTCCGATATTGTACATTACAGCCTCATTTCCGTCATTCATACTTTTGGCAGGGACCTGAAAATGGAACCCTCATGTTCATGCCATTGTTTCATTAGGAGGATTCAATAAAAATCTTGAGTTCAGGAAAATGAGACACTTCCAAGGAGGTCACTTTCTTTTTTAACGACCTGGCTAATAATAAAAAGAAAACTTACATTGCTATGCCTTCCGAGAGATTTATTTCCCATATTTTAATTCATCTTCCTCCAAAAAATTTTAAGATGGTAAATCGATATGGATTTTACTCAAGACGTATTTCCGACAAACTCAAAAAAGCAATTGAACCTTTTAAAAGAAATGTTGCAGTATCAAAATATTCATTTTATCAAAGGCAGGTGTACAAGACTTTTGGGATGAATCCTTTTTACTGTCCAGCATGCAAGGTTAAAATGATTGTATGGGAATTTTATCATTACAGATATCCGCCCCTCAAAAAATACTATTAATATTTTATTAATCCAACCAGGTTGGATATTTTGTCGTAGACATTTATATATTTATTTGACAAAAGAAGAGAAAAAGAGGCTGACGCCTCTTTTAAAATTATCAAATATATCATTAAATGCCTAAAAAATATGAATTTAATTTCCTTATAAATAAAAAACACTCTAAAATGTAGAGTGTAATTTATTATGAAAAAATTTAATTATATTATTGGTGCCCGAGGCCGGAGTCGAACCGGCACGATATAAAATCGACGGATTTTGAGTCCGTTGCGTCTACCAATTTCACCACTCGGGCAAATTTTGAATTACTTAATTAGTATAATATATTTTTTTAAATTTGTCAACCTATTTTGAAAATTTTTTTGATATTTTTTACTAAATCTAAAATGCTCTATATTAAAATCCTACTCGAAAAATTAAGAAGTCTTATTATTCTAACTTTTATTCGAATAACAAAATTATTACAAATTTTCCAACAAGAAATAAAAATTCAATATTTCAAAATAATAAAATATAATTTCTTCTTTCTTTTAAGAAAAATAAATAGAAAAGAGATGAAATAATTTTCTCATCTCTTTTAAATATGAATCTAATTAAAATAAATTATTTAACTTCTAAACCAAGGTTTAACCCTGCTCTTAATTCATTGTATTCTCTTGTATACTTATCAGTGTTATAACGTCCATCGTTAGCATATCCTTTAACAGTTTCTTTATTAACAACTCTGTATTTAACTTCAGGATTTACTGTCAATGTTCCTACTGACAAATCAATTCCTGTTTTATATCCTAATCCAGTCCATACTGAGAAATTGTTTTTAAATCCGTGTCTAGCAGTTTGTTTTTCCCATTCATTTTCTGTATTAATTAATCCGTAAAATCCTGCTAATTCAGGTGTTTTATAAGTTGCTCCAGTTACATAATCCAAATACACAGTAGATTTAGCATCTTTTCCAGTTTCAGTTAATTTACCTTTTGCATCTCTTAAATGGTTATTTAATGTAACATAGTAATTTAAATTCCCTGCTCCATTATCAAAAATTTTACCATTAGTTGCTAAATCGAAATTAGCACCTACACCACTTGTTTTTCCATTTCTGAAATCATTTCCAGACCATGCATTATCTCCGTCTTTTTCTCCTGATTGATCAAAGTATACAAATTGAGCTTTTCCATCAAAATGTTGACCGAAGAAGTTGATTCCAAATGTTGGTCCTAAATAGATTTCATTTAATGTTCCTCTATGCCCTGCATATTTACCGTTACCATTTGTAGTTTTGTATTTCCATCCTAAATCCCATTTAGAAGTCCAAGAACCTAATGTAACATCTCTGTATAATGCGATGTCATTTTCCCAAGTTTGAGATTTGTCATAAGTTCCATTTTTTACTAATTTTTTATTTTGGTAATCAAAATCATTTTTTACTCTATCTTGATCATTTTGGAATTCAAATCTTAATCCCATGTTTCCTTCATCTACTAAATGTAAATCTCCACCAAGGATGTTTCTCCATCTAGTTTTTTCTTTGTTTTCTCCTTTGAATCCTGCAATTCCTAATCCATTTCCTGTATTCGATTTTTTGTCTGTGTAAGTTTGTCTTAATTCTGAAGAGAAATGAATTTCTTTTAATGTATCTTGTTCTTGATCAGCAATTGCTAAACTAGATACGCTTAAAACTAATGCTAATACTCCTAATACTTTTTTCATTGTTTTTTCCTCCTAAAAATAATTTTAACAAATATATATCTTATCATTTCACAGTTAATTTTACCACAATAATATGAATTTGTAAAGTTTTTTTTAAAAATTAGAAAATAATTTTAATAATTTTACCAAATTAATCAATATAATCACTTAATAATAATCTTATTTTCAATCTAAAATTCTATTTATTAATCTATGACTTTAAACTAAAATTTTTTTGTCATATAAAATTAATATTATAACAAGCTTTATTTTCTTCAAAACAATAGCACTACGACAAATTCAATGAAAATCTTATTTAATCGAGTGCTATGTAAATTATTTTTTTATTATAAAATCATTATTTTAATAAATTAATCTTAAAAAGATATAAAACTATTTAGTAATAGTTGCAACAACTCCTGAAGCTACTGTTCTTCCACCTTCTCTTATCGCAAATCTTAATCCTTCTTCCATTGCAATTGGGTGAATCAGTTCCACTGTCATTTCAATGTTATCTCCTGGCATTACCATTTCTACACCTTCTGGCAGGTTTACTTCTCCTGTAATGTCAGTTGTTCTGAAATAGAATTGTGGTTTGTATCCTGTGAAGAATGGAGTATGTCTTCCTCCTTCATCTTTTGTCAATACGTATACTTCTGACTTGAATCCTGTATGTGGAGTGATTGTTCCTGGTTTTGCAAGTACTTGCCCTCTTTCCACTTCTTCTTTCTTAGTTCCTCTTAACAATGCTCCTATATTATCTCCAGCTTGTCCTGAATCCAATAATTTTCTGAACATTTCTACTCCTGTTACTGTTGTTTTTGAAGTCGGCTTGATTCCTACGATTTCTACTTCTTCCCCAACTTTTACTACTCCTCTTTCTACTCTTCCTGTTACTACTGTTCCTCTTCCTGTAATTGTGAACACATCTTCAATTGGCATAAGGAATGGTTGGTCAATTGGTCTTTCTGGTGTTGGAATATATTCATCCACTGCATCCATCAGTTCTACAATTGCATCTATCCATTTTTGTTCTCCATTTAATGCTCCTAATGAAGATCCTTTGATTACTGGTACGTCATCTCCCGGGAATCCGTATTCGTTTAATAATTCTCTTACTTCCATTTCTACTAATTCTAATAATTCTTCGTCATCTACCATGTCTACTTTGTTCAAGTATACTACGATGTAAGGTACTCCTACTTGTCTTGCAAGCAAGATGTGTTCCCTTGTTTGAGGCATTGGACCGTCAGCTGCTGATACTACTAGGATTGCTCCATCCATTTGAGCTGCTCCTGTAATCATATTTTTTACATAGTCAGCATGTCCTGGACAGTCTACGTGAGCGTAGTGTCTTTTTTCTGTTTCATACTCAATGTGAGCTGTGTTAATTGTAATCCCTCTTTCTCTTTCTTCAGGAGCTTGGTCGATGTTTTCAAAATCAACTTTTTCAGCTAGCCCTTTTTCAGACAATACTTTTGAAATTGCTGCTGTTGTTGTTGTCTTTCCGTGGTCAACGTGACCAATTGTTCCTATGTTTACGTGTGGTTTACTTCTCTCGAATTTAGCTTTTGCCATTTTAATTTTTCCTCCATTTTATTTTATTTTTTTTTGTTTTTTATTAATGTATTTTATATCGCACTTATTATAACATATTAAAAAGACAAATGCAAGTGCATAAAAAATACAAATATTTTTTAAATTAAATATTTTTTAAAACTATTTCTACAATATTTTTAGCTCTCAATCCATAATTTGTAAGCATAGTTTCCCCATCTGCACTTTGTCCAAAAACATCTTGTATTCCGTGTTTTATCACTTTAGTAGGATAAGCTTCTGATAAATATTCTGAAACTGCACTTCCTAATCCTCCAATTACCGAATGTTCTTCACTTGTTACAATAAATTTACATTCTTTTGCTGCTTTTAGAACTGTTTCTGTGTCTAACGGTTTTATCGTAGAAACATTAATCACTCTTGCTTTTATTCCTTTTTCTTCCAATAATTTTGCAGCTTCAAGAGCTTCTGAAACCATTAGTCCTGTCGCTAATATTGCCACATCATCACCTTGTGTCAAAGTTATAGCTTTTCCTATTTCAAATTTATAATTTTCATCAAATAATACTGGTATATTTAATCTTCCAAGCCTTACATAAACAGGTCCTTTGTAGTCTGCTACTGCAAAAATCATTTTTTCTGTTTCAATTGCATCTGCTGGAGATAATACAACCATTCCTGGAATTGCACGCATTAAAGCTATATCCTCAACTGACTGGTGCGAACCTCCATCTTCTCCTAATGAAACTCCTGCATGAGTTGGACAAATCTTGACATTTAACTGTGGATATGCCACTGAGTTTCTAATCTGATCAAAAGCACGTCCTGCTGCAAAATGTGCAAAAGTTGAAGCAAATGGTATTTTCCCAGTTGTTGCGATTCCCGCTGCAGTTGCAACCATATCAGCTTCAGCAATCCCAACATTTATATGTCTTTCTGGAAATTCCTTTTTAAAATATGCAGTCATTGTCGATTTTGACAAGTCAGCTTCTAGCACAACTACATCTTTATTTATTTTCCCCAATTTAACCAATGTTTCCCCATAAGCTACTCTAGTTGATTTTTTTTCCATTCTCACATTCTCCTATTTTTTTATTTTGGTCATTTTTAAAGTTTATAAAATTCGATTAATGTAATATTTTAAATTTTTACTTATTTCTCTTTTCTTCTTTTTCAAAATCTTAAAACTCTTTGCTTTTTATTTTTCAATTTTTATATTTGCATATTAAATAAAAAAAATTATAACTTTAAATATTTGTATTTTTTATTGCAATCCTTAAATTTTAATTTCCTTCAACACCAGCCTTTCAGCTTAATTCTTCCATCGCTTTTTTATATTCTTCCTCATTTGGAGCAGCTCCATGGAATCCTGCATTATTTTCCATAAATGAAACACCTTTACCTTTTACAGTATTTGCCACAATAACTGTTGGCTGACCTTTAACTGTTCTTGCTGTATCAAGTGCATTTATGATTTCTTCATAATTATGCCCGTCAATCTCAATTACATTCCAGCTAAATGCCTTAAATTTTTCTCCAACTGGAGCAACATCCATTACATCCGAAACTTTTCCGTCAATTTGCAAATTATTATAATCAACTATTGCAACTAAATTATCAAGTTTATAATGTGCAGCTGTCATAACAGCTTCCCAAACTTGTCCTTCCTGCAATTCTCCATCTCCTAAAATTACATAAACTCTATAGTCATTTTTATAAATTTTCGCACTCAAAGCCATTCCATTTGCCGCTGAAAGTCCTTGTCCAAGTGAACCAGTTGACATTTCAACTCCAGCCAATTTTTTCATATCAGGATGCCCTTGAAGTGGAGAATGCCATTTTCTCAATGTAGGAATAAGATCCCTTCCTTCTTTTCCTAAAAATCCTTTTTCAATTAAAGCCGCATAAAGTGCAGGAGCTGCATGCCCTTTACTAAGCACAAGCCTGTCACGGTTTTCCATTTTTGGATTTTCTGGGTCAATATTCATTTCTTTCCAGTAAAGTACAGCCAAAATATCAGCAATCGAAAGTGAACCACCTGGATGCCCTGACTTTGCCCCATAAATCATTTCAATAATGTCTTTTCTCAATGTTTTTGCCTTTTTTTGCAAATTTTCAATTTTCATAAAAACCTCCGTTATTATATTGAATTATCAATTTTTTGATTTTATTATTCAATTATTAAAACAACCATAAACTCGATTAAAAAAAACTTTTCACATCCTAATTTTCAATATTTCTTATTCTAATCTTCCTTTTTCAAATTATAAAAAAACAAAGAAACACCAAATAATGCCAATGCCACAACAAGTGTTACCTTAACTCCCAGTTCAGTAGCACCCTTTACACCATTTTGAATATTTTGATTTCCAGCAACTAATAAAGTTGACTGAACAACCTGCTGAACTAGAAATGCCAATTTTAAAAACATTCCCTGTATTCCAAACATAAAGCCTTCCAAACTTACTTTTTTTGTTTCTGACAGCTTTGCAGAAATTTCACTAAGCATTGCCTGCGGGAAAATAAACGCTGCACCACTTAATCCTGTTCCACAAATCACAAAAAGCAAATATGCAAAAATCGAATTATTTTTATTAATAAACAGCAGTCCAAAAGTACCTATTATCAAAAGCATCATATCCACAATCAATATTTTCTTATACGAATATTTTTTCCCAAACTTGTTTGTAATTGGAAAAAACAGCCCCGCCATTCCAAATAGCACAACTGATATTACAGTCAAATACTTTATGTCCTTTTGCATTACAGCACTTAAATAATATGTCAAATCCCCACGAAGTATATTAAATCCACAAAAGAAAAAGAAATATCCTAAAAAATATAAAATAATTTCCTTATCCTTCAAATGTGAAATTGATTTCATAAACCCTAGCGATTCCGTCTTAGGACGATTTTGTGTAAGTTTCTTTTCCTTTAGAAAAAATACACATGCATAAATTCCTAAAACTGACAATATTGTAATCAAAATTACTGTTTTACGTATTCCAACTTCTGTATTCAGCACCCCATTTACCATACCTAATTTTGAAATCAAAATACCTGGCAGAACCATCGCAACCCCAGTAAATATGAGCCTAAAAGTTGACTGCATTGTAGACAGGTTAAGCCTCTCCTCCTTATTTGAAGCCAAGTCTGGAATTAAAGCGTTATATGGGGCTGCAACTAGAGTATAAGCTGTAAAATACAGCCCTCCAACGATTGACAAATAAATAAGTGTCGCCAGCTGCGAACTTTTAACTGGATAAAAATACATAATCGTAAGAATCCCAAGCGGCAATCCTCCAATTAGCATAAATATTGACCTTTTTCCAAAACGAAATTTGGAATTATCTGATAAAAATCCCACTACAGGATCTGAGATTGCATCAATAATCCTCGCAAAAATAAAGGCCAAAACCAAATATTGCGGCTTTAACAACGGAACTAGGTTTTTTTCCGTTTCAGGCGGTAAATAATAATACGACAGCCATTGATTATAGATCTGGTCAATCATAAAATATGAAACACCAAGCCCGTAAATTATATAACTTTTCTTCGTTAATCTTGAACTCATTAAATTTTCTACCTTTCTGTTTTTTATATTGCTTAAAACCAAGCTCAAAAGTTATAACTCATCTCTTTAAACTTTATATCTATTCAGTTTTTATCACTTTAATTTGTCAAAAACTCTTTTACTGCCTCAGCATATTCATCTTTACACTCAGGATCTGCATAAATTCTTGTGTGCGAACCTTTTTCAAAAACTTTTAGCTTGATATTTTCATTCTGTGCAAGCTCGTTATACTCTTCCATAAGCATTCCATAAGTTGTAGCCTTATCATTTTTAGACTGAATTATCAATGTAGGTATTCTTTTTAGCAAATACGACAATCTCAATTTATCAAGATGGCTTCCAACTCTTAAATTAAAAATTCTTACAATAACACTTACAATAAATTTTGGAACACGACGTTTTCTTGCATCTTCCTTAATTCTCTTTCTTATATTTGAAATTGAACTATCCAATATTAGTTTTTCAATAATTATCCCTTTTTTTCTAAGTGTCTTTATATACATTTTAGAAGCAATGGCAGATCCCATTCCTCCTTGTGAAAACCCATACAACGTAAAATTATTCTTCCCAAATCTTTCTTTTAACATTTCCATAGTATGAAAAATATCCTGCCCAAAACAATATCCCATCTTAGTTCTAGCTACATCAGACTTCCCAGAATTTCTCAAATCTGGAATAAAAAAATTATACTCCTTATCAAGCCCAATATCCTTAAACATCCCCAAATACTGTAATGCCGCCAATCTATTCACACCACGTCCATGAGAAATAATCATAGTTTTTGCAGCTTCCTTATTTTCAATAAGCCATCCATAAAGCTGAATTTTCCCCGATTTATACTCAATTTCCTTAAAATTGTAACCATAATCATAAGGATTTGCCTTATTATTCTCAATATTATACTTCTGTCTTAACTTTTTACTATTATACACCTCTTCAAATGTGATTCTTGGATATTTCTCAATTTGATTAATAAAATACCGTATTGACAAATATGCAATCACAAAGAAAAATATCATAAATAGTACATTAACTATTATTAATAACTCCGCTCCCATAATTCACTCCTATTCTACTTTGATTTTTTTACATTTATAAAAGTATATAAAAGCACTTTAAACAATATCATTTTTTAATAATTTTTGACAAGGGAAATTTTAATTCCTTACTGCTATTGCTTAATTTTTAAAGATTTTACTTTTATAATTGCCTGTATTTTAATTTTGATTATTTAAATAAACAATTGGATTCAATTTTTCTCTTTTTCCTAAAAATAATTCTTTTAATAAAAATCCATTTTTCTCAATTTTTATTTTTTCAAAAAAATTTTCTTGAATTTTAAAATTTTTTATATTTTCTTTTTTTTCTATATTTCCATTATTTTCAAAAAAATTTCCAAATTTTTCAATATCCTTCCAATTTACAAAAATATTCTTTTTCTCAAAACTATTTTTCCCCTCAATATTTTCAAAATTATTATTTTCTCGAATTTTCTTCAAATATTCCCGTCCCTTTTTATCAAATCCCAAAATTCTGACATAATTTATCTCAAAATCCATCATTTCAGCCTTTATGTTTAGCAAAATATTTAAAATAATCCGCTCCACACGCCTATTTGACAAGTTTCTTGACTTCGTATTTTCCAAAAATTCCCTATAATTTTTTGAAATTTCCGCTCCCCTATATATTCTAGCATAAATTTCACAATTAATGTCATATATTTTCATTATTTTTTCTTTTTTTTCAGTCAAAATCTTATATTTTACGATTTTAAAGATTTCTTCCTTTATTTTTCCCCCATCAATTCCATTTTTTATTTTAAATTCTAAATTTTCAAGAATTATTTCAAAAGACTTTTCTGGCACAAATTTCTGAATTTTTTTCAACTTTTCCAAAATAAGTTTTTTTGATTTTAAATTTTTATCGCCACAAAATTCTTCTAATATTTTTTCCAGTTCATTCCGTAAAAACGAAGCACTGGCAAACTCTTCCCTCTCTTTTTCAACTTTTTCTTCATTATATTCTGAAATTTCCCTTTTTACAATAAACGGCTTTATTTTAAGATTACTTTTCTCAATCTCACGCATATATTCCAAAGCCAAAATATTATTCGACTTCACAATTCCATCCAGTTCATATTCCTTCAAAGCCAATCTTTGAGAAGTACTGTAACTATTACCTTTTTTCATATATCCCATAAGTTTGTCCTTGTAATCCTGCCTTTTCTGTAAATCAAGCACCTTTTGCAAAAGCTCAATATTTTCCTCCTCTGCTCCAAAAACCTGAATATCCATTCCCAAATAATCCAAAATTCGTGTTGCCATCTTTGAAAAAATCTCAGCATTTTGAATCGAACAGTAAAGTGGAAGCTCCGCAACTAAATTAACTCCATACTCTAAATTAACCTGCGTTTTTTCCCATTTATCCAAAAACGAAATTTCTCCCCGCTGAACAAAATCCCCACTTACTACAACAGCAATAAAGACATCTTTACCAAATATTTCCCTAATTTTCCTGATTTGATACAAATGTCCATTGTGAAACGGATTGTATTCAGCTACAATTCCTATTTTTAACAATTTTTTCTCCTAAAAACTTTTCTTATTGCTACACATATTATATCATATATCCACCTAATTTTTATAAGTTTTTTTATTTCTTTCTAAAATTTCTTAAAATTCCTTATTTAAATCCTTTTCTTGAATTTTTTTGACGAAAATTATATAATGTATCCAATCTCTTTAATATTAAACTTAAATAATATTGAAATTTGAATAAAAATCTAAAATTTAAAGGAGCACAAAAAATGAAAATACACTTTATATTACACGAAACATTTGAAGTCCCAGGAGCTTATCTTGCTTGGGCAGCACTTTCTGGACATGATGTTACAATGACAAAAGTCTATCAAGATGAAAAGTTACCTGAAAATGCCGATTCATTTGATTTTCTAATAATAATGGGAGGCCCTCAAAGTCCAATTGGAGATAATAGCGAGTTTCCTTATTTTAATCCAAAAGCTGAAATTGATTTGATTAAAAAGGCTATAAAAGCTGATAAATACATAGTTGGAGTTTGTCTTGGAGCTCAACTTTTAGGAGAAGCCTACGGTGGAACTACAGAAAAAAGCCCTTCTTGCGAAATTGGGAATTTTCCAATTGAACTAACTGAAGCTGGATTGGAAGATGAAAATATTAAACATTTTGGAAAACAAGCGATAACAGGACATTGGCACAGCGATATGCCAGGACTTCCTGATACAGCAAAAGTTTTAGCAAAAAGCGAAGGATGCCCACGACAAATCATTAAATACAGCAAAAAGCACTACGGCTTTCAATGCCATCTTGAATTTACAAAAAAAGTTGCAGAATTACTAATTGATTCAGATAAAGATCTTGAGAAGAAAAGCCAAACTTTACCTTATGTCCAATCACCTCAAACAATCCGTGATAACGATTACAATGAGATGAATAATCTTCTTTATGAATTTTTGGATAATTTTACAAAAAAATAAAATAAATTTGTAAAGAACAACTAAATTAAATTTGGAATACTTTTTAAATCTTGTTTTTAAAATATTTTAAGGTATAATTATAGTAAAAGTAATCTGAAACAAAAAATTTAGGAGGTTTTATTATGAAAAAGTTATTTTTTTCAATTTTTTTAATGTTTTGTATCAATGTTTTTTCCAATGTAAATTATAATGTTTTTGTAATTATGGATAACAATGCGACTAAAAATGTGGAAAACATTTCAAAAGGGCTTAAAGATGTAGGAATTGAAAGCCTTTATTCCAAAGGATATGCCGTTCATCTGACACTTTATCTTACAGAATACAAGCCTGAAACACTAAAAACAATAAAAGATACTGTCAACAAAATTGCAAATCAGACAAAGCCTTTTGATATAGAATTTTACAGATTAAGAAAAACTGGCGGAAACTGGTTTATGCTTGATGCTCAAAACAATGAAGCTATACAACAGCTTGCAGATGAAATAACAGTTAGCTTAAACAAATATCGTGCAAAGGACGCAAAAGTTCCTGACTGGGCAAAATCTATTCCTGAAAAAGTAAAATCCTTCAATTTGTATGGCTCTCCAAACGTATTTACAAGTTTTGATCCGCACATAACTTTACTTACTCCAGAAGATTCAGCAAAAATAGATGCATTTACTTCAAAATATGATTTTAAACCCTTTAAATCTAAAGTCATTGGTATCGGAATCGCTCAAGTTGACGATTTAGGACAAGCAAAAAATATAATTTATTCAGTAAAATTTAAAAAATAAAAAAGGAAAAATTATATGAAAAAACTTGAAAATTATGAACAAATACTGAATAAAATAAAAGAAGAAAAATATTTTTTATTATATGTTTCAATGAATAATTGCAGCATTTGTCAGATTGATATGCCAAAAGTTGAGAAAATTGTTAATGAACAAAATTTTACTGCTTATTATATCGAAGCATCTGAAATTCCTGAAGCAGTCGGACAATTAAGCCTATTTTCAGTTCCAGTAGTTATTCTATTTTATGAAGGCAAGGAGATACATAGACAGGCTAAAATTATTGATTTTGAAGAATTAAATTATAGAATGGAACAAATACACAAAAAATAATCAAAGTTAATTAAAATATTTGTTAAATCTTGTTTTTAGATTTTTTTAAGGTATAATGATAATAAATAAAGGTAATCTAAAACAGGAAATCTAGGAGGTTTTATTATGATAAAAAAAATATTTTTTTTAGCTTTTATACTATTTTGTTTTAATATTTTTTCCAATGCAGATTACAGTACTTCTAATGACAATTCTAACGTTTCTGCTTCAGATCAAAGTTTTAGTGATGCAGAGATATTCTTCATTATTATTGGAGGAGCGATTTTATTTAATTTTTTTAGTTCCAATTCCAGTACAAATGAAAATTATAACGTTTTCATAATTATGGATAATAGTGCAACTAAAAATATTAAAAATATTTCAAAGAAATTAGAGAAAAATGAAATTGAAAGCCTTTATACACAAGGATATGTTATACATGTGACATTATATCTTACAAAATATGAAAAAAATTCTCTATATAAAATCAAGGAAACTGTCGAAAAAATTGCAAGCCAGACAAAATCTTTTGATATGGAATTTTACAAGTTAGAAAAAACAGAAAGAAAAACGCTTGCAGTTTATGCCAAAAATAATCAAAATATTCAGCAGCTTGCAGATGAAATTACAGTCAACCTAACTAAGTACCGTAAGAAAGACATAGAAACTCCTGAGTGGGTAAGGTATTTTCCTGAAAAAGAAAAATTGTTCAATTTATATGGCTCTCCAGATGTATTTATAAACTTTAATCCGCATGTAACCTTGCTTACTCAGGAAAATTCATCTAAAATAAATTCATTTATCTTAAATTACAATTTTACCCCCTTCAAAACTAAAGCAATTAGTATAGGGATTGGCAAGGCAAATAACTTAGGACAGATAAAAGAGATAATTTATTCACAAAGTTTAATCAGCTAATTGAAATATGCTCAAACTCCTTTTTTAAATAAAATTTAATGTAAGTTGACTAATAAAAGAATCACATGAAAATATAATTGAAATAAATCAAAAGGGAATCATTTCTAAATTTTAACAAAAAACTAGAACCAATTCCCTTTATTTTATTTATCCAATAATTTCAACCCATAAGATCTAAAAATTCCTTCAGCTTTTTCAACTAATTCTCTCGTTGGTGTTGGCGTATCTTTCAGTTTATATTCTTTTCCAACTTTTTCCCATTTATACTGCCCCATTTGGTGAAATGGCAAAACATCCACTCTTTCCACATTCTTTAACTGGGAAGTAAATTTTGCCCACTCATGCAAATCATTTTCATCATCAGAATATCCAGGAACTAACACATATCTTAGCCAAGTCGGCTTATTAATCTCATTCAAATATTTTGCAAATTTTAATGTATTGTCAAGCTCCACCGAAGTCAATATTTTATATTTTTCAGGATTTATGTGCTTAATATCGAGAAGCACCATATCAACAAGTTCCAGCACTTTTTTCGCCTTTTCATTAAAAATATATCCAGATGTGTCAAGTGCCGTATGAATCTTATTTTCACGGCAAAGTTTAAATAATTCCATCAGAAATTCAGGCTGCATCAAAGGTTCCCCACCAGACACAGTAACTCCACCAGTTTTTATAAATCCTTTCACTTTTAAAATTTCCTTCATAACTTCCTGTGCAGTCATCACCATTTTTTTGTCTTTAATCTCCCACGTGTCAACATTATGACAATACAGACATCTGAGCGGACATCCCTGCAAAAACAGCACAAATCTAATTCCCGGTCCATCTTTTGTCCCAAAAGATTCAAATGAATGAATATACCCTTTTGCTTCCATATTAATTTTCTCTCTCTTTCTATTCAATAACTTAAGTTTATTTTAAATCTATTGGCTATGATTGTCAACATTAAATTTCAAATCGCACAATAGAAAATAATGCCGCATAACTCATATTTTTATGAAACTATGCGACATTTTTCATATTTTAACAATTTATTGAATTTGCTTAAATTGAATTTGTTTAACAGCTAAATTTAAATTTTAAATTTTTAAACTTCCAAAAATTACATTTTGTTTGAAATTGTTCTGTTAATTACATCTAATTGTTGTTCTCTAGTCAATTTAACAAAGTTTACTGCATATCCAGAAACTCTGATTGTCAATTGTGGATAATTTTCAGGATGTTCCATTGCATCTTCTAATAAATCTCTTCCAAATACATTTACATTTAAGTGGTGTCCTGTTTGGTTGAAGTATCCGTCCATTAATCCAACTAGGTTAGTTTGTTTTTCATTTGCATTTTTACCTAATGTTTCTGGTGTAATTGCGAATGTATAAGAAATTCCATCATTTGCATCTTCAAACGGAATTTTAGCTACTGAAGCAAGTGAAGCAACAGCTCCTCTTGTATCTCGTCCATGCATAGGGTTTGCTCCTGGACCAAATGGTGCTCCAGCTCTTCTTCCATCAGGTGTATTTCCTGTTTTCTTACCGTATACAACATTTGAAGTAATAGTTAATACTGATTGTGTAGGGATTGCATCTCTATACATCTTGTGAGTTCTCAATTTGTTCATAAATCTTCTTGTAATATCTACTGCAAATTGGTCAGTTGCATCATCATTATTTCCGAATGGAACATAATCTTTTTCATTGATGTAGTCAACAGCATCTCCATCTTCATCTCTTACAACTTTAACTCTACCATATTTAATAGCCGCAAGTGAATCTGCAATAATTGAAAGTCCAGCAATTCCAAATGCTTCTGTTCTTCTGATGTTGATGTCGTGTAATGACATTTCCAATGCTTCATAAGAATATTTATCATGCATATAGTGAATGATATTTAGTGCTTTAACATAAGTTGAAGCTAACCAGTCTAACACTTTATCTAATTTTTCCCATACTTCGTCAAATTCCAAGTATTCACCTTTGATTGGCTCAAATTGTCCAACTGGTGTAACTTGAATCTTAGATTTTTCATCTTTACCACCATTAATTGCGTATAATAATGCTTTTGGCAAGTTTACTCTCGCTCCGAAGAATTGCATTTGATGTCCAATTGTCATTGGAGATACACAACATGCGATTCCGTAGTCGTTTCCAAATTGTGGTCTCATAATGTCGTCATTTTCATATTGTACTGATGAAGTATCAATTGACACTTTGGCACAGAATTTTTTCCAAGTTTCAGGTAATTTTTCACTCCATAATACTGTTAAGTTTGGTTCAGGTGAAGTTCCCATGTTGTACAATGTGTGTAAGATTCTAAATGAATTTTTTGTAACCATTGATCTTCCATCTGCTCCCATTCCTCCAATTGATTCAGTTACCCAAACTGGATCTCCTGAGAACAATGCATCGTATTCAGGTGTTCTTAAAAATCTTATGATTCTTAATTTCATAACAAAATGGTCCATTATTTCCTGAGCTTCTTTTTCAGTCAAAGTTCCTTCCTGCAAATCTCTTTCCAAGAAAATATCTAGGAATGTAGAAGTTCTACCAATACTCATTGCAGCTCCATTTTGATCTTTTGTAGCGGCTAAGTATGCAAAATACAACCATTGTACCGCTTCTCTACCATTAGTAGCTGGTCCTGAAATGTCAAATCCATAAGCTGCTGCCATTCTCTTTAATGCTTTTAGTGCTTTAATTTGTTCAAAAACTTCTTCTCTAAGTCTAATTACATCTTCAGTCATTTCAGCTGGATCCAAGTTTTTGTATTGTTCTTCCCTGTCAGCTATCAGTCTGTCAACTCCGTAAAGAGCAACTCTTCTGTAATCTCCGATAATTCTTCCACGACCATAAGCGTCTGGAAGTCCTGTAATAATTCCTGTATGTCTTGCTTTTCTTATTTGTTCAGTATAAGCTGAGAAAACTCCATCATTGTGAGTTTTTCTGTATTTAGTAAAAATTTCTTCAGTTTCTGGATCTAATTTATAACCAAAAGCTTCCAAGCTGTTTTTTACCATTCTTAATCCACCATTTGGGAAGATTGCTCTTTTTAGAGGTGCATCAGTTTGAAGTCCTACAATTTTTTCCAAATCCTTGTCGATGTATCCAGCACCATAAGCATCTATTTGAGATGGTATTTTAGTTTCAGCGTCATAAATACCCTTTTCTCTTTCTACTTTAAATTTTTCAGAAAGTTCTTTCCACAATTTAGTCGTAGCTTCGGTTGGACCTTCCAAAAAGCTGTCATCTCCTAAATATTCTGTGTAGTTTAATCTGATAAATTCTGTAACATCAATGTTGTCTTTCCAATTTCCTTCTTTAAATCCTCTCCATGCATCCATAATATTATAAACTTCCTTTCAAAAAAAATTTTTTTTACTTTGTATTTTGTTTGTAATCATTTTAATATTGTAATCTTAAGTCCACAAGTATTATACCCCATATTTTTTATAAAAGCAAATATATTATTAAATTTTTTAAAAAAATTTTTCTATAAAAAAGATCGCTCAAATACTGTAAAATAGTGAAAAAAATAACTTGTAAAATTTAAGTACTTAAGCGATTATTCTGCAATAAAATTTACTTATGAATTATTTTTCTATCTTTTTTAAATTCCAAATATTGAAACATCATTCTACGTAAATATATCATTTGTTTCAAAATATTTGTTCTGCTTTGTAAAGCTCCCTTTTCTTTTCCCAATACAAAATTAAAAATTGGAATATCTGAAAAATTTCTTATTGTATTTAAAAATTTTGAATTGGAAATTATGAGTACTTGTTCATAGCCAGTATTCTTTTTCGTAATAACCTTCTTAAAATTATTTAAATGTTCCACTTTAACCACTTCTAAAAAATTAAAAAATCTCATTACTTTATTAAATGACTTTAAAATCTGATTTTCTTCCACATCAACTAAAACTAATGTCTTTATTTTAGCAGCTTCATTCAAATGAATATACTTTTTTACTAGTTTTTTGTTTAATAAATTTTCATTTTCAAAATTTACAGATATTTCAGCAATACTGTAAACTTCCACTTTATCTTCTTTTTTTCTTCTAGTTTCCACTTTTTTTATTTTAGATGTTTCTTGACTTTTCTCAATCATCACAGCTTTATTAATTTCACTTAATATTTTTTCAGGATTTCTCTTTTTTCTGTGTAATTTTCTATAAAATAAAGTAATAAACTTATAATCCATCTTTAGTTTTTCCCTTTTACAAATTTTATCTATCATTATAAAAAATTCTTCATTTTTATCAGTTCTCTTTATACGATATTTAAATTTTATATTTGTATTTTTCATATTTAAAATAAAATATGTTAATATCGAATATTTTTCATCCATTGAAATTATGTCAGTATACTGATCAATGTATAAAAAAAGGAGTTTTTTCATATATTTAATCCCTTTTAACTCCAGAATTTCTTGTAATATTTTGAAATAAAAATTTTCCTGATATGTACTTTTTCCAATATAAATTTTTTCCATTCTTCTCATTAGTATTTCTCTTAAATAGTTTTCTCTTAACTCTTTAAGGTCATAATTTTTATTTTCAAATAATTTTTCTATATTTGCTGATTTTACATATTCTGAATGTTTTATATTATAAATTTTTAATATCTGCTTTAAATCATTTTGAATATTTTTAGTATTTTGTTCATTCCTTCTGATTTGCTTATTAAATTTATAAATATTTAGCTTTTCTTTTCCAAGTAGTAAGATAAGCGTGATAAGTTCTCGTCTGAATGACATTTTCATATTTATATCTCTATCATCCATCTTAAATAATTTTTCATGATATTTTCCAAAATAATATAAGTAATTCTTACTTTTATGTATTATTCCATTATTATTTCTAGATAAAAATTTATTTATATGTCCAATTGTATGATCTATTATTTTAAATTCGTATTTTTCTTCTAACTTTCTTCTATTGACAATTTTAAAATTCAAAATATCTTTTAATATATCACTTTCATTAAAATCCAGCCCCATTGATTATTTTCTCCTCATAATTCTTAATTAAACTCGTAAGATTAACATTTACGAATATTTCCATAATAACAATTATGAGTTTATTTTTTTAGATGATATTTTTAACTTTCTTATTTTGGGAAAATGCCCCTTAAATACTGGTTTCCAACGATTTAATTAAATTAATTTAAAATTAAAGTATATAATAATTAATTGTAAATTTATACTAATAAAGTACTATTTTTTTTAAAAAATATTATTATAAGTATTTTCAAATTTTTTGATTTTTTTTATTAAAATTTAAGAAATAACAAAATAAATATATATAACTCAATTAAAACCCTTTATTTTCAAGATCTTTTTGTCAATATAAAATTTACTATTCTAAAATTTTATTTTTTAATAAAAAGTTTCATAATTAAGCTAAACAAATCATAAATATCTTTATTTTTATTAATTTGTGTAAACAAAACAAAATTTCTCTTCTATTAATTTTTAATAATTTAAAATATGAAACAATACAAAATTGCTTAAACCTAGTTTTATTTTAAAAGTGCTTATATAAAAGAAAAAAATTTGTAATTGCAAAAAAAATAATATTGTATTATAATAAATATATACATTACATAAGACTACTTTAAAACTAAACTCTAGGATTATAACTGTTCTACTTATTTAATAAAATGTAGACTTCTACAAGCGGGAATAATTTACGTTAATAAATAGAATAATGTTTTTTAGGAAGGGAAATAATGAAAAAACAGTATTTTGAAAGTTTTGATGGAAAAAAGGTTCCTTATTTATTTTTTGAATCAAAAAGATATAAATATAAAAATAATATTGTAATATTTCACGGAATGACCGAATCTATTGACAGATATGCTGAATTTGGGGAATTTTTGGCTTCAAATGGATATAATGTGTTTGTTATGGAAATTCGTGGTCATGGGGAATTAAAAGATAGTGAAATTGGAGATTTTGGAAAAGGGGGAATAAAATCTGTCTTTAAAGATATTGATTCCTTTTTTAAAAAAGTTTTGAGCAAAGTTGGAGCAACTCCAAACAATACTACAATTTTTGGGCATAGTATGGGTTCTTTGATT